>NZ_PDZH01000050.1 GCF_002735695.1 Chitinimonas sp. BJB300
TTAGCAGGCATGGCGCGTTCTTGAATCATGGCTTTCTCTTCCCGACTCACCGACTGCTTCGGGACTTGCACGATGCTGGCATCCACCATCTGACCACCGCGTGCAATATAGCCATGTTTGGCTAACTGCCGATTGGCCGCCTTCAAGCTAATTGACTGCTACTGCTTAGACCGACAAAGCGCTGGAAACTCAGGCGATCGAGCAACTGGCATTCCATCTGCTCATCGCTGAGATTGAACAATTGCTGAACCAGCAGCACCCGAACCATTAATTCCGTTGGAAACGGCGGCCGGCCGCCGCGGGCGCTGCTCGGTCAATGTCTGCCGCCAGTGCGGCAAAATCGACATGGGTCCCCAGGACCTTCAGCGCATCGCCCAGCTGATCAAGCTTTGCTTCACGTTCTTCACTGGCAAACAGACTGGATTTGATCATGATGGGGGGGGGCTGACTTTCGGATGTCAGAATCATGCCATGGATGAGAGGTTTTTCGAGGTGCCCTACTGTAAGGATGGGAAGAGAGGGCGAAACGATCCGATGGTTAAATTCGATTATTGTGGGGTAGCTTCCAACTTCGGGAAGCGAAAAACCGTTGAGGTAATCTGTTTCTCAACTTCAGTCCTGCCGTAAACGCGAAGGCTGCCAAATCAGTTCGTCACACCATACCTAGCTGGAAATTCACTACTGGAAACAATTACCAATTGAAGAAACTACCGTCAGGTTCAATTTTGTCCTTCGCGGCGGAGTGAACTATCACGGCAGTTAATATCTGTTTAGTCCCACAGTGTGCAGGAACGGATCAATCCTGAAGCATTGTGGTTCAACTTCCGTCAAGCACCAACTTAATTGCTTCTGCTCAGGTATATCGATGTGTAGTTTTGTGTTTTTCTCTTGCTCACTGCAGCCTTCTGTTGGCTAAAATTTACCAATTAGGTGTACCTATGAAATTCAAGGTAATTTAGTTCATGAGTCAGTATGAAGAAAACATAAGCAGTGGATCATTTGGCACGGTAGAACGATGTCAAAGAATCTATTATGAATTCATCGTTATGTAACACAGGTAAAGTAATAAGTTGAGAGACAAAACGCTAAGAGTAGTTACTTCTTGGCGTTTTTATTTTGTTTTATAATCGGCCGTCGTCTAGAGTTTCTCTTGGGCACACCTATTAGAGTCTATTAGCGGTAGAAAAAAACACATTGGAGGTGCCACTACCAACAAAGAAGTACTAAAAGGATCCACAGCACCTTGGCCTATCCGCAGCTATCACGCTTAATCTACTTGCGTTGTGACTTTCAGCAGGCACTATCTGACATGCTCCATGTTAAATAAATTTGATGGAGTCCTCCCGCGTGGCCTAAGCCACTCAGACAGCCTAATAGAAAAGAATGAGCATTTTTCAAGCCAATTACACGTGTAGCTACAAGAAAAGTCTGATTTGTTTGATTCACTCAACTTCACAATGCTAATGAAAAGGGGGTACGAGAAATGTTCAAACGGTTTCCAAGGCATCTAGCAATCACCATCGGCTTGATTTCGTCAGCATTGGTTTACGCCGACAACGTGAGCACAGCAATAGATCGAACTGGCCGTCAAGCTGCTAACGCACTATTGACACCAGCTGGTAATTGGGGTTGCTGGATCACTGATGGGGGGAAATGTAGCTGGGATGCGGCGGTATGGGGTGACGCCAATTACATTCCGTTGACAGGTGATGTGAACGCAGATGGGAACGCGGACCGCGTTTTGTATCGTCCTTTTGACGGAGACTGGGGGTGTTGGATCACGGATGGGGGGAAATGCAGTTGGGATGAAACCAAATGGGGAAGTGCATCATACCAACCTTTGGTTGGTTACTTAAATAGCGACAGGAAACTCGATCGGGTCGTATACAGAGCAGCCGATGGCGATTGGGGCTGCCGCATCACAGATGGTAACGCATGCGAATGGGATGCAATGAAGTGGGGCGGTATTGAGTTTCGTCCATTTGTGGCGGATGTGGACGGGGATAGTATCTCAGACCGGGTCTTATATCGTGCCACCGATGGTACATGGGGATGCCGACTTCGCGATGGGGCGTCGTGCAACTGGGACAGCCAGAAATGGGGTGGAGTCGAATATATCCCATTACTGGGCGACGTAAACGGTGATCATATAGCGGACCGTGTATTGTATTGGGGTTCCACGGGATGGTGGGGGTGTAAGGTAAACAGCAGCGCTATATGCAGTTGGGACGGCCAGTATTGGGGCGGGCCGGGCTACATGGCAATGCTTGCCGACGTCAACGGTGATGGCAAATCAGACCGTGTACTCTATCGTCCGTCCGATGGCGAATGGAGCTGCATGCTGACTGATGGTGGCGCGTGTAGTTGGAATGGCCAAAAGTGGGGTGGACCAGGCTACTTACCGCTCTTGGGAGATGTGAATCATGACGGCAAAGCGGACCGAATCGTCTATAAGAACACAAATAACTAGTGGCTCCTAGTTTCCCAAGCCCACTCTGGTTTGGGCTGATGTTGCGTGCGGCCGGTAGCAATTAAGTCCGGCCGCCGTTTGCCTGGGTAGGAGTGCCTCAAAAGCGAAGTGTATGGTTGCGAGTGGCCTTGGTATTTGCGCACTGGTTGATTACCCGTGTCAGGATGACTGGACGATAAGAGCGGGAAGAGTCGAGAGATCACGTCCGGTTGCATGAGGGCCTTTAGGTGGGGTCTCCCTCGGGCCACTCGACTAACTAGTCAAATAAGACGCCTTGTTGAATTCTTGTAACGCTATCTATTTGTAATAATCCAGTGGCTTTTATTCCGAGTAGTCTAATTCTATTATTAAAAAATACCCTGCGCAGACATACTCTTGCTGCTTGAATTATCGCTTTCGAATCGCTGATTGGCTGGGATAATGTTATATCCCTAGTTACAGTATGGAAATCAGTAAACCTTATTTTTATCCCGATGGTATAACACACATAGCCCTTATGCTTGAGATCTTCTGAGAGTTGCTCACAGAGCCGATAAAAAAACTCTGTCAGTTTTACGCGATCTATCTTAACGTCAAGGTCATATTCAAATGTGGCTTCTCGGCTAATTAATTTTGGCTCACTGTGTATAACGACTGGGCGATCATCCCAGCCGTTTGCAGACTGATGTAACCATAAGCCGTAGACTCGACCAAACCTATTTTGGAGGGTGAACAGGCCAAAACATGCTAAATCCCCGATAGTTACAATTCCGAGAGAGTTAAGTTTCTCCACTGCTTTGGGGCCGATGCCATTTATTTTCCCCACGCCTAATGGCCAGATTCTGTTTTTTATGTCTGAATCTGTTATTACAGTGATTCCATCTGGCTTGTCTAGCTCCGAGCAAAGCTTTGCCAGTAGTTTGTTCGGCGCTATTCCTACGGAGCAGGTTAGCCCCGTTGCATTAAAAATTGTTTCTTTGAGTCTCTTTGCAATTAAATGAGATTCGTCAAGGTTGGAGCTAAGGTCTATATATACTTCATCAATGCTGCGATTTTCTATTTCTGGTGTAACGGTCTTTACGGCTTGTTTGAATAATGTCGAGTAATGCCGGTAAGAATCAAAGTCTGCCGGTAGAATAATCGCATCGGGTGCTAATTTTGCAGCCCTCATCATTCCCATTGCGGAGACAACACCTAGGGCTCTGGCTTCATAGGTTGAAGTTGTCACTACACCTCGCCCCACGTAATGCTTAAGTTTCGAATAGATTAGGTTACCCGCTTTATCCTGCTCTGGATGAGTGGTTGACTGTCCGCCAATTACTACGGGTAAGCCACGTAACTGAGGATAACGCAGTAGTTCAACAGATGCGTAAAACGCATCCATATCTAAATGAGCTACGCGTCGAAGGGTTACTTGAGCTACGTCTTTGGCTTTCGTCATCTATGTGCTATCTGCGTGTTAACGAGCATAGATACTGTGCTTATCTAGCGGGAAATTTCTAAAAAGCTAACATTTATCGAAACACTATATGCGCAAGTTTCGTATTTTAGATTGATCATTTGATGAGGCATTGGTAAGAAATAGTGCCACTCCTCAGAAGGCGATGAACTTATTGGCGGCAATGCCCACGGAGGCGGTGATGCCGACTTCAGCGCGGATACGGTCGCGGATGTCGATGGCAATACGGCTGGCGCTGCCTTGGTGTAGCGGCGAGTTGCTGACGTCCAGATAGGCTTCATCAAGCGAAAGGGGTTCGATCAGGTCGGTATAGTCGGCGTAAATCGCGCGTATCTGTTTCGATGCAGCGCGGTAGGCTTCAAACCGTGGTGGTAACAGCACCAGCTGTGGACAGCGCTGCAGCGCTTGGCTGAAAGCCATGGCGGATCGAACTCCGAAGCTACGTGCCGGATAGTTGCAGGTTGCAATTACACCACGCGATTCGGGCCTGCCCCCCACCGCGACGGGTCTATCGCCCAGACTAGGATCGTCGCGCATCTCAACTGATGCATAGAAGCAGTCGCAATCGATATGGATGATTTTACGGGAGGTCCCGTCATGGGTAGCCATGGGCATGCGGAGAGTTTGGAGAACGTTCGTATTCTCACCTGTCACTTCTCTGCAGCCAAGTGCTATTTAGAACCTATTTACAATCTTACTGCGCAGCCGTGACCTTGGCTCTTGTGCTGCATACAAAAGTACATTCCGGTTCTTGCGCTTCACCCTGCTGACGGTCGCTCACTACAGATCGTAAAACAGGCTCATAGAGTGAGCTCGCTTCCAGCGTTGCGAGTGGCGTTGGGAACATCGCAGTTGCTATTTCGGGCTGTGGTCGGCCAATACCTTATTGGCTAGCAGCAAGTCATGCCAGGCTTTGATCTTGTCGGGCAGGTTACGGAGCAGATAAGCCGGGTGATAGCTGACAACAACCGGAATGCCTCGATAGTCGTGCAGCTTGCCGCGCAGGCTGGCGATAGTGGCTTCACGTCCCAGCAGGGCCTGTACTGCAAAGCGGCCAACCGCAAAAATGACTTTGGGTTGAATCAGCTCGATTTGCCGATGCAAGATCGGTGCACAAAGTGCCATTTCATCGGGCTGTGGATTGCGGTTTTGCGGGGGGCGGCACTTGAGCGTATTCAGGATATAGACGTTCTCTTGCCGCGAGCGGCCGACGGCAGTCAGCATATTGTCGAGCAGCTTACCGGCTTGACCTACGAAAGGCTTACCCTGCCTATCTTCTTCCGCACCGGGCGCTTCACCGATCACCAGCCAGTCGGTTTTTGGCTGGCCTGTGCCGAATACCACCTTGTTGCGTGACTTGCATAAGCCACAGGCGGTACAGGTGGTCGTTTCAGCTTGCAGAGCCTCCCAGTCCAGTGCCGAGATTCTTTGGGCGCGTTCGTCGCGCTCCAGTAATTGAGGTACAGCAACCGGTGGTGGCGCTATTGACGCAGGGATGTGTCTGGCTGGCGGGGGAGGGCTGCTGGGTCGAGGGGGCGTTTCCAGTATCACTGGGACGGGCGCAGCGACAACGATTGGCGCAGCAATGGGTACTGCTGGTTCTATCGAGGTGGCAGCGGACTTGGTGGGCGTTGTCACCACCAGTTCAGGACGCACCCAGAGGGGCATCAGCCCCAGTTCTTCCATTACCAGTTCAACGTATTGATCAGTCATCGTCCACCCTCGTCCAGCGTCAGGGCCATCAGGATTGCATCTTCGCGGCCTTCTTCAGCACGGTAATAGCCCTTGCGTACTCCCGTCTCGACAAAGCCAAGCCGGCGATAGAGTGAGCGGGCTGGTGCGTTGCTCTTACGGACTTCCAGCATCAATACGGCCGCGCCTTGTTCAGATGCCTGCTCGGTTAGGGCTTGTACCAGCTGGCGGGCAATACCGCGCCGTTGCCAGTCTCGCCGTACACCCAGGGTCAGCAGCGATAGTTCATCCAATACCATTTGGGTCACGGCAAAGCCGATCAGTTCCCCTTGTGCCATGGCGACCAGCCCACGGTGGCCTTCGCTGAAAGACTGGATGAACTGGAGCGCGGTCCAGGGAAAAGCCTGGAGGTCGGCTTCAATGTCGGCCATGGCAGGCAGGTCGGTTTCCTCAAAGGGGCGAAAGGTAATGCTAAGGGAGTCAGTCACAAGATAGGCGTCGGAAATTACGATGGCTTGCCAGCAAATTTTTGCATGGCAGCTACTATGAAAAGGATGATTTTACGCAAGATCAATCAACACAATGCCAATCTCATGACTAGCCAATCCGCCGATATCGCCTTTGTGGTCAATCTCGACTACTTGGGCTTGCCTTACGATACATGTCGAATGTTCTGGCTGATTATAGAACGCGCGATGTTGGATGCTGGTTTCGAGCTTGATGGGCGCGAATTCATTGCACCTAATAAGCAAGCAGCCATCAAACTGGCGCGGGCGGTTATGGCAAAGTTGGAACCTACTTTTGAGTCGCTCGGATATTCGCGTTTTGAAGCAGTACGTGAGTTCTACTGTTACAAGCGCCGCAGTCGGATCGATCTGAATATCGCAGACGCCGTTGACTCGTTTGATGTCGAGGAAATTCCTGATATCCCGGGCTAGTGCAGTATTCAAGCTTTGGTGCGCTCATTGGTTTTAAGCGCCACTTTGTCACGGATATACAATAGTTCAAGCAAATGCGCCGGCACGGCTAGACCGGCTTCAAACTTGGCTTGTGCCAGCTTGAGCACACCACTGGCGTGCGGAAAACGGTTCGCGTCCACGGCCTGCAATTGGCTGCCATATCGTGCTTGAAGTGCTTCCCCTTGCACCGCAAAACCACTACCCAGGCCCTGCCAGCCCGTATCGGGTAAGTCTGGGAGGGCTTGCGGCCCGCATACGCGGGTGGCCAGTACTTCCTGCCATTCACCGTTATTGCGCTGGTATCCAGCAAGATATAACTCACCCATACGGGCATCCAGCACGCTCAGTACATGGTCGGCTTCACTATCGGCAGCCAGCGCGGCCAGGGTATTGACGCCCAGGGTTGGGATATCCAGGCCAAACGCCAAGCCCTGCACAATACCGCAGCCAATGCGCAAGCCGGTGAAAGAGCCCGGACCTATCGAAAGCGCGATACCGTCCAAATCTTGCAGACTCGCACCGGCATCGGCCAGTAGCTGCTGGATTTGCGGTAAGGTCATTTCGGCATGTTTTTGCTGTGCATGCCAATCGCGCAACAAGGTTTCGCCTTTGTATTGTAGGGCCAGTGAGAGGTATTCGGTGGAGGTATCGAGAGTGAGCAGATTCATGATTAGGGCGGGATTCTAACATGCCAGCCCGGGCAGACCTTGGAAGCTGTTGCAAGGACGATTTGCCGGTCATTCCGCCTATTAATATGTTCAATAAAACTGATTCTTTCTGGTGGAATGTTTCGCTATCTCTGCTGTGTTTACACGATCAGAATACTGTCTGGTTAGGGCTTAGACCCACAGAACAGGGAAGGAAATATCATGTCGCAACGGCAAGGAACACCGCGTGAAATCGAGCGTCTGGTAAATGGTATGCCAACTTCTGATGGTGCTGGGGTCAAACTCTTGCGCGTGTTGACGCAGGACTTGCAGCAGCGGCTGGACCCGTTTCTGATGTTGGATTATTTTCATTCAGAAAATCCGGATGACTACCTGGCAGGATTTCCTGATCACCCCCACCGTGGCTTCGAAACTGTGACCTATATGCTGGCCGGGCGTATGCGCCATCGTGACAACGCTGGTAACGAAGGTTTGCTTGGGCCGGGCGGAGTGCAGTGGATGACCACGGGCAGCGGGTTGGTGCATAGCGAACTCCCTGAGCAAGAAGAAGGACTGATGCAGGGGTTTCAGTTATGGGTCAATCTGCCGGGCAAAAACAAGATGATTACACCCAGCTACCGCGATATTCCTGCGTTGGAGATCCCCAGCCTCCGTACCGATGCAGGGGTCTCGGTGAGGGTCATTGCGGGAGAGACCGATGGCGTAAAGGGTGCCGTGCAAAAGCCGGATACCGAGCCGCTTTATCTTGACCTGCACCTACCTGCGGGTGCGGTGTTCGAGCAAGCGCTGCCCAGTGAATTTAATGGCTTTGTCTATGTCTACGAAGGCAGTGCTTTGGTTGGCGGCAATCAGAAGTTAGTGAATACAAAGCAGATGGGTATCTTGGCGAATCATCCACAAAGCGATCGGGTTCGCATTTCGGCGGGGAGCAGCGCTGCCAAGCTGCTTCTGATTGCGGGTAAGCCCTTGCGTGAGTCGATTGCCCAGTGGGGGCCATTTGTCATGAACACACGGGAAGAAGTCATGCGGGCGGTAGAGGATTTCAACGCCGGTCGAATCTAGCCAGATAGCTGAATAGGAAGGGGGGTAAGGGGCGGGATAGATGGCACCCACCCTTACCACCGGCAGCTGCAAGCATGGCCGGCAGGCGCGGGTGGCCGTTTCCGCTTATCAAGCACTTACGTCAACCGCCATCAACAGGCGTAGTTTTATGGGACGCGCTTCTCTGAACCAGCGAGTGTTTGGCTGCCTAAGCCTTTGATGGACACGTAAGGCACGTAGTTGCCCCGCCTTATTCGCCAACCGTGGATAGGCTCCCATCTGAAGCGTGCTTCGCACAGTTTTTCGTGCATCGGTCGGCCACGGAGGGGGGCGGGTTGAATATCGAAATCCGCGTGGTACAACGTTGACATGGTGCTGGCTTTAATTGATGGGTGGGCCTGCGCACGCACCTGTGCAAAGTCTTGCGGGTGCACCGCAGACATTGAATAGGTTCTGAGGGCCAAACCCACACTGCGCTGCTGACTACCAGATCATGATTCCCGCTCTCTACGGTGGTTCTACATTCGTTTTGTAGGAGGAAACCATCATGTGTTTACAGACAAGATTAGCCATGTTGTTGGGTACGGGTTTGTTGTTCGGCGCGGCCTATGCTGCACCTATACCGGTATGTAGCGCGGAGATCAAAGGCTCGATCGTCAACCAATTCAGCCAGGCCGGCTGGGAAAAAATGAATGAGGACGAACGTTTGCGTTTTGAGAAGTCGGTCTATTCGCAATATCAATACTGTGCGGTGGCTGATGGTAGCGTGGCACCCGACGCCGCCTTTTGCGGCAAGACCTCGTATCAAGGCAGTACCTGGTTCGAGCAGATGACTTGTTGTGGCTATGACCCGCAAAGACGCTTGTTCGCCTGCCCGGTCAGCATCAAGCAGCCCGGCGGTTTTGGCGGTGCGCCGCTACCGGGCAGTCGTGAATATGTACTTAACTGTGTCAGCAATGGCAGCACTTTTGTGCCGGTGGGGGTCGATAGCGTACACCTGGCCAATGAAGCCCTGGGTGCTATCCGGCCTTGGCAGTTTGCTGTTGTTGCGGCCGCCAACAACAATATCAACCTAGTGCAACCGATGTCCGGTCTTACACGGCAGGCGCGCTCTATTCTGTCCTGGCAGTTGCAGCCAACGGACTGCAACTATCGGCCTATCTGGGGCAATGTGCTTGATTACCAGATTCGCCTGAATCAATAAGCCGGCATAGGGCGCCATGTAGCTTACATGGCGTCTTATGGTTGTGTCGGCGCCTTAGAATCTGTCTAAAGTCTGCTGCGTGTCGGCAATATGGCGTTGAAAACACCCTCGGAATGCTCATTTACCACTTGTAAACTCCGCTTCCTCAGCTGTTTTCGCCTTATCTTGCCTTAGCTCGCGAGACTTTAGACAGGTTCTTATTTCCAAACCCCATCATGTCCGTGTCTTTCACCTTTTGTTTATCAAGGCTTCCCTATGTCCAGCATTCAGCATCTCTTAAAGCCCCACGAGCGTGACCTGGGCGGCTTTTCTGTTCGCAGACTCTTACCCGGCTTGCCCAAACAGTCGGTAGGACCATTTATTTTCTTCGATCATATGGGCCCAGCCAGTTTTGCACCGGGTAACGGTATTGACGTGCGGCCGCATCCCCATATTGGTTTGGCGACCGTAACTTATTTGTACGAAGGCGAAATTCTGCACCGTGATAGCTTGGGCAATGAGCAGGTCATCCGGCCGGGCGATGTGAACTGGATGACGGCAGGTCATGGTGTGGTGCATTCTGAGCGAACACCACCTGGTGCGCGTCAAACGGGTCAGCAAGTACATGGTATTCAAACCTGGTTTGCCTTGCCCTTGGCGCATGAGGATGCTGAACCCGGCTTCTGGCACCATCCAGCCAGCAGCCTACCACTGATAGAACAGTCAGCCCTGACCCTGCGCGTGATTTTGGGTCATGCTTATGGTTACACTTCGCCCGTGCATACCTATGGCGATACGCTATATGTTGCCGGAGAGCTTGACCAGCATGCGCGATTTGATATCCCGGCTGACCATGCCGAGCGGGGTGTCTATGTGGCACGTGGTGCGGTTGAGATTGATGGAGAGCGTGTGGAGGCAGGCCAGCTGGCTGTGTTGCAGCCCGGTCGCTTGGTATGGGTGGAAGCTTTGGAGGATGTTCGGCTGCTGGTGCTGGGGGGTGAGCCGCTGGATGGGCCCCGTCACCTTTGGTGGAATTTCGTCGCCAGCACGCCCGAGAGGATAGAAGCTGCGAAGCTGCGCTGGCAGGAAGACCGCTTCCCCTCGGTGCCGGGCGAGGTGGAGCGTATTCCCTTACCAACGCGTTGAGTGATTGCTGCCTCAGCCGTCAGCGGATCAGTGGCGAGGCTTCCTGGCAGCGGGCGTTGCGCTTAATCGTTCGGTTCCCACTGCACGCCACGCCAATACTTCGCGCCCATAAAGATAAAACGCAGCTTTGACTCCAGTCTGTCTTGCGCTAGCTCCTGGCTATGGCTTTCCAGGTCGAGCGGGTTGATCAACTCGGGCAAGGTGGAGAACACGGTTTTTACGATGAGGTCTGCCAGTACGTCCAAGTCATCCAGATTCAAATGCCGTTGCTTGGGCATTTGTTTCAAGTCATCTACCAGGTCGGCAATGAAACGTTGTTGTATTTCTTTGATGGCCTGCCGTATTACTGTTGAACCACCGTATTGCTCGCGTGCCAAAAACAAAAACAGTTGCCGATGTGCCACAACATAGTCGACAAAGATTTGTACCGACGCGCTAATCGCGCCCAGATGTTCAAACTGGTTGCTACGAACCAGCCGGATCGCTTCACGGAACGAACTGCTGACCTCTTCAACCAAGGCGAGTCCCAGGCGCTCCATGTCAGGGAAGTGTCGGTAAAACGCAGTCGGCACAATACCCACCTCGCGCGTGACTTCGCGCAGGCTCAGGCCGCTGAAACCACGCCCGCTTTCCATCAGCAATAGCGCAGCATCAAGCAAGGCTTGGCGGGTCTGTAGTTTCTTTTCTGCGCGCATTAACAAAGCGTCGTGTTTATCCGTTGGCAAAGAGTAAGGCTGAACTAGGATTACCCGTACTGGAATCGGGCCGCAATGTAGCAGAAGTGACCCATTTCCGTGAGTAGAACGGGGCGCTTCGATTTGTTTAGTGAACAGATGTTGACTGAAATGCGTCGGCGCGGCAACATTGTGAACAACTGTTCACTAAACTTCACAAAACGGAGCCTGTCTTGGCTTTGCTGCCTTCATTACTGGTGAATTTCACGCTGCCAGTACTCACAGCCTTACAACGCAGTCCCCTTGCGGGCTTTTTGCGCGAGTCGGTTTTTGATTACTACGCAGGTTACCTGCATCCTCAGCTTACGCTCAAACGTGTCTTTGCCCGTGTTCTGGCAAAACGTCAGCAGGGTAAGAACACCCTTGCCATTACGCTTGCACCTAGCGCCCATTGGTTAGGTGCACGTGCGGGTCAGCATCTGCCCCTTTCGGTGGAAATCAATGGCGTACGCCATACCCGCTATTACAGCCCCTGTGCGGCGGCTGGGCGTGCGGGTGAACTCGAAATCGCTGTAAAGTGCAGCGAAGGCGGTTTGGTTTCGAACTGGCTGCATGATCAACTCAAAGTTGGGGATTACCTCGAAATTGGCCAATCTGCGGGTGACTTTGGCTTGCCCAAGCCTACAAGCAAATTGCTCTTATTGGCGGCAGGCAGCGGCATCACCCCCATATTAGCCATGTTGCGCAGCTTGCAGCTCGACAACCCCGGTTGCGAGGTGGTGTTGTTGTATTACGGACGCCAACGCAACGACATGGCTTATCTGATTGAGTTGAAGGATTTGTTCAGCCGTATGCCGCGCTGGCGCTTACAGGTTGGGCTGACGGCTGGGTCCGCTACAGACAATGCATTTAGCGGACGTTTCTGTACGGCGCATCTGGCTTCACTTGCCATGTTGCAAAATCTGCGAGCCTGGCAGGCCATCGCCTGTGGCAGTTATGGTTTTACCAATACGGTACGCCAAGTATTGACTGATGCTGGTGGTGTGGCCGGCTTGCAGATGGAAGCCTTTACGCCCCCTGTGTTTGCCGCGACGGCTGATCAGCCGGTGACTTTGCACTATGCGCGTGCGCAACAGTCTTTGGTTGGCGATGGCGCGCATACCTTGCTGGCCCAGGCTGAGGCCCATGGCCTGGAGCCCGCCAGTGGTTGCCGTATGGGCATCTGTAATACCTGTACCTGCAAAAAGGTGGCAGGTGTGGTGCGGGACTTACAGACCGGTTTGCTTTCAGCCGAACCGAATGAGTCCATCCGTTTGTGTATCACTGCGCCTGTAGGCGATGTGACGCTTGATTTGTAAGGAATGTAAGAACCATGACCATGGTGCTAAATCGCAAGCTAAGCCCAGCTGAAACAGAAGCTTTTGGTGCTGAACTGGATGCCCTGCAAAAGAGACACCAAGCTGATCTTGGCGAGGTAGATGCCCGTTATATCCGCCGTATCCGCAGCAGCGTGCGTATCGCCGAGCTGGCGGGTCGATTGATGTTGTTTGCCGGCTTCTTCCCCCCCACATTTATCTTGGGCACCCTGTTGCTGGGCCTGGCCAAGATTCTGGAAAACATGGAATTGGGCCATAACGTGATGCATGGCCAATACGACTGGATGAACGATCCGGAATTCAATGGCAAGACCTATGAGTGGGACCATGCCTGCCCTAGTGATGCTTGGCGGCATACCCATAACTTCCAGCATCACACCTTTACCAATGTGCTGGGGCGTGACCACGACATTGGTTATGGCACCGTACGTGTTTTTGCCGAGCAACGGTGGCGGCCGTTTTATTTGCTGCAGCCGTTATGGGCCACTTTGCAGGCGGTATTTTTCCAAGGCGCTATTGCCATCTTCGACTTGAAGATCGACCGTTACTTCCGGCGCAAAGCCCCTATCGAAAAGCTGTTGGTCAAGCTACCGCCCGTGGGGCGCAAGATATCGCGCCAGTTATTGAAGGACTACCTTGTATTCCCGTTGTTGGCGGGCCCGAATTTTCTGGGTGTGTTGGTGGGTAATCTGTTGGCTAACCTGATGCGCAACTTGTGGACTTTCGTGGTGATTTTCTGCGGCCACTTTACCGAGCATGCCGAAGTGTTTCCGCCTTCAGTGCTTGACAATGAAAGCCGGGGAGACTGGTATGTACGCCAACTGCGGGGCTCATCCAACCTGACGGGCAGCAAGTTGCTGCATATCCTCACAGGCAATCTGAGCCACCAGATCGAGCACCATATGTTTCCTACCATTCCGGCTCGCCGTTATGGGGCGATGGCTGTGGAAGTTAAGGAGATTTGTCAGCGTTATGGTCAGCATTACAACAGCGGCAGCTTTGCCCGTCAGTTCTTTACGGTTGTAGTTCGGTTATTCCGCCACGCATTTCCAAGCCAGCCGCAGCGTAAAGCTACGTTGGCCTGATTTTCGTTATGCACGGGTTTACGACTTACGAATGGCTGTATTTACCACGTTGGGTGCGCATCTTTCATCCGGGGATGAGTATTACTTAATGCTCCGGGAAGGATGCCGCTTGCCATTTCTAATTGACTGACAATCCTCCGGTTTTGCGCAATGCATGCTGAGTATGTATTTTTGATTTGATACCTGCGCCATCAATTTCATTCTTATCCGTTTTTTTCCTTGTGAAGCAGATTATCCCCAGTCTTTTTGGTAACGTGGGTTGAGCGCCATATGAAAACGCGGTGGTTATTTGAATCTCTGTAAGCATTTTTGCGACTTCTCCATGTAAGGTGCCTAGCAGTTGGGTTGAGAGATATGCTTGGGTGTCGAATGCGGTTCCGCTTAGAACCTGTCTAAAGTCTGCTGCGCGTCGGCAATATGGCGTTGAAAACGTCCTTGACGTACTCATTTACCGCTTATAAACGCTGCTTTCTCGGCTGTTCTTGCCTTAGCTCGCGAGACTTTAGACTGGTTCTTACCAACGGTTGGATAGCAACGTAATCCAAGACTATTATGTAGTTAAGCCTGTACCGGCACGCCAAGGTGCTATTGGGCAGGGCATGGGTTGAATACTACGTTGCTGTGTCAAGCGTGAGTAGAAATGACCGCCGCTCCCCGTACTGCCAATATCTTCATCGTGGACGATTCTCGCGTTATTCAGGCCGTGTTGGCGGAGATGCTGGCCCAGTTGCCTGCGGTGAGTATTGTTGGTACGGCTGAAACGGCTGACGATGCGATAGCCGGCATTTTAAATTCTAAGCCAGACTGTGTTTTTCTCGACCTGCACTTGCGCTCCGGAACGGGGCTATCAGTACTTCAAACGGTACATGCGCAGTTGCCTGATGTCGTCTTCATAGTGATGACCAACAATGAGGGTGAAACCTATCGCGGTGCTTGCATGGCGGCAGGAGCAAGCCACTTTCTGACCAAGACGACGGAGTTGGAGAAACTCAAATACGTGATTGGTGCGTTGGACTTGAAGTAAAAGGTAAGCATTATTCAGTTCTGTGCGTTTCTATTGCCTTTTACACCAGAATAATAAATGTGATGGTTTGATTTTTTCAAAATATTAATCCGGCAATCAAACAGATCATAAACTTGCACTGGATAATATTTGCGAGCAACTGATTTTAAATGATATTTCAGGATGTTGTGCGCCCTGTTTAATTGCCTCCTTAATATATAAACCACTTAAAATTAAGGAGAAATTTTTGAGAGAATGTTGTGCATCATGCTTGAGTTCACATGTTGTTAGGTAATGCCTTGAAATAATTAAATGAATAAAGTGGGTCAGGAGTAATGGCTAATAATTATTGAGTTGTAAGACTGAATTTCCTTAATTGAGTAAAAATTTTTGATTATAGAACTGCTTATAAAAAGCAGCTAATAGGCGCTATATATACACGAGGAGAGGTGAATGGCTAACCCCAGTGATTTCTATGTCGGGGTCGTGGATTTCTTTGCAATACTACTGCCCGGGGCGATTGCCACGGCAATTCTCGGACCACGCATGGGTCACCTCGTTCTTGGGCAGTTGGTTGCAAGCCCGA
Organism: Chitinimonas sp. BJB300; assembly: GCF_002735695.1. GTDB lineage: Bacteria > Pseudomonadota > Gammaproteobacteria > Burkholderiales > Chitinimonadaceae > Chitinimonas. The sequence goes on from NZ_PDZH01000050.1 coordinate 15,322, forward strand.
CAACCGAGGCTGGGACTTGGGCTGTATTTCTCACGAGTGCTTATTTTCTCGGCCATCTTATCTTCTTGGTCGGTTCGTATATCGATCGTGCCTACAATCGGCTGCGAGAGCAGCTGAGTCCGTATGGGAATGAGAGCGCCTATCAGTGTGCGACGCGTATTCGCGACACCATGGTGGATGAGGCCGAACGTACGGCATTGAATACTTTCCAGTGGGCTCGGGCCGTGTTGATCGCCAAGTGTCCGGCAGCGGCGGAAGATGTACATCGCCTTGAGGCTGATTCCAAATTCTTCCGCAGCCTGCTGGTGGTGTGCATATTGGCGGCCGTTGTTTTCTTCTCTACCGGCATGGTGTGGGAGGCATGCATGGCCCTGGTACTGGGCCCACCCTGCTTTGCCCGGTACTACGAGCGACGCCTAAAAAGCACTACTCAGGCATACATCCATATCGTCACCTTGCATCATCTGGGCTGTTTGCGTTAAGTGATAGCAAGCGAAATATAGCGAAGGGTGGCTTGTACGTCGTTTTGTTGCGACACCTCCGATGCAAATTCAATCAAAGACTTACTGTGCTTAAGTGAATTATCCGTCGCTATAAAACGACGTTTCCATTCAGTATGTGGTGCGCGGGTTTTGCATATGCCTACTTATCTTGTTGAAAGCATGGGAAAAGAATTCTGGGCATGATTCTTGTAATAGAGGGAATTGGATTCGGCGATCGCCGGGCCCTTGTCACTGCCGGGCTTGTTCTCGGCTGTTTACCGCCCCCAAGCTTGAGAGACCCGCCATGTTCAGCAAAGCCAGTACCCTTGCACGCCACAATAGCGCTACCAATACCGAGCGGGATAACCGAACCGGCAGCACGACTGTTGCCAATAGGCCTTCAAGCCTTAGTAACCCCTATTCGGGCCTGGCGATCAGCGAAGTGCCACCTGTTGTTCCGGCCGATGCCGAGATCCTGGTACAAGCCCCAGTCAAATCTGCTGTTGCGGGTGAGAGTGCTAATCAATTGATTGTCGGCCCAAATGTCAAACTCAAAGGCGCGGAGATACTCGATTGCGATACCTTGGTTGTTGAAGGAAGTGTGGAAGCGACCATGGATAGCCGGGTATTACGGATTACCGAAAAGGGTGCTTTCACCGGCAAGGTAAGCATTGATATTGCTGAAATCCACGGGCATTTCGAAGGTGAGTTGACGGTACGCCAGCAGCTGATTGTCCATGCTACCGGACGGGTCAGCGGCAGTGTCCGCTATGGCAAGATTCTGGTTGAAGAAGGGGGCGAATTGTCTGGCGATGTGCGCTCGCTGGCGACACAAGGTGCAGCCCGGCCTGCACTGCCTAAACGCAGCGAAGGCATAAGCAGCTATATGGGCGCTGCAAATAACAGCGGTGTACCGAACGGCACGACAAGCTGAGGGAGCGTATTGGCAAAAACGCATAAAGCGCCTTCGCAGCGAAAAACATTGATATTCCTCCAATCCACCCCTATCCCTTTTCTATTGTTGCTGTCTGTTAGCGCTCAGGCAGTCTAAGAACCCGTCTAAAATCTCGCGAGCTAAAGCAAGATAAGGCGAAAACAGCTGAGGAAGCGGCGTTTACACAGGGTAAATGCGTACTCCGAGGCGGTTTTCAACGCCATATTGCCGACGTATAGCTGACTTCAGACAGGTCCTAAACGATTCAGCAGTCACGGGCGTCGTTATGAAACTGCGCGCTGATAAGGGTAACTGGCGCGTTGTGTGGCTCCGCCCCGCAATGCATTTCGGCTGGTATTTTGGCCATGATGGTGCTGGTAACAGGAGGTGTTATGCAGATTCAAGCCTATTTATTCTTCAACGGGCGTTGCGAGGAGGCGATCGAATTTTATCGCAAGGCGCTGGGTGCCAAGGTGGAGATGATGATGCGCATGGGGGAGAGCCCGGAACCCTCCCCGCAGATTCGCCCAGGCATGGAAAACAAGATAATGCATGCGACCTTACGGATCGGGGACAGCATGGTGATGATGTCCGATGGTGAGTGTAAGGACAGTGCCAGCTTCCAGGGCTTTTCCCTGTCGCTGGACCTGCCTGATGCCAAGACCTCACACCGTTGTTTCGATGCCCTGGTGAGTGGTGGCCAGGCATTGATGCCACTGGGCAAGACCTTCTGGTCGCCTTGTTTTGGCATGCTGAAAGACCGTTTCGGTGTCAGCTGGATGGTCAGTACCAGTGATACATCCAAGGGTTAAGTCTTTGGCTTGTGGTGCTGCGCTGACCATGAGTCAGCGTGGTGTCTCTATCAAGGCCCATCGCAGCATCTAGCATTCAACGTTGTATCACTACTGGCGTGTAGCGGGCATTGAGTATTACTGCCGGTTAGGTCACCGAAAGCCATTGTGCATCGTGGGTAAAACTGTCCACCAGGAAGTCCAGCATGGTGCGCAACGTGGCGGGAATCTGCTTGCGGGAGGCATACACCCCATAAATGCCCATTTCGGCTGGTTGATAGTCTGGTAACAGTGCGACGAGTTGTCCTGACCGTATCAAAGGCATGGCGGAATAGGTGGGTTGCAGGGTAATGCCGGCGCCATTTAGCGCGGCTTCCAGCAGCACGGTCGATTCATTGGCGCTGAGATTGCCGCTGACGGGCACCGAAAGGGGCTCGCTGTTATGGTTGAAGGTCCACAGGCTTTTGCCGAAATAGGAGTAGGTCAGGCAATTGTGGGCTGCCAGCTGTTCGGCTTGCAGCGGTGTGCCATGTGCTTGCAAGTAAGCAGGCGAGGTGCACACGACCGAGCGGCAGGTCGCCAGCTTACGTGCGATCAGATTAGGGTCGAGCTGACTGGTGATGCGGATAGCGAGGTCCACCCGCTCCTCCACCAGATTTACCGTCCTGTCTACCAGCCACAGGTCCACGTTTGTTGCTGGATAACGTTTCAGATACGCCGTTACGGTGCGTGCCAGGAAGGCTTGTCCCAGCGATAGGCTGCAGGTCAGGCGAAGCATGCCTCGCGGCGCGTCTTCCGGGGTAACACCCTGGGACTGGATATCCTCTGCAATCCCCAGCAGCTGCCGACACCGGGGCAGCGTTTCGTTGCCCGCATCAGTCAGACTGAGTCGGCGCGTGGTTCGATGCAACAATCGTGCACCCACCCAATTTTCGACTTCTGCCAGATAACGCGACACCATGGCGCGGGATATATCCAGCCTGTCTGCCGCTGCTGAAAGCGAACCCCGGTCCACTACTTCCACAAACACGCGCATTGCGGTTAGGCGATCCATTACTTGCTCGTTTTACGCAACAAACCTGCGCTTATTATGGGATTTATTTGCCCACTTTATGCAACTAATATGCAGGCACTGTTTGTTAACCAACGAATTGGAGCCACCCATGTTTCGCCACAACTTGCTGAAAGCCACGCTGACCACCGCCTTCTCACTGTTTGCTCTGGCTGCCTCGCAAACTGCACTTGCAGCCCCTGCCGACCTGGATATGGTGGTTTATAACCCTGGTAAAGCCGGTATCTTCCCGGTGTCGTCCGAACTGATTATCGGCAAGAAGGAAGCGATACTGATCGACGCACAGTTCTCGACGGCTGATGGCGCGAAGCTGGTTGAGAAAATCAAGCAAAGCGGCAAGAAGCTCACCACTATCTATATCAGCCACGGCGACCCAGACTTCTACTTCGGTCTGGAGCCCATACGCGCTGCCTTCCCTCAGGCTCGCATCGTTGCGACTCAGCCGACCATCGACCATATTCGTCATTCCATGCAAGGCAAGCTGGCATTCTGGGGGCCAAAGCTGGGTGAAAATGCGCCTAAGCAGGTTTTTGTTCCCTCGCGCTTGAAAGGCAACAGCCTGACCCTGGAAGGAAAGAAGCTGGAAGTGATAGGCTTGAAGGGCCCGAATACAGAGGTCTCCTTCGTTTGGATTCCTGCCCTGAAGGCCGTAGTGGGCGGTGTGCCGGTGGTAGGCAATGAACACGTTTGGATGGCCGACGCCCAAACCAAAGAAGCCCGTGCAGATTGGCTAAAGACTTTGCAGAAGATAGAGGACCTGAAGCCGGAAGTGGTCGTTCCGGGACATTTCAGCGAAGGTTCGCCACAAACATTGGCGTCAGTCCACTTCACCCGCGACTACATCAAGGCGTTTGAGCGCGAAATGACCAAGGCCAAGAATTCGGCCGAGTTGATTGCTGCGATGAAACAGCAGTATCCACAACTGGAGGATGTATCCAGCCTGGAGCTTAGCGCCAAGGTGGTGATGGGCGAAATGAAGTGGCCGGCAGAGTAACGCACCGGGCTGTTACGATGAGCTGAAGTAATCGGCTCATCGATTGTGACCAGGCTTGGCAGGGCCGATTGCTTTGCAGGGGCGCTTGCCAGGCAGACACCTACATTTGCTTGAACAGGTGATTGAAGCTTCGGCTGACTTCGAGTTTTTCGTCGCTGCCTTTCACATGCACAATTTGTTGTCCGCGATAATCCCGGCTGATTTCCTTCACCGCATCGACTTTGACTAGGGTGGCGCGATGGATTTGCCAAAACTCATCGGGGTCCAGCTCTTCGGCCAGTTCTTTGATCGGTTTGCGAATCAGCGCTTCAAATCCCTCGGTTTGCACGCGGGTATATTTGTCTTCGGCGCGAAAGAACAGGATGTCGCAGGTTGGGATCATCCGAATACTGTTGCCAACGCTGGCCTGTACCCAACGCAGATATTCTCGCGGCTTGATTTCAGCCCCGCCCAAGCGCTGGGATAGCTGCGCCAACAGGTTGTCCATGGGGTCGGGTGCGGTTTGCAGCCGGGCGCGCAGACGTTGGCAGGTTGTCGCCACCCGTTCGGGGTCGGCAGGCTTGAGCAGGTAATCCACCGCGCCTTGGTCGAAAGCGCTGATGGCATACTGGTCATAAGCCGTGACGAACACCACGTGCGCTTGCCCCGCCAATGCTTTGGCAGCGGCAATACCATCCATTTCCGGCATACGGATATCGAGAAAGACGATATCGGGCTCCTGGCTACGCACCATCGCCACTGCTTCGCGGCCATTGCTGGCCTCGCCGAGGATGATGAGCTCGGGCCAGGCCTCTTTAAGCCGCGCAATGATTTGCTCGCGCATCAGGCGTTCGTCGTCGGCAATGACAGCGGTGGGGGCTGGCTGTTGGCTCATACGGGTTCTGTTGTGATGATGATGGGGTCGGGGTTGGCAGGCACAACTTCATAGGGCACTTTAATCGTAGCCAAGGTGCCGCCGTCGGGCGGCACGCTGATAATCAATTCAGCGCGGCCGTTATACAACACCTTCAGGCGTTCACGGATATTCGCCAGCCCTACGCCGCCGCTGCCCTGTGGCATGAAGCCCTGCCCGGTGTCGAGCACATGGACAGCCAGCGAGCCGTTGACGATCTCGGCGTTGATTTCCAATTTTCCTCCGTCCACTTTAGGTTCCAGCCCATGCTTGATGGCGTTTTCCACCAAGGTTTGCAACATCATGGATGGAAATACGGCCGACTTTAAACCTTCGGGAACATCAATCTTGGGCTGCAAGCGTTCCTCCATTCGCACCGCCATGATTTCCAGGAAGGCGCTCGATAGATTCACCTGCTGCCCCAGCGATGGCCGCCCGCCTTCGCGCATCTGGGGCATGGCGGAACGCAAGTAGCGGATCAGGCTCTGCTGCATCTTGGAGGCGCGGGGTGGGTCGGTTTGGATAAGCTGGTCGATGCTGGCGAGGGTGTTGAACAGGAAGTGCGGCTCAATCTGGGCTTGCAAGGCTTCCATGCGGGCTTCCAGCACTGTCCGTTCCAGTTGCTCCGTATCTGCCCGCTCGGTGGCCTGGGTGGCGGTGAGCTCGGCCCGACGTTTCCCGCCGGCCACAATCTTGATGATGAAGGAGGCGACGATGAGCAGGAAGATGAAATCGTCAGCACCAAACGGCCCGCCCAGTATGAGTATCAGTAAGGAGACGATCAGCAGCGTCTTCCATGGTACGACGGCCAGCCAGTCAAAAAAACGCCACCACAGCACCACAGCACCATCACGCATCATACGTAGGGTCTGCGTGGTATCGGGTGGAGCGGCGGGTTTGTGGACGTCTTGGTCACCCGGTGCGGTATTGTGACTGGATTCATCCGTATTCATCTTGCTCATCCTTGCGCTGAATTGACATGCCCCTAGCTTAAGACTGGGATACGGTGGTATCCATTATGCTGGGATGCAATGCGTGCTGATAAGGATGAAACGCATGGCGCCAAGATATTTGGCGAATTTTCTTTGTACAGCTCACTCCTCTCGGGCCGGCGCAAGAACGGTTCGATTGCCGTTGGTTTCCATCGGGGTGACGATGCCGGCCTGTTCCATCTGGTCGATCAATCGTGCTGCACGGTTATAGCCGATGCGTAGCTCACGCTGCACCGAGGAAATGGACGCTTTACGCGTACGGATGACAAAGGCGACTGCCTTGTCGTACATCTCGTCGCTTTCGCCATCACCGCCGCTACCGGCAAGGCCAAATTCACCGCCACCGGCGCTATCGCCACCCATGCCTTCCACCTGGCCGGTAAGGATGCCTTCAATGTAATTCGGTTCACCCTGCGACTTGAGGAATTCCACCACGGCATGGACTTCTTCATCGGCTACGAATGCGCCGTGTATCCGTTGCGGATAGCCGGTGCCGGGTGGCAGGAAGAGGCCATCGCCCTGGCCCAGCAGGCTTTCTGCACCCATCTGGTCGAGGATCGTGCGGGAATCGATCTTGCTGGAGACCTGAAACGCACAGCGAGTAGGGATATTGGCCTTGATCAAGCCGGTGATCACATCGACCGAGGGCCGCTGCGTGGCGAGAATCAAATGCACACCAGCCGCACGGGCTTTCTGCGCCAGGCGGGCGATGAGCTGTTCGATCTGCTTGCCTGCCACCATCATCAAGTCGGCCAGTTCGTCGATCAACACGACAATCAATGGTAATGGCTCAAGTGGCTCGGGGCTGTCCGGCGTCAGGCTGAAGGGGTTGGTCAGCTTCTCACCACGTTTGGCGGCTTCCTTCACCTTGGCGTTGAAGCCGGCAAGGTTACGCACGCCCATGGCGCTCATCAGCCGGTAGCGTTTCTCCATTTCCGCTACACACCAGTTCAAGGCGTTGGCGGCGTGTTTCATGTCGGTCACCACCGGGGCCAGCAGGTGGGGAATCCCTTCGTAGATCGACAGTTCCAGCATTTTCGGGTCGACCATGATCAACCGCACTTCCTCGGGCGTGGCCTTGTAGAGGAAGGAGAGGATGATGGCATTCATGGCGACTGACTTACCCGACCCGGTCGTACCCGCCACCAGCATATGCGGGGCTTTGGCAAGGTCGGTCACCACCGGCTTACCTGAGATATCCTTGCCCATCGCCATACTCAGCAGCGACGGTGAGTCATGATAAGCCTGTGATCCGAGGATCTCGGACAAGCGCACGATTTGCCGCTTCGGGTTGGGGAGTTCCAGGCCCATATAGGTCTTGCCCGGAATCGTCTCCACTACCCGGATGCTGACCAGCGAGAGCGCACGGGCAAGGTCCTTCATCAGGTTCACTACTTGCGAGCCCTTTACCCCTACGGCGGGTTCCACTTCATAGCGGGTAATCACCGGGCCGGGGTAGGCCGCCACGACTTTCACTTCCACGCCGAATTCGGCCAACTTGCGCTCAATCAGGCGGGAAGTGAATTCGATGGTTTCGTGGCTGACGACTTCCTGGGTAGGCGGCGGTGGCGACAGCAAGGTGATGCTGGGCAGTTCGCCGCTATTACTGTTGATCAGCGCGGGGGTTTTCTTGTTGATGGTTTTTTGTTTGGCTTGCATGGCGTTTAATGCACCGGCAGCCTCATCTTCCCAGGGTGGGAGTTCGTCCTTGGCGAACAGCGAGGGCTGGGCCGCCGCCAACTTGGCTTTTTCCTGTGCTTTTTGCTCCTGCTCCATTTCCCGGAGCACGGCTTTTGAAGGCGGAATTTCCAGTACCGGGTCTTCAATGCGCAGGGCGGGGGCATCGCCGAAACGTTTTTTCTCCACTGTCACGCGCTGTTCACGGGCTTGGGCGGCCGATTCGCCGATTTTCCGGTCTTGTTGGGTTTGCCAGAAATTGAACAGGACGAATGCCCTGTCTTCAATCCAGCCACCCACTTTTTCCATTAATTCCAGCCAGGAAACGCCAATGAATAACGAAAGGCCAATTGCCAACCCTGCCAATAGCACCAAGGTGGAGCCAATGAACCCCAGCCCGTGGAATAGCCAACTGCCAAGGGCAAAGCCAAGGATACCCCCCGGTTTGTCGGGTAAGGCCCAGCCCAGTCCATGCAAGCGCAGCGCCTCCATGCTGCTGCTGGACAGCAGAATCATCAGATAGCCGCTGATGGCGACGGTGGCGAAGCGATGGTTTTGCTGGATTTTTTCCAGCCGGCGATAGCCCCACAAGATGGCTGCCAGACAGAACACCACCCACCACCAAGCGGAAAAACCGAACAAGGCGAGTAGGACATCCGCCAGCCAGGCGCCAAAATTGCCACCCTTGTTATGGACCACCGCCTGGGTAGCGGCATGTGACCAGCCGGGGTCGGATGCGTTGTAGCTCGCCAGGATGATGACCAGGTAGATACCGGCGACCACGGCGGCCAGCCACCAGCTTTCGCGTAGGACGATACCAAGCTGAGGGGGCAAAGGATTCGATGCGCGGGCTGAGCGCTTGGCTTCGTTCTTGGGACGACGTGAGAAGAACATGGTGACGGTCGAAAGGAGAAGTGGACTGATTATACCCACTGCATCAAGTCAAAGAATGGAACAGCCGCCCGGCTACTTGGGTAATAGTCGCTATCTGTGCGATGGTTTGTTCACCCGCTTGGGACACAGCCAAAAGCCACTTGTTCGCCTTTAGTTGTAGCGCCTACAAAATGTATTCTCTTTGACTCATGGAACTGCCTTTCTCACGACTTTTTATTCCAGAAACCGCTTTTGCCAACCGAGGTAAAGCCGGTAGACATGTTCTTTCATTGCCTCAGCCGAGTCGAAATGAGCAGGGTCGATGGGTTCGAACACGTGGTAATCAGCGCAAGGGTTTTGCGCGCTGGCGATTTGCCACAGTTTGTGCAGCAGATGTTGGTCACCCCATTCGAAACAAGCTTGGGCCTGGTAGTGCAGAAACACAGGAAGTATGGGCACGCCACTTTCATAGCTGGCGATAAACGCACCATTGAAAAAGCGCCCCGCCAACCGCCGACCTTTGCAGCCGCCTTCGGGGTAGAGTGCCAGGTTACTGCCGCTGCGAGCGGCATCGATCAAGGCTTGCGTTGCCGCTTTGCGCGAATCGGACGACTCCCGCTTTACAAACAGGGTGCCTGAAGCCACGGCCACCCGCCCCACGATCCACCAGTCCGCCACCTCGGCCTTGGCCAGCGATTGAACGGGAAACAAGGCCGGGATGCCAATGTCTTCGAATATTGAAGGATGGTTGGCGATCAGCACATAGCGCGAGGGCAATTCGCCGCGGTAGTGCTGGTGCAGGCGCAAGTCCACGCCGAGCGCCCGTATAAAGCTACGGCACCATGCACGAAAGGGTAGGGGATAGACGCGTTTGACCCATGGTGCCGGTAGCTGCGCCAACACCAGCATGATGACGGTGAACAGCACCAGCTCTAACACTGCCAACAGGCGCCAGAGCAACTTGAATAGTGCAATCATGGCCGCGGACTCGTTCAAATTAAAAGTGGATTCGCGTGGCCGCAAACCTTTCAACTAGAACCAGGATAGCGGGCGTAAAAACAATTTAGGCCAAGAAACCGCGCACTTTGTTTTCGATGATGCGCGGGTTCTCGCCCTGGGCGATGCCGATCAGGCCTTCGGTGACCATATCGCGCCGCCTTATCTCGGCGGCAATCAGTTGTTTGAGCTTGTTGCCTATGGGTAGGAAAAACAGATTGGCGAAGCCAACGCCATAGATCGTTGCCACGAAGGCCACCGCGATACCAGAGCCCAACTTGCTGGGCTCGGTAAGGTTTTCCATGACGTGGATAAGGCCCATCACCGCGCCCAGAATGCCGATGGTGGGGGAATAGCCGCCGGCGGAGTCCCATATCCTGGCCGCCGCGCGGTGTTTCTCTTCGTAGCTACCGATTTCCAAGTCCATGGCATGGCGAATGGCTTCCGGTTCTGCGCCATCTACCAGCAACTGGAGTGCGCGTTTCACGAAGGGGTCTTTTTCAGCCATCAACGGGTTTTCTAACGCCAGCAAACCACCGCGACGGGCAACATTGCTCCAGTTCACCACGGTTCTGGCCCAGGCTTCCATTTCTATCTGAGGCGAGAACGCGATCCACTTCAGCATGCGCATACCCAGGACAAAGCTGGTGAGCTGGCTTTGCAGCAGTACAGCCCCCAGGGTACCGCCGATGACGATCAGGAAGGCGGTGCCCTGGATGAGCGAGGTGACTTTGCCGCCTTCGAGCATTTGACCGCCAAGTATGGCAGCGAGGCTGAGCAACAGGCCGATCAGACTTAATCTGTCCATGGATATGGGCAATCTCTTGTTGGCGAACTCGCCGGGTTTATAGCAGATTTCCCAGTGTGGGCGCTGGCCGGCACATCAGGGCTGGGTTATTTCTCTGTCCAATCCCGCAGACGTACGCGTAAACGGGCAACAGCTTGGCTATGCAATTGGCTGACGCGTGATTCGGTGACGTTCAACACCGCGCCGATTTCCTTCAGGTTGAGTTCTTGTTCGTAATAAAGCGCCATCACCATTTTTTCGCGTTCCGGCAGGTTGGCGATACCGTCGATCAATACCCGGCGAAAGTCGCTGTCATCCAGCTCGCGCAGGGGGTCAGCCTCTTGGTCAGCCGCCATGTTGTCGAGTGCGTTACGGCCTTCCTCTTCATTGTCGTAATCGTCGTAGTAAACCAATTGGTGGCCGCGGCAATCGGCAAGCAGTTCCTGATAAGCGTTTAACGACAATCCCATCTCAGTTGCCACTTCGCCTTCGTTGGGTGCGTGGCCCAGGCTGTGGCCCAGTTTGACGAGCGCTGCTTCTATATCCCGCGCCGAGCGGCGTAGTTGGCGCGGCAACCAGTCTGTTTCACGCAGTTCGTCGAGCATGGCCCCGCGAATACGTTGGGTGGCGAAGGTTTCAAACTGCACGCCTGCATCCGGGTCGAAATTGCGGGCGGCTTCCATCAGCCCGATCAAGCCTGCCTGTATAAGGTCGTCCACCTCCACACTGGCTGGCAGGCGGGCCACCATATGGTAGGCAAGCTTCTTGACCAGCGGTGCGTGTGCATTGACACGGACATCGACGGGGTCGGTTGCCTGTTGTTTGTAAGCGCCAATGGCGCGAGAGGAAGGCATGCGCAAAGCCAAAACGAGGAGGGTGTCCTTCTTTATGCGCCAGACAGGCGAGGATTACCAAGTTCTACCTATGTCAATGATGCCTATGTGCAAGGCCCAGGTTAGCAACCATGGGGGTGGCTGGCAATTTACTGCGACCTGACTGTTGCAGTCTGTGTTCTGGATGCTGCATTTACCTGGTTTTCGATATTCGAGAAATTACTGCGCAGCCGTGATCAGAGCGCAGGCGCTGCTCAAAATCTTCATGTACAAGAGTGCATTTCGGTTTCTGCACTACGCTTCAGATTGCTGACCGTTGCTTGCGAGAGATCGTGAGCCGGCTCTTACCGTCAGGGTAAAGTTAGGATCAGGCGGTCTGGTCTCTCTTTTATGGTGTGGAAAAGACAGTGAGCAGGCACTAGCGCAATGACGCCAGTCGCCGGCTGACGTCAAGCGCCCGATAAAGCAGATTGGCGCGGTCGGCGCTGGTGGCGCGGCGCGGCCAGCGCTGCATGACGCTGGCCAGTTGGGTGAAGGCTTCCACCGCTTCGGATTGCGGAAAGGCCTGGACCACTGGTTGGCCAAGCTTATCAGCGCGCGCCAATTGCTCGTCCTCAGGGACGAAGCCAACCAGTTTGAGGCGTACGTTCAAATACCGGCCCGCTACTTCCTTTACGCGTTTGAACAGCGCCATGGCGGTGTCCAGCGTACGTACCCGATTGGCCAGCACCCAGAAGTCGCGCCGGCCAAATTCGGTATGCAAGCGCTTGATACTGGCATAGGCGTCGGTTATCGATTCAGCTGAAGGGGTAATTACTACCACCACGTCATCGGCCGCGAGCGCCAAGCCTGGGGCGCTACCTTCCACGACTGGACGGGCATCAACCAAAACCCAGTCGATACGTGCGACCAGCGAGTCGTATTCATCGGCCAATTGCTCGGCCCGGCCCGGCGGTAGATGGCCGGTGGGTGCGCGAGACAGCGTCAGTGGCATCAGTTCAAAGCCGGGTGCCACCAGCAGTAATTCATCGAGGCGCACATCCCGGTTTGCGACATGTTCGAACGCAAAGCGTTGCCGCAGTTGCAGGCGGTGTACGGTATTGTGGCGACTGTCGTCTTCATCCAACAGCAACACGCGTTTATCGAGGCCCGCCAAGGCGCTTGCCAGATTGAGAGTGAGCGAAGTCACGCCTGTGGCGCTACCACCCGTTAAGGCCACCGCCCGGCCGCCTGGGCCACCGACCAGTCGGCGCAGGCTGGCGGCTTGGTCAACCGCAATGGTGGCAACTGTATTGTCTAATCGGCTTAATGTCATGCTACTCATGCTGCAGCTTCACGCCAGGAAAAGTCCAGCGCCGGGGCTTGGGGCTGTGCACCAAGGAAGAGGGGGTACTCTTCATTTTTCAGGCGGTAGGCTGGTGCTTCGGGCGGGGTTTTGAACACCCGGTCGACCAGGTAAAGGCTGCTTGCCATGTGCAGGTCTTCCGGCACGCGTTGGCCATTGGTCATGTAATACAGCGGCAGTTTATAGCGCACGATCACATCCAGGCCGCTGCCCAGCGAGAAGGCTTCGTCAGTCTTGGTGAAGATGCAACCAGCCAGATTGTCGCCATGGTAGCGACGTACCACATCGTCCAACGTCGTGCCTTGTGCATTGGCTGATAGCAGTAACAGCCGTTTCACTGGGGCGGTATGGCCTGCCAGAAGTGCAATCTGCTCAACCACACGCTGGTCGCGTTGGCTCATGCCCACCGTGTCGATCAGCACCAGATGGCGGTTGCGCAGGTCAGCCAGGGTCTGGGCCAGGTCGGTTTCGTCCGTCACCGCATACACCGGTATGCCCAGAATCTTGCCGTAGATGCGTAGTTGGTCCTGCGCGCCGATCCGGTAGCCGTCGGTGGTGATGAGTGCCACCTTGGCTGCACCGTGGCGTAGCGTGGCACGCGCGGCCAGCTTTGCTACCGTTGTCGTTTTGCCGACCCCGGTGGGGCCTACCAGGGCATACACACCGCCAGCCTCTACGATGTCCGCGCCTGGGCCTACAGTGGGCAGGTTGTGTTGCAAGGCGGTACGCGCCCATTTCATGCCGCGCTCGGTGCTGTAGCCCATGGGCATGTGCTCGACGATCTGCCGGCTGAGTGCCGGGCTGAAGCCTACCGACAGCAAGCGCCGCAATACTTCGAGCCTTTCGGGTGCATGGCGTTTCAGTTCATTCCAGGCCAACCCCGCCAACTGGCCTTCCAGCAGGCTGCGCAGCATCTTGATTTCACTGGAGATGTCTTCGACTTCATGGCTGATGTTGTCGATCTTCTTACCGTGCTCGACTATCCCGGGTGCCATAGCGGGCATGGGTAGGGGGGCGCTATGGGAATGGATGTTGGGCTGCGGCTCGGGAGCCGGGGGGGGCGTTGCGGTTAGTACGGGTGCAGGGGTCGCCTCCGGTTCTTCCTCGACCGGGTTGAGCGTAGGCTCCACCCTGAGTTCGGGTAGCGGCACCGCTGTCAGGTCCAGTTCGGGCGGCTCGTAGCGGTAACGGGGAGAAAAGCCATTGCTGACGATGGGTTGCGTGTCCGGCACCACATCGCCTCCCACCTTGGCGGAAGACATCATGGCAGGTAGCCGTGATGGGTTTGGCGCGGCGGGTGGTGGCAGGGGTGCTGGTGCCGGTGGCATGCGCACGTCTTCCAGCGTGGGTTCATCGTCATCCAGCTCGGGCGGCAGGGCGTAGGTACGCTGCATGGCGCGCACGGCGCTAGCAACGGGCTTTGCGGGCGGTGCGGCAGGCTTGGCCGCAGCCATCGGTTTGCCGGCAGGTCTGGCTGGGGGCTGCGTCAGCATTGACACTTCGGTATCGGCCACCGCCATGATCTCGATATACCCATCGGGCAATTGGCGATTGGAGAGGATCAACGCATCGGGCCCCAGCTCGTCGCGCACCTGCTTCAGCACCTCGCGCGTGCTCGCGCCATGAAATTTTTTCACGACCATGTCCTGTCCTTTCCCGATCGCTTGCGGCGATTGTAATCGCCGTCTCTAAATATGGGGTCCTGCATTATGTGGCGGCAGCCCGGCCACCTAGTACGCCAACAATCCGTATGGTTTTGTTATCGGGTATTTCACTGTGTGAAAGTACTTTGAATTGCGGGATCGAACGCCGCAGAAAACGAGAGAGCAACGGGCGTAGCTGGCTAGGCGTGATCAGTACGCTGTTGAGCCCTTCACTTTCCAGTTGCTCGGTCAGCTGGCTGGCTTGCTGCAACAGGGTTTCGGCAAGCCCCGGTTCCAGGCCGCCGCCACCGCGACCCTGGCTGGCCTGTAATAACACTTGCTCCAAACCCGGGTCGAGCGCGATAACCTGCAGTTCCGATTCGCCTGGGAATAACTGATGAATAATGGCACGGCCCAGCCCCACGCGGGTAGCGGAGGTCAGCTCATCCACATCCGTGGTCTTGGTGACGTGTTCGGCCAGTGTTTCCAGAATGGTGCGCATATCGCGAATGTGCATGCCTTCTTCGAGCAGGTTTTGTAGTACTTTTTGCAGAATATTCAGCGGCAATATCTTGGGTACGATGTCCTCGACCAGCTTAGGAAACTCCTTGCCCAGGTGGTCCAGCAGCTGTTGCACTTCCTCCCGTCCTAACAGTTCGGCCGCATGGCTTTGCAGCAGGTTGGAAATGTGGGTGGCCACCACGGTGCTGGCATCGACTACGGTATAGCCCAAGGATTGGGCTTGTTCCTTCTGAGTGGCATCGACCCATATCGCCGGCAAACCAAAAGTTGGGTCGGTGGTGGGGGTGCCGGCCAGGGACCCCATGACCCTGCCGGGGTTGATGGCCAGGAACTGGCCGAGATAGGCCTCACCCTGGCCCACATCCACCCCTTTGAGCTGGATACGGTAGGCATTGGGTTTGAGTTCCAGGTTGTCGCGAATATGAATGGGAGGCACCAAAAAACCGAGCTCCTGCGCTATCTTTTTGCGAATCCCGCGGATTCGACGCAATAGCTCGCCATCCTGGTTACGGTCAACCAGGGGGATGATGCGATAACCGACTTCCAAGCCGACGGGATCTACCGGGGCGACATCGTGCCAGCCTACTTCCTGCGCCTGTTGTTCTTGTGCCCGTTGCGCTTGTTCTGCCGCGGCGACAGCTTGCGGTTCAGGCGCAAACTCACGGGCTCTGGCACGCTGTTCCAGGTTCCAGGCCAATGCAGCTAGCGCCGATGCAATCAGCAGGAAGGCGAAGTGCGGCATGTTGGGAATCAGGCCGAACAGACCAATCACCGCAGCGGTGATATACAACGTGGTCGGTTTGGAAAACATCTGGCCGAGGATCTGCTCGGACAGGCTGTCGTCACCCACCCGCGAGACGACGATACCGGCTGCGGTAGAAATAATCAGCCCCGGAATCTGCGCGACAAGACCATCGCCGATCGACAGCAAGGTGTAGGTCTTACCTGCCTGCGCGAACGCCATATCGTGCGAGAGGATACCGACGATGATGCCGGCCACCAGGTTGATGACGATGATGAGGATGCCCGCGACCGCATCACCACGTACGAATTTGGAGGCACCATCCATCGACCCGAAGAAGTCGGCTTCCTGCGCAATAATCCTGCGCCGTTTGCGAGCTTCTTCTTCGCCAATCAAGCCGGCATTCAGGTCAGCATCGATCGCCATCTGCTTGCCGGGCATGGCATCAAGCGTGAAGCGCGCGCTCACTTCGGCAATACGCCCGGCGCCCTTGGTGATCACGACGAAGTTGATGATGGTGAGAATCACAAAGACCACGATACCGATGGCGATATTGCCGCCAATCAGGAAGTGGCCAAATGCCTCGATCACCTTGCCGGCAGCGGCATCCCCTTGGTGCCCATTATTCAGAATCACCCTTGTCGATGCCACGTTCAATGCCAGCCGGAGCAGGGTGGTCATCAGCAACACGACGGGAAAGGATGAGAAGTCCAGCGGTTCTTTGGTGTTGATTGCCACCATCAGCACGATGATGGAAATCGCGATATTGAAGGTGAAGAACAGATCCAGCAGGATGGGCGGCAGCGGCAGGATGAACAGCGTCAGCACCATCAAGATAAGGATGGGGCCTGCCATACTGCTGAGGTTCAAACGGAAGGGCATATGCGAAAGGCGCCTGGCGCAACAGCAAAGACTGCCGAAATAAGGGGGTCTACTTCATAGGCTAGTTTCAAAAACCACGCTTTCCTATTGAATTATCTGATTTTTTTGTTTTTTTCACGATTGATGTGTACGAAGGAGACAGGTGTGTGGAAACCCCAACAAATATCGATGGCTGCCATCGTTTTTGTATTCAAGGGCCCCTGGCTTTCAGACTGTGTTGGCAATGGGCAAGCAATGGGATGGACCCCTCCTCACCTAAGCGGCATCTAGGTGCCAGACTGGTAGTTCCGACCACCAGTCAACGGTAAAGAGGAGTCCACCATGAAGAGTATTCGAGTTGGCGTCGATTTGGCAAA
>NZ_PDZH01000051.1 GCF_002735695.1 Chitinimonas sp. BJB300
GACCAACGCAAAGCCATCACCGCCCTGGCCCTCTAGTGCCCGACAGACAAAGCGACCTGCGTCTTTGTCTATCCATTGGAAACGGTCAGTACCGCCACAGCAAGGACAGGGTCGATTGCGCTTGCTGCTAAAGGTATCTGCCGACAGGCCGAGTGCCGTTAAGATTGAAGCCCAACGACCACTAGCGGCATAACGCACGGTCTCAGCATCAAGGCGGGGCATATTCCGGGCAAAGTTCACCCCTTCCCGTCTGGCGGGAATCAATAACTTGCTCATATTTTTAATCCTTAGCGGAGAGCTACGGTGTCTTGCCGGTGGGAAGCTTCACCAACGCCAGTCGTGTGCTGAACCCGGAATCGCTTCTGAATGAAGGCCAAACCTTTGCCGGTCACTAACGTCCGGGCATAGATATGCTTTTCGCCTTTTGGATCGTTGTAATGCTTCTCGACAACCCGAAAATGTCCAGCATCAATGTATTGCTGATAGGGTAGATTGCCACGCATCAACAGGCCCTCATCGCGCAGAAACTTGAACAGGCGATTAGGTCCAGTGCCCAGCACTTTGGCGATCTCCTGCACGCTCTGGCAATTGATGGCGCCTACCACGGCATCATGGAAGGCGGCTTTAGGTGCCTGTTCCTGCACCTTGGCTTCGAGCGCCACAACCTTGTCCGTATAAGCCAATAACGCAGTACGCAGCCTGGTTGGGTCGGATAGCGCTGCATTCAAGTCGATGACATTGGACTTGGCCCGCTGCTCACACTCGATGAAGTAGCGTCGAGCCTGTTTGCCTTTTTCGTTGCGCTCGACCATTGCCAACTCTTTTGCCATGTCAATGCTGATGGCGTATTCGATACGGGGGCGACCTTTTGGGGTATTTTCCCGAAAAGTCACAAAGTCCTGATTTTCAAGGAAATCGTATTGCTCGATGCGCTTCCTGATCCAGTGGGAGAATCCTTCACCGCACCCTAAAAAGACATGCAGTTCGCGAGCATTAACGGTTTGAATGGTGCCATCACCAATCTGGCGTTCAGCAACTTGGATGAGTTCACTCATACCTCATGCTCCTACTGCCGAAGTTAGCGCAGCGCGCTGCGCATTCCATCGGCGGTGCCGAGCATCATCCACATAGTGACAACCAACCTCTTCGGCTTGGGCGTTGATGCTGTTCTGGATGTCGTCCGCCTTGCCCCATATCATTTGCAAGGCATAAGCGATGTTGTCCATATGCTGGTAGCTATCTGGTGTTTCGAGCCAAGCCAGAGCGAGTCTGGCAATGGCGGTCATTTCAGACAGTCCATCTTGCGACAAGCGATCCATTGACTTCACCGCATTGCGCAGCTGGTGGATTTCAGGGTTGTCGCACTTGGGAGCGGTCGTGTTCAAAGCCATGATTGGCCTCCTAGTGTTTTGAGTGAAATGGCCTCCAAACCGGGTAGTAGCCGGTGTAGAGGTGGGCGGGACTCAACTCGGCACACTAGCTGCCGTGGCCTCATTCCCCTTGCGGGTCTTGTATTCGGCCTATCGTCCCGCCCTTTGAAAAAGGGCATTACACCAAAGTGCAGGGCGCACGATGGACGTAAAAAAACCGCACAGCTTGGGTGCTTGCGGGTACTACTAGCGTTTTGAGTGCGCCCAGTATCGCTGCCCTGTAAGCGCCCAGTCAAGCGGCTCGCCGAGGAAAATGTGGGAGAAGAGCCCGGCGCACGGACCAAATACCCAGTCATTACGCAGCCTCCTTCAACAACTCAACTACGGTTGGTTTCCACAGAATCTGGTAGCCGGAATGGCCGTTACGAGAAAATGGCCGTGCTTCTGCCCAAGTTTGGCCGGCTTCGGTTAATTCCCAGTCATCGCGATCATTGCGAACTTGCAGGCCAATGACCGCAAGGCGTAGGTTGGTCGCTTTGGCGTTAGCACCCATCAACTGTCCCAGCCTAGTCGGCGTCATGCTTGCCAGCACCTCATCACAGGTAGGTAGCGAGCGACGCAGCGACTCTACGGATAGACCGGTGTTTTCAGCAACGCAGGCGAGCGTCGCAGCCATCGCAATGCCCTGCTTGACCCCTGGCATTTGGGCGATAGCCTCACCAAGCAACAGAATCGCGGCAACCCGATCTTGCGCGGGGGCGGGTACCGGTAGCTTGGCAGGTGTGGTGTGGTAAGCCCCAGTCTTGCGGATTGAGGGCAGCACCTCACTAGTTACCCAGCGCTTGAATCGTTTAGCTTCTGGTTTGCGACTACCGAGCACCAATGCATAAAGGCCGGACTCGCTGACGGTTGTCATCTCTTGCTCACCTCCAAGGGTGTGAATTGAATTCACTCCCTTTTCATCACCGTCAAGGCGTTCCAATGCTTTGCGGTCTAGTGTGAGCGCTGCCAGTACATCGGCAGCTATAAACCATGGCGCGCCGTCATTACCCACAACAACCCGTAAGCCCTGAGTATCAAAATTAAAAGCGACAAGCTGATTCATTTGCCGCACTCCCCGGCCGTGTTTCGCGCTTTCTTTCTGCTTGCTGGGCGGCTGTCAGTGCTGCTGTTACGGCTACCGGCAATGCGCGACTCAATCCATGCGTTCACTTCAGACTCAACCCAACCGACGCTGTCTCCGCCCAAGCTAATTTGAGTCGGGAAGGTAGCGTCATGGCGCGGGCTGTGAGGGTTGAGCTTGTCGTAGATCGCCGAGCGGGATAACCCAGTTCTGGTTTCAAGCTGTTTACGGCGGATGATGGTAGGGAGCGTTGCTTGGGCTTGCGGCTGTGCGGTGAATTGCGACTTCATTTTTAGGGTCTCCATGTGTGCCAGTGCGGCCAATGGATGCCTATTATTCACAGTATTTAGATGGCGGCAACAAGCCCCCTCAGGCTTTTTCGCCTACTCATCGGGCTTTAGGAAGCCTTGGTTGAAGCGTGCCCGAACTCCCTGAAATCCGCATGGAATGTGTGGGACGTGCTGGGACGATGCAAGGAAATGTACCTTCTATGCTTTTCAATGATCTTAATATGCAATTCATTGAAAAATTCAATTACCAATATAATTATTTATTCTTAAGAAAATTGATACATCGAACAAGTAATTTGCTCGCAAATCCGCTCTGGAGAACAGTTACAGCGAAATGGTGTTTGCTTGATGGCTGGTTTTTTCGGCGTATGCGGGGCGAGTTGATAGATGGCAGATGGTCAAGGCGGCAGGCAACAACTGGCTTACTTTGGTTACATCACCAAGCAGGCGGTGTATCCAAGGTGTAACCACCAAAGCCCTTTAATACCCTGTATCTACAAGACATTATGTAATGAGTTACACCGTAACACCGGTTACACCTGTTTTTAGGTCGCACACGAGTTCGGCTTGGTTTTCTGCTTCTTTCCACCAAGCAAACCCGTTATATGCCGCTTGGCTTTAGGACTTGGTTGGAGAAGTAACCAGCTTTCGTAGATATCTCAGGCCCGTTTAATCAATGGGATGACATTCTCCGCGTTGGCACGGGTCAACAAGTCGAGCCGATTACCTAGCAAGGAAAATGCCGCTCGGCGCTCTTCAAGTAGCTCGGCACGTTGGTAAATCCGCTTCACCTTATTGTCCTCCGCATGGTTCAAGCATTTCTCGATTACGTCACCACGCACACCAAGGTTGCCTAGCATGGTTGCCCCTGTGCGGCGTAGATCGTGGGCGGTCCAATCACCGCCTGATAGGCTCAGCGCATCAAAAGTCTTTGTGCGGTTACTGAGGGCCGTAGTGCGTTGCCTGTCTTTAATCTGTTTTTGGACAGTCTTGATGCATACATAGCCTTCGCGTCGCGTGGCAGGAAATACCCACGTTTCATCTATCGCATAGGCTACTCGGGCTTTTGCAAATTCACGTGGGCCTCGCAATCGCTTGAACTGCTGCAAAGCAAAGTCGGAAAGGTGAATTAAATGCGCTTCCCCGTTCTTGCTGTGCTCGGCGGGGATGCGCCATTCTTTCTTTTCGAAATCCACATCTTGCCAACGCGCCCTTACGACTTCCCCAACCCGCGCCAGAGTAGAAAGCATGAGCCAGATAGCACACTGTGTCGGTAACTCCAGTCGGGCAGGGCCGGCGACATTCACCAGACCGGAAACTGGGACAGTAGCAGCGAGTTGGTGGATTTCATTCGGTGATAGCACACGATCTCGCTCCTCTTCTTTTCCGCCTGCATGTTCCTTGGATATAAGCGCTGTCGGGTCTATTTCCACATACTCACGAATCAACGCATAGCGGAACATCTGGCGTAAGTCAGATAGAACACGGTTCGCCATTCGGCCAACACCACGGGCAGTAATGTCATCTAGCAAGGCCATGACGTGCCTGCGGCGCACGTCTTCAAGCGCCATACTGCCAATAGAGGGCAATACGTCCTTCTCGAATGCACGCCGAACTTCTTTCCCCGCATCCTTACGCTTGGTCGCAGCGGCGCTATGCCAAGCTTCAAACAGGCTGCTTATCGTATGCCGGTTTGCCAGCTTAGCAGCCTCCGCGTCGGCCTCACGCAGCCTCGCTGCCTCTTCCCGCTTTTGTCGCTCTGCCTGCTCTCGCTCGAAGTTGGCTTGCTCTATGGGGTCTCCCCCCTCCGCGACTATGGCCCGTAGCCGGTCACGTTCAGCACGGATAGTCGCCAAGTCAGAAGCTGGCCAACTTCCGCAGCGCTTTTCCCGACGCTTGTCTCCGACGCGGAATTGGTAGGTAAAGCTGATGGATATCCGGTCATCACGACCAATCGACACGACACCGGAAAGGCCGCCGCCATCTTTGACAGTTGTTCCCTTGGCTTCAAGCTTCAGACTTTTGAGGTAGAGCACCGTTAATTGGTTCTCGCGTTTTGCCATTCTGCTGCCCCGACAAATGCCCCGACAAAAAATCAGGATTGGCGCGGATTGTGCCGGACTTCCTGGGAATGGACAAGAACACAGAACCTAGTGTTTACAAGGGTTTCAGGCCATATATTGGATTCCTTCGGCCCTTGGTGGAACGCTATTCGCTTGCTTCGGGAGCAAGGGGTAGGAGGTTCGAATCCTCTCACGCCGACCATATATGTAAAAAGCCGATGCATAGACATCGGCTTTTTACATATATGGTTTTGTTTTCAATAAGAAAAATTAGCTTTACGAGCAACAACACCACAAAAAAAGTTCCCGCCGGTCCGAAGACCTAAGGCGGGAAGAGGAGGAGGAAATGGTTCGCACCCAAAAACCAGTGCGATTAATGTAATCGTAGCGCCGAAGTTACATTCCCGCAAGACATAGGTATTTAATTTCAAGGTAATCTTCGATGCCGTGGTGCGCGCCTTCCCGACCCAGGCCTGATTGCTTTACCCCGCCAAAAGGCGCGACTTCAGTGGATATCAGGCCAGCGTTAATACCGACCATGCCATACTCCAAGCCCTCAGCCACCCGCCACACCCGCCCTATATCACGCGCATAGAAATATGCCGCTAAGCCGAATTCTGTATCGTTGGCTCGTTCAATAACCTCTGCCTCACTATCAAACTTGAATAAGGGCGCCAGCGGACCAAAGGTTTCCTCACGTGCAACCTTCATATCGGTCGTTACACCCGTTACGATCGTCGGCTCGAAAAAGCTATGTCCCAGCGAATGCCGCTTACCGCCTGCCAGTAGCTTACCGCCTTTGGCCAGCGCATCAGCAATATGCTCTTCCACTTTCTCAACGGCTTTCATATCAATCATTGGTCCCTGGGTTACACCCGGCTCGACACCGTTACCCACTTTCAACTTGGCCACAGCTGCCGCCAGCTTCTCGGCAAATGCCTCATAAACACCTGCCTGGACATACAACCGATTAGCGCAGACACAGGTCTGACCAGCATTGCGGTACTTGGATGCAATAGCCCCCTCAACCGCCGCATCCAGATCAGCATCATCAAATACGATGAATGGTGCATTTCCTCCCAGCTCCAGCGACACTTTTTTGATAGTCGGCGCACAAGCCGCCATCAATTCACGACCAATTTCGGTTGAGCCAGTAAAGCTGAGTTTGCGCACAATAGGATTTGCCGTCAGCTCGCCACCGATGGCTTTAGCCGAGCCTGTCACAACGCTCAACACACCTGCCGGCACCCCAGCGCGGTGCGCCAGTTCCGCCATAGCTAGTGCAGAAAGTGGTGTCTGGCTTGCGGGCTTGATTACCATCGGGCATCCGGCAGCCAGCGCAGGGCCTGCCTTACGGGTAATCATGGCAGAGGGGAAATTCCACGGAGTAACCGCAGCGGTAACGCCGATGGGCTGCTTAATCACCATCAGCCGCTTATCACCCCATGGGGAGGGAATCGTTTCACCATAAACACGCTTGGCTTCTTCGGCAAACCATTCGAAAAAAGCTGCGGAATAGGCGATCTCGCCCCTGGCTTCCGCCAGCGGCTTACCTTGCTCTGCTGTCAGGATAGCGGCCAAGTCATCTTGATTCGCCAACATCAACTCATACAACTTACGTAGCACAGCACCACGCTCTTTAGCGGGCTTAGCTTTCCAAGCAGGCCAAGCTTTGTTGGCAGTCTCAATTGCACGTCGCGTTTCAGCCGCGCCCATCTTGGGCACATAGGCGATGATTTCACCCGTAGCCGGATTATTTACCGGAATAGTCTCGCCCGAGTCCGCATCCAGCCATTTGCCATCGATATAGCACTGCTGCTTAAGCAAACTAGTATCTTTCAGGTTCAGCATGGTTTCTTCCTCAGGCTTTCATGGCAACATCAAGAATATCGAGCGCTTCAGCAAACGTTGCATCATCAATGGTCAACGGCGCCAAGAAGCGAATCACGTTTGAATACACACCACAGGTAAGCAGGATCAACCCCCGCTTCATGGCTTCGGTTTGCACCTTTTTCGCAAAGTCTGCATCCGGTTCATCACTGCCGGCTTTGTTGAATTCCACTGCCACCATAAACCCAAGCCCCCGAATGTCGGCGATCTGGGGAACAGCAGCTTTCAGACTATTGAGTTTCTCCTTCAACGCAGCCCCCAAGCGTTCGGCACGTGCATTGAGTTGTTCCGCTTCGATTACATCAATGACCGCCAAAGCAGCCGCAATCGCCAATGGACTACCTGCATAGGTACCACCCAAACCACCCGGGGCTGGTGCATCCATCAAATCAGCACGTCCCGTGACAGCGGAAAGTGGAAAACCGCCAGCCAAGCTCTTGGCCATGGTCATTAGATCCGGCTTTACGTCATAGTGTTCCATGGCGAAAGTTTTTCCGGTGCGGGCAAACCCTGTCTGCACTTCGTCAGCGATCAAAAGAATGCCGTGTTCGTCACACAGCTTACGCAGTTCGGTAAAGAAAGGTTTCGGCACCGAATAGAACCCACCTTCCCCCTGGACTGGTTCAATGATGATGGCAGCAACACGTTTAGGATCGATATCTGCCTTGAACAACATATGCAGATGCTTGATCGAGTCAGCCGAGCTAACTCCGTGTAATTCGATAGGAAACGGCGCATGAAAAACATCAGCCGGCATGGGGCCGAAATTCAGCTTGTACGGGTTGACCTTACCGGTTAGCGCCATACCCATCATGGTCCGACCGTGGAAGCTACCCGAAAAAGCAATGATGCCGCTGCGGCCAGTAGCAGCCCGCGCTATCTTGACTGCATTCTCAACAGCCTCCGCGCCAGTCGAGAAAAAAGCCGTTTTCTTTGGGCCATCGATCGGTACGATCTGATTCAGCTTCTCGGCCAGCTTTACATAGCCCACATAAGGCACAACCTGGTAGCAAGTATGGGTAAATGCATCAAGCTGCGCCTTGACCGCTGCCACCAGTTTTGGATGACGATGGCCTGTATTCAGCACAGCAATCCCGGCGGCGAAATCGATAAAACGACGACCCTCTGCATCCCAAACCAGCGCATTCTCAGCACGTTCAGCAAAGAAATCCCCCAGAACCCCCACACCACGCGGTGTAGCGGCAAGTCGACGGGCATGAAGATCGGCATTTGTGGGCATGATGACTTCCTTGCAGTTCGGGATTGAGTTGCTGCGAATTTAATCACAAGCGATGAATAAATTCATCACATGCGGTGAATTTATTCATCGCTGCAGTGCAACATATAACACCATGTTTTGAATAAAAAAATCTGCATGTACGCGCTGGCAGCAGGATTTTTTCAATACCGATACCTTGGCTTGGACATTCAAGCTTGCCGTTTTAGCTTATTTAATTCAGGACGTTGAATTCCGCAGGCAGAACACCTGCGGTGAGCTCGTGAAATGGCAAGGCGCTAAACAGCTGGATCAGCTGACCTACTAGACTGCTACACCCAAGCGCACGTTCAAAATACTACTCGCTAGAAGCCGCTGACAGGCCTCAACCTCTGCGCCACTTGATCGCACAGCCGATACTGGCAACTTGCTGCCTGGGCCCCTCACCCGTCATGGCAATCTGCTTCATTGCCACCAACAAATCACGCGAGCTGTCTTTGCCGGTTGGTGTACGGCCCGAGTCATCAAAACGGCCACGGTACTGCAATTGCAGCTCACTGTTATACCCAAAGAAATCCGGCGTACAGATAGCACCATAGGCGTGGGCAACAGCTTGGCTTTCGTCATAGAGATAAGGGAAGCCAAAGTGATAAGCCTTTGCGTAGGCCTTCATGTGCTCGAAGTCATCATCAGGGTAGGTTGTTGGGTCATTGCTGTTAATGGCTACACAACCAATCCCATAACGCTGCAACTCCTGGCAAGTCACTACCAGCGCTTCTCGAATCGCCTTTACATAGGGGCAGTGATTACAGATGAACATCACCAGCAAGCCACTCGGCCCACGCAGGGCCGCCAAGCTGTAATGCACGCCATCCGTACCGGGCAAATTGAAATCGGTTGCCGCCAAACCAAACTGGCAGACCGGCGTGGTCATGCTGGCCATAGGTGACTCCTGGAGCAGATGATGAACGCAGTATAGGCCCGGCTTGGCTGGCATAATCTGCCTCATTGAATAGCTGCCCAACAACCATGCCACGCCTACATCTTGACCTACCCCTTGTCTGCGGACTCGAATTCGACTTACCGGAAGCCAACGCACGCCATTTACAAGTCCTCCGCTTACAACCTGGCGACGAACTGACGCTATTCAATGGCCAAGGCGGGGAATACACCGCCCATGTTCTAGAAATGGGCAAACGGCATGTAAAAGTCACCGTAGATAGCTTCGATGCGACTGAACGTGAATCACCGCTGCAAATCACTTTGGTGCAAGCACTATCCGCCACAGAGCGAATGGACTACACCGTACAGAAGGCCACCGAACTTGGGGTAAGCGTCATCCAAATTGTGCAGTCTGCCTTTTGCGGTTACAAACTTGCCGCCGACAGAGCCGAAAAGCGCTTGCAGCACTGGCAGGCCGTGGCTGAAGCGGCAGCCGAACAATGTGGCCGTACTCGAATACCAAGCATCCTGGCCCCTATCAAACTAGAGCAATGGTTGGCCAAGGCACCGACAGCAGATCTGAAATTGCTGCTTTCACCCACCGGTGCTATTGGGCTGGATGCCTTGCCCACCCAAGCCAAAACGGTGCAAATACTGATAGGGCCGGAAGGGGGATTTTCGACTGAGGAAGAAGCCAGCGCCATGTCTGCAGGCTTTCTCCCATTGTTGCTCGGCCCACGTATTTTCAGAACTGAAACAGTAGCCCCCGTCGTTGCAGCACTGCTACAAGCACGTTATGGTGACTTTTGAAAACCCAGGCATGCCAGCACAGTAAAGCAAAAGCCCAAGCTTGATTTGAGCTTGGGCTATTGCAAACCACCGAGCAAATACAGCCTAAAGTGTGCCGTAAGAGTGCAAACCCGACAAAAACATATTCACGCCTAAAAAGGCAAAGGTGGTGACAAATAGGCCGATTACCGCCCACCAAGCCAGCACATTTCCTCGCCAGCCTTTGACCAGCCTTACGTGCAGCCAAGCTGCATAGTTCAACCAGACAATCAGTGCCCAGGTCTCTTTTGGGTCCCAGCTCCAATAGCCACCCCAGGCATCTGCTGCCCACATTGCTCCTAATATCGTCGCAATGGTAAAGAACAAGAAACCAACGGCGATGGCTTTGTACATTACCTCACCCAAGGTGTCGTAGCTCGGCAGACGGCTGGCTAACACCCCCTTCGAAGCCAATAGCTGGGCGATTCCCAGCATCGAGGCCAAAGCAAAGGAGCCATATCCAACGAAGTTGGCAGGGACGTGAATCTTCATCCACCACGACTGCAAGGCAGGAATCAGCGGTTGAATCTCATGCGCTTGGCGGTCGATCGAATACCAGAGGATGAAACCCACCGCCGCTGAGATCACCAACAGTACGAAACCACCCATGCGCCGCGTGGCAAAACGCTGTTCGTAGTAGAGATACATCAGCGAGGTAATCAAACAAAAGAGAACGAAAACCTCGTATAGGTTCGATACAGGCACGTGGCCGATATCCGGGCCAATCAGATAACTTTCGTACCACCGCACGAAAAACCAACTCATTGCCGCCCCAGCCGCGGCCCACGTCAGGCCAGATGCAATGGACTCCGCCGTATCGGAACGCCGCGCCAAGCCCAACCAATACAAACCCGTGGCCAGCACAAACAACACACACATCCACATCACCAATGACTGGCTGGCAAGCAGATACTTAAGCCAGAAAGCTGTCTGGCCACGCGCCAAATCATCCCCGTAGAGACCAATTCCAATTAAGGCCAAAGCCCCACTCGCCGGCAGAAACACGCGCACCGGCTTCCAGAACCAACCCAATGCAATCGCACCAAACGCCATGCCCACCAAGATGGCTTGCTCATAGCCATCCATGAATGTGCGGTATCGGCCAAACGCCACAGCCGCCGTAGCAAAGACCAGCGCAGCAAAAAGATGATCGCCCCATTTCAATCCCTGCCAGAACAGCAAATTAGCAGGCTGAGGCTTGGTTACATCTAAGGTGGTGGTATTCATGTCTTGCCGTCCTCTTGCCGACCAACCAACGTAGTCAGCGTTTCGGTGTGTCGTGCGAACTCTGTTGCTGTCTGCTCATCACGGCGATTTGCACTCATGGCAAGCAACACTTTTCCCGCACCTGCCCAAACCCAAATCCGATTTTCGCGAATATAGAACATACAAAAAATGCCGAGAACCAGGAGCAGACTTCCCAAGTAGACCAGATTCTTGCCCGGGCTACGCGTCAGTTGAAAACCACTTGATTTCACTTCGGTAAAACCAACCGGCTGCAAATAGAAGTCACTGCCGTAGTCAAAGCTGGCCGATATTGCCACCAAGCTATCCATCAAGAATCGGTAGTGCGTTTCGTCCAACTCAATAACAGGCTGCTTAGCCTGCTCTTGCGCCAGCTTCATCACGTCGATAACCGCTCCCTGTAAAAGCTTTATGTAAGTCTGCGCCACTACTTGGCGTTTATCCTTGGGTACTTTGTCATCCAGAAAGCTCTCCAGCGCCGCGAAACCGCCCTCTGAAAATCGCTGCAGCACCCAGTGCAGACTCTGCTCAAACTCTTGTCGATAGGGTGCGCTTATGGCGCCATCCCGCTGGGCTTTTTCCGCAGTGCGCCGGGCAACCTCCCGCCATGCAGCCGTATCAAACATCGTCGCACGTAGTCGCATAAACGTATCGGGCTGAAGATCAGCATCCAAAGGAATCCGGATAAAGGCGAAAGGCGCCGCCACTTCGCTGCGTACCCCACTCATCAAGTAATAGCGGCCATCTTGCTCAAATGGCGCAAGGTAATTCAGATATTCACGAGCCTGGCCTTGCGCATCACGCACCTTGAACTGAATGGAAGGGCCAACATTCTTGACCTTCTTCTCGGCCTTTACCTGCCGTACATCCTGCAACAACTTACCTAGCCCTTGCGCCTGTGCAGTCTCGCCCAGGTTTTCAATATTAAATGCGCGGAAGTCGCCGAACTCCAAAGTCCGCTGCTTACCCTGCCAACTCAAAGGCTGGCTGCTCTGCGAAACGGCAGCAAGCGCTTGTGGCTGTACCTGCTTACCAAACCAATCCCATGCAGCAAATTGAAGCTGAGAACCACCATCGCCAAAGCTCGATTGATAGATGGCAATCCCATTCACAACCAATGGGTGATTCACCTTGACCGTGGCCGCCGTCACCTTGCCGGTTGCTTTCTCCGTAACTTCAATGTCACTGGCAAACAACTTGGGCTGGCCCGTGCTGTAGTGCTCGATATGGAATTGTTTAAGTTTGACGGTAAATGGCAATTCCTGGACAAAATAGCCGCGGCCAGCATTCAGAAATACCACGTCGCCTGCCGTCCCCTCGGGCAACTCCAACATTCCTCGAAAAGAGAGGTTGCCCATACCGAGACGACTTCTCTCCGGGATCTGGCTCTGTGGCACATTACGCAGCTCTACTTCCTTCTGACCAAGCACTTCTTGCAACTTGAGCAGCAGATTGCCATCCAACAATCCACCAATACAGATAACCACGATGGCCGCATGCGCCAACAAATAACCGAGCCGCTGCATGCTGCCCTTTTTGGCTGCCAGCATTAACCCATCTGTACGCTCTTGCTGCTTGAAACGATACCCCTGCGTCAGCAACCACGCCTGCGCACCGGTCAACACCTCTTGAGGCTGTGCACAGTCGAATTCGCTGTGGTACGGCATCGCCCGCAACGACTTCAATGAAGCCTGCTCACGATAGTGCTTCACATCCCGCAAGACACCAGGCGATTGCCGATAGATACAGAGCGAGGTCGACAGTACCAAAAATGCCAGGATGCCTAGAAACCAGCTAGTGTGGTACACATCAAACAGACCCAACCAGAGGAAGGGTTGGAACCAAAAATCCCCGAACTCAATCGCATAGTTCGAATAGGGTTGGTTCTGCTGTAATACGGTACCGATCACCGACGCGATCGCGATAATGCTCAGCAAGCTGATGGCAAACCGCATCGAACTTAACAGTTCATAAACGGCTTGCCAGAATGTAAGGCGACGCAATTTGAGTCCAGTAAGCAAATTCAAAGGGGTGGCGAGGCCACCCCTTGGGTATATCGGGCCGGGATAAAACGCCCGGCAAGCTGCCTTCTACTTAACGCAAACCTGCAACGTACTCAGCAACTGCCTTCATATCTGCATCAGACAACTTGCTAGCTATTGGCTTCATGATCGAATTTACCCGTTCACCGCCACCCTTGTAGTCCTTCAAGGACTTCTCGATATACGCAGCATGCTGGGAACCCAAGCGCGGGAACTGGACCGGCAGCCCAGCACCGCTAGGCCCGTGACAGGCCATGCAAGCGGGCAGGCCAGTTTCGCGATTGCCACCGCGGTAAATCTTTCTACCCGCTTCCATCAGCGCTTTGTTCGTACCTGCGCGTTCCTTGGGCTTCTGTTCGCCAAAATAAGCGGCAAGGTTCTTCATGTCGGCATCAGACAGCGAAGCAACCTGCCCCATCATGATCGGGTTCTTACGTTCCCCCTTCTTGAAAGCAGCCAACTGCGCATACAAATACTCCGGATGCTGCCCAGCCAGGCTTGGATTGGCGCTGGCGGCGCTATTGCCATCAATACCGTGGCAAGCGGCACATACCTGCTCAACGACCGCTTTACCCTTGGCCGGATCAGCCTTGGCTACCGGTGCAGGCGCTTCCGAGGCAAAGGCCAAAGAAGCCGCGAAGCCAAGCAAAATTGCCAGCGCGCTACGTTTCATAGAGGTAACTCCTTGATGACGATGGGTGCGGCGATTTCGCCGTCGTTGCTCTGTTTTGATAAGTGTATTGCGAAAACCCTGAGGCCGATGGGTAGCCCGTCGAGCCAAAGTCTTGATTCAAACCTGATATTCTATCCGAACCTGCAGGTGCCGCAAAAGGCACATACCATAACGAGAATTGCTCCCATGTCGCTGTTCAGTCAACTTCGCTTCCATACCACCGTCAATGAGCTGCATATGCTCCCGCAAAACGGCCTGGAAGTTGCCTTCGTCGGCCGTTCCAATGCCGGTAAATCCAGCGCGATCAACACCCTCGCCAACCACACCCGGCTGGCTTTCGTTTCCAAGACACCGGGTCGAACTCAACATATCAACTATTTCGATCTCGGCGGTGAACGCTTTCTGGTGGACCTCCCTGGCTATGGTTATGCCCAAGTACCAGAGGCGATTCGCGCCCATTGGCAGCAATTACTGGGTAATTACTTAGCCACCCGACCCAATTTGATCGGCCTTGTTCTGATTATGGATTCACGTCATCCACTTAAGCCACTGGATGTAAATATGCTCGACTGGTTTTTACCAACCGGCAAACCCGTCCATGTATTACTAACGAAATCCGACAAATTGACACGCCAGGAACAAACCAAAACTTTGACGCAAGTACGTCAATCATTGGAAAAATGGCCCAATTGCTCGGTACAACTATTCTCAAGCCTAAAAAAACAAGGCACGGAAGAAGCCGAAAAAATGGTTGGGGATTGGTTCAATCAAGCATCCCAACGCCCAAACTGACCACAATACGGGAACTAACTTCCATTTTTATGACTCTTAATTCTCAGGTGTATGCACACCTCCCGCTTCCCCTCCCTGAGCGGGACCCGGCCGATTATACGTGCCGGTATTTCAGGCCCCAGCCTTCCTCCCCTTTGGCTGGGGCATTTTATTCGTTTTATGCGGAACTCAAACTAATCTTCTGTTCTGCCGGATAGTGATTTGATTGTCATTGTGCTATGTTAACGTTTGCTATTCCGGTGTCCTATCGCACGGAAGGGGCAAAAGGAGACAGGCCGATGCAGAACCTCGCCGGCATTAAGGTTATGGTGATTGACGACAGCAATACTATCCGCCGTAGTGCCGAGATTTTTCTCGGGCAGGCGGGTTGTGAGGTCATTCTGGCCGAAGACGGCTTCGACGCTTTGGCAAAAATCAGCGACCATCATCCGGACGTAATTTTTGTCGACGTAATGATGCCCAGGCTGGACGGTTATCAAACCTGTTCGCTAATTAAAAAAAATCCAAAGTTTAAATCCACGCCGGTCATTATGCTGTCCTCGAAAGACGGTCTGTTTGATCGAGCACGCGGCCGTATGGTCGGCTCGGATGAATACCTAACCAAGCCATTCACAAAAGACAGTTTGCTACAAGCCGTGGGCGCACATGCTGCCCACACCTAGTGCAAGCACCAAAGGACTGACAAACGCATGACTATCAAGAAAATTCTGATCGTCGACGACTCTCCGACTGAACGCCACTTCCTGGGCGAGTTGCTGACCAAGAACGGCTTTCAGGTAATGACACTGGAAAGCGGTGAAGAAGCCGTGGCCCGCGTCAAGGAACTGATGCCAGACCTGATTCTGATGGATGTAGTTATGCCGGGCCTAAATGGTTTTCAGGCAACACGCACCATTTCCAAAGACGATGCGACCCAGCACATCCCCATCATCATGTGCACGTCCAAAGGACAGGAAACCGATATCGTCTGGGGCAAACGCCAGGGTGCACGTGGCTATGTCGTTAAGCCGGTGAATCCCGAAGAACTGTTGCAACAGATCGCCGCACTCGGCTAATCGGATAAGCCATGGCCAAGCGCGTCAGTCTTCGCGAATTTCAGGAAAGTGTGGTTGCGCGGCTTAAATCGCTGCCTGCCACACATACCGCCACGACCAAGCTGGGCATTCAGGTTGGTGATTCTTCATGGCTGGTCGATCTCACTGATGTAAGTGAGGTACTGCCGGTGCCTGGCATGGCGCATGTACCCTTGACTCGTCGCTGGTTCAAAGGGCTAGCGAATATTCGCGGCAACCTTTTCAGCGTGGTCGATTTACCTGGTTTCCTTGGAGATGAACCCGTTAAAGTTTCAGCCGCAAGCCGCTTACTGTTGATTCATTCACGCCACATCATGAATTCTGCTCTGCTTGTCAACCGTATGCTGGGATTACGGAATGTACAGGACATGGAAGAAGTAGCGCCGGCAGACCCCGCAGTGCCTTGGTGTGGACCGACACGACGGGACGCAGATGGCCGGGAGTGGCGTGAATTGCGGATTTCGGATTTGGTGCAGCAAGCACCCTTTCTACAAGTCGGTACTATCTAAGAGGCTTCACGCTCGTAAGCCGTTAAGTTAGTTACCTGAACACACGGCACCTGGCTCCTCCGGAGCCGCAAAAGACATTAGTAACTGGGAGATTGGCGAATATGGCGCTGCTGGACAAAATGAAATCGCGCGGCGGCAAGGAAAAAGCCGCAGGTGCTAACCACGGTGCGGCCACCGCTTCGACTCAAGGCGGCATGTTGGCCAAATTGAAATTCTGGTCATCTTCATCAGACTCCAAGCAAGAGAAAGCTTACGATCCGCTTAGAACGGTCTCGATCCTAGACCGCATACGTCCACAAGCCGAGGCGGATGGAGGTAGCCCGCTGCCTTTAATTGGGCATTTACCGGCTCGAACCCAAATTCAAATCTGCTTGGTCACCATGGTGGTCTTCGTCATCTTGTTTGCTGTGACAACCATCTTGATGGTGCGATCCTCCGGTCACGATGCTATCTACCGCGCCACCTCAACCGAAATGCAGATGCTTTCGCAACGGATGGCTCGCTCCTCCGCCCAGGCCATTCAGGGTAATGCCGAAGCCTTTTCATTCCTCGACGAAGCCTACAATCAGTTTACTCAAGAACTGACTCGCCTCGTTGATGGCGGTGATGGCCTCCCTGCTTCCGGCGGGGCAGCAGCCGGTATTCTCTCGAAGATCAAGCAAAACTGGGATGAGAACTTCCGGCCTAGCCAGAAAAAACCCACCGTTGAGACCATTCTGAAACAGAAGGACACCTTGATTTCGGTGACACGGAGCGTGAATGACATCAACCGTAACGATGCCAAGCTCTTAGAGCTGACTCAGCAGCTTGTGTCTCTACTTTCCGAAGCAGGCGCATCCGTTCACGAAATAGAGTTGGCCAACCAGCAAGTGATGTTGTCTCAGCGTATGGCTAAAAATGCCAACGCCATGTTGGCAGGTGAAATCATCAACCCTGAAGTCGTGTTCCTGCTGGGTAAAGACACCAATACGTTCCGCGATACCCTTACAGGGATGCTCGACGGTAGCGAAGAACTCCGTATTCCTGCCGCACGCAATGCTGAAGTAAAAGATAAGCTTGTCGAAATTCGTGATCTGTTTAAAGACTTTGAAACAGTGGTGGGTGCGTTCTCACGCAACATGCAGAACTTGGTCAATACTCGACTAGCCAATCAAACTATCTATAAGGAAAGCGAAACGCTACTTAAAGATACGCGCGCCTTGACGGATGCTTATGAAAAACAAGCAAGCGGTATTCTTGTCATCGTTCTGGAAATTGTCTTCGCAATCTTGGCCTTCGTTGGCCTGTACGGGCTGATTCGTGTGTACAACGGCGAATCGCAACGTCGTCGTGCCGAGATTGAAGCGGAAAACAAACGGAACCAGGAAGCCATTCTGCGTCTGCTGAACGAAATGTCCGACCTTGCCGACGGTGACTTGACAGTACGAGCCTCCGTGACGGAAGACCTGACTGGCGCTATCGCCGACTCGATGAACTACACCATTGACGAGCTGCGCAGCCTGATTATCGGTATTAACCGCGCAACCGATCAGGTGACGGCCGCTTCCCAGCAAGCCCAGGCAATTTCTGGCGAGTTACTGCAAGCCGCCCAACGCCAGTCTGAAGAAATTATCGACACTAACGAAGTGGTGCAGAACATTGCCCGCTCAATCAACGGTGTGTCCGGTACAACAGCAGAGTCCGCCCGAGTGGCCCGTCAGTCGCTGGAGGCAGCAAACAAGGGTACCGAGGCTGTACAGAACCAGATCAAGGGTATGAACGAAATTCGTGAGCAGATCCAAGAGACAGCCAAACGAATCAAGCGCCTTGGTGAAAGCTCACAGGAAATTACTGAAATCGTGGAGTTGATCTCGGACATTACCGAGCAAACAAACGTTCTGGCGCTGAATGCTGCTATTCAGGCAGCCTCTGCAGGTGAAGCCGGCCGCGGGTTTACAGTGGTGGCCGAGGAAGTGCAGCGACTAGCTGAACGTTCTGGCGAAGCTACCAAGCAGATTGGCGCGATTGTGAAAACCATTCAGGCCGATACGCACGATGCCGTAGCCGCCATGGAAATTTCAACCCAAGGTGTGGTGGAAGGTGCCAAGCTGTCTGATGCGGCAGGTCAAGCACTGAATGAGATCGGTCAAGTGTCGAACGAATTGGCCGGGCTGATCCAGACGATTGCGCAAGCAACTGAGTCTCAGCAACAACTGGCTGACAAAGTGGCGGTCTCGATGCAGGATATTCTTCGCATTACAGAGCAGACCACCGCCGGTACCAAGCAAACTGCGGTACAGATTGGTCAGCTAACGGGTCTGGCCGCCGAACTAAAGGGTTCGGTCGCGGGCTTTAAGCTCTAATCTGCTCCTGGCCGCCCTGCACGTCTGACGGCAAGGCGGCCGGCTCTTTTAGCCCTCTCGCGGAATGACAATACTGATGAGCGCGCACACCGAATTCGACCTGGGATCACTTATTTGGGTCAAAGGTGAAATTGACCAAGCCTTGGAAAAGGCACGTCAATGCCTGGACAAATATGCTGCCAAAACAGATGCGGCAGAACTGAAATTTGTTCAAACCCATTTGCACCAAGTTCGCGGTGCAGTTGAAATGGTCGGCCTTTCGGGCGCAGCCCGCTTTGCCGAGGAATTGGAAGTCGCAGTGGGCGCGGTTGAACGTGGAGAAGCAAGTCCCTCTCTGCTCAGCTTGATTGCCGAAGCTGCCGCAAGCCTCAGCCAATACCTGGAAGCCCTGGTTAATGGTTCACCCGACCTGCCCCTTAAGCTATTACCTGCCTATCGGCGGGTACGCGCGCAGCGTGGTGAAACACAGGCCAGTGGTGCCGACCTGTTTTTTCCTTCTTTATCTGCCGAGTTACCCGCTCAACTATCCGTTACAAAGCGCAACGATGCAGATCAGCTTGCCTATCTGAAAGCAGCCCGTTCCAGATTTGAAGCAGGTCTGCTCAAATGGATCAAAGGTGACACCAAAGATGGCAGTCTTTGGATGGCGCAAGCGTTGTTTGGTGTTGCCCGTAGCCAATCCAGCAGCTTGCAACGTGGCTTTTGGTGGGCATCTGCCGCGGTAGCCGAAGGCATGATGGACAACAATGTCAAACTCGATATTGAGTTGAAGCAGCTGTTTTCCCGTCTAAACCAACAATTAAAACGGCTCACAGAAGGCGGCGGCAAGGTTGCCGAGCGCTTGTTCCGGGATGTGCTCTATACCGTCGCACATCTGAATACACGCAGCGCCCAATGCGCAGCTGTACGGGCAGCGTTCGAACTCGACAAGCTTTTACCGTCTGGCGCACTGGAAGATGATGCCCAGCAATTGGCTACGCTACAACTTGTACGCGAGCTGCGTGAGCTTGTCGCACAAGCCAAAGACAACTGGGCCCGCGTTGGTAGCGGTAGTACAGACCGCCTTCCTATATTTCAACAGCAGCTTACGGATTTACGCGGGCATAGCCAGCGGGTACAAATAGCCGGCTTTGGCGCACTTTCCCAAGCGGTGGGTGAAGTATTGGTATCGCTAAAGGGTGCACCCACCGAATCCGTAGCCCTGGAAGTCGCCACAGCAATGCTGTTGTTGGAAAATGCATTGCTGGTTTACCCAGAACGCTCATCTGATTTTGCCGCCCAATCCGAAGCCATGCAGGATCGATTGCGCAACGGCACAGTGGGGGAACTGGATGTCAGCCTACTCGACGAGGTGTCTCGTCGTGCCCAGGAACGCCTGCTGATGATGCAGGTTGCCCAGGAAATCCAAACGAATCTCGCCCAGATCGAACAGATTCTGGACGACTTTTTCCGTGATACCAGCACGCGTTCTGAATTGGTAAGCACAGATGCGCCAATTCGCCAGATTCGTGGTGCGTTGACAATTTTGGATGAGCAAGATGCATTGGCACTGTTGGATGCCTGCGCAACAATCATCCGTAACTGCCAGTCCGAAGATCATCAAGCTGCCGCTGGAGATTTGGAATTTCTGGCCGAAGCGCTATCAGGCCTGGGTTTCTATATCGACGCCCTGAAGCGCGAGGAAGAAGATCGAGCCAGGCTGATTGCACCTTGGCTACAAAAGATTGGCTACGTCGTAGCGCCCGCAAAACTTGCAAAGGTTGATGAACCTAGCGCGGCCGAACAGGTAGCTGCTGAATTCGACACCCATAATGAACTGGAAGAAGAAGTAAGTCACCCTGCTGTTGCCGCAGTCCCCACCCATCCAGCGCCAGAGCCAGCTCCTACGCCTGAGCCCGCACCACCAGAGCCGGCCGCCAGCCAAGCTGTTAGCGAAGCCGCTGTTGATGCAGAATTGCTTGAGGTCTACCTAGAAGAAGCAGTCGAGGTATTGGCTACGATCGACAGCCATGTCCTGATAATCAAAGAATCTACAGGAAATAAAGACGCACTTACGGTCATCCGCCGTGGTTTCCACACGCTCAAGGGCAGTGGCCGCATGGTAGGCCTGAATCAGCTCGGTGAAGTAGCCTGGGCGATTGAACAGGTTATGAATAAGTGGCTGCAAGATGAAAAACAGGCCTCGCCCGCTCTGTGGAATCTATTGGAAAACACTTCCGTACAATTCGCCAAATGGGTAGGCGAGCTGCAAGAGAGCGGTACAGCCAAGGTCGATGCAGCAGCCTTGTTTGCTGAAGCTGATCGACTAAGAAATGGCGAAGATACTGACAGTGCTGAACAGCCAGCACCAGCACCAGCACCAGCACCAGCACCAGCACCAGCACCAGCACCAGCACCAGCACCCACGGTAGCACCGCTAGCTGAAGTAGCAAGCGTCGACAGTATCGAAGAGGTGATCGCGCCACCGAGCACCATCGCGTTTACGCCAGCCGAGCCATTGCTTGAAGTGCCCCAGGCAAACAGTGTTGATGCACTCAGCCTGGATCTCCCTGTGTTGCCAGAGGAAACACCGGCCGCAGCCGAAGCGGGGGCGCTAGATTTCGATATTGGTATAGAGGAAGCGCCTACCCTCCAGTCGGCCCCACTGGTGTTGGACCAACCAGAACCTTCATCCGATGCTCTTGAAATACAGATCGGCTCTATCAGCATCTCGAAATCTTTGTTTGGCATTTTCCTTGATGAAGCTTACCGACATTTTGCTACGTTGAATGCAGCATTCACCGACTTCAACACCGGTGGCAAAGTCAAAACAGCATTTATTCACGCCGCCCATACATTGTGCGGTATTGCCAATACAACAGGCTTCCTGTCGCTGGGCGAACTTGGATATGGCATTGAACAAGCATTGATTGCTTATCAAAAAGCCGGCGTGCCTCCAGTTCAAGCCGACTATGACACCTTGTCGATGGCGATCGACAAGGTTGGCGTCCTGCTGAGTCAAATCAGTCGCTATGAAGCACCACAGGACGAACCACAGACTATTGCCATGTTGTTGGCGCTCTCAAATCGTTTGAAAGACGAAGTAGCGCATACCAGTACGCTGCAGCCTATCTCCAGCGCTGATATCGCGCCGGTAGTGCCCCCTATCATCAGCGAGCCCGAACTCGCCCCAATCGAAACTATCGACGAGGCGCTGGCGCTTGATTTTGATTTGGATGCGCCATTGGATCTGAGCCTGGATGACAGCCAGCCAATTCCAGTAACTAACTTGGCCCTACCCGATAGCGACGCATCGGATGAGTTGGTGTTGAATCTCGATTTCCTGGAGACTGAACCGACCAATACCGCTGCCGGCGTAGCAGAAGCCAGCGCGCCAGATCTTGATGGCCTGAATCTGGATATCGAATTGGATGACCTGGGTATTTCGCCCGAGGAAACCAATGGGCAAGTGCCAGTCATTGTTGAAGATGCGCTTCCGTCACTTGAAGCCGCAGACGACATCGACCTATCGATCGAGTTACCGGAATCAATCGAGACCCCGCTAGCCGACTTACCGCCAGCAGTCGAGGACAACGAACCCGATTTCCTCTTTGATGCCGACGTAGAGATCACCTCGCCCCTAGCTGGCAGTAGTTCAACCGCCATCGATGCTCCGGTAGTCATACTAGATAAGTTGGGAGAGGATGAACTTGCTGCCATGCCGCTGGCGCCGGTTGATGAAGCTATTGTCCTGGAGGCAAGCTCAACCCAGGAGTTCGTTCCTGCCTTTGAAACACCGGTACTTGAAGCTTTATCGATACAAACCTTCGCCACGGCCTTACCCGAATCCGATGCCGCGGAAGCGCCCTCTACGGTTGCGGAGCCCGATGGCATCGGGAGTATCGCCGCACTGGGCAGTGGCGACCGGTTGGCCGACATTTCTGTACACGATGAACTGGATGAGCAACTGCTGCCTATCTTCATCGAAGAAGCGCAGGAGTTGCTGCCACAGATTTCGGCTGACCTACGTGCGCTGCGTGATGCATCCTCCCGGCACGATGCACTGGAATCACTCAAGCGGGTGCTACACACCCTGAAGGGTAGTGCGCGGATGGCAGGCGCCATGCGTCTGGGTGAAGCAACTCATAACATGGAAACCCGGTTGATCAACGCTGCTGAAGCTTTGGTGCCGGCGCTGCTTGATGAACTCGATTTGGATTTCGACGTCATCAATACCCTGCAGGATCGCCTGATCGCTGGCGAACCGGTGGTGGAAACTGATGAAGAGCTTGATCACCCTATTGCAGCCGCCGTCGGTGCAACAGCACAAGCACCGGAAGCCGCCGCAGCCCGTGCAGCACCACAAGCGCTCGGCTTGGTGGATACAGAAGCCGGGAAGAGCACAGTGCGTGTACGCGCCGACTTGGTTGACCGTTTGGTGAACCAGGCTGGTGAAGTATCGATTTCTCGCACACGCATCGAATCGGAAATGCTGGCACTCAAACGCTCGCTCCTAGACCTGACCGACAACGTTGGACGTTTGCGCGGCCAGTTGCGTGAAATTGAAATCCAAGCTGAATCGCAAATGCAGTCCCGCATGGCGCATGCCAGCGATATGCCCGACTTCGATCCGTTGGAATTCGACCGTTTCAGCCGATTGCAAGAGTTGACCCGCTTCATGGCCGAAAGCGTGAATGACGTCGCGACCGTGCAGCACAATCTGCTGAAGAACCTAGACGAATCAACCGCCGCCCTGACCCAACAGGCGCGCATGACACGTGACCTGCAGCAGGAGCTGATGCGGGTACGCATGGTGCCGTTTTCTTCAATCTCCGAACGTCTTTACCGTGTGGTACGCCAGACAGGTAAAGACACCGGCAAGAAGGTCAACTTGGAAATCAGGGGTGGCCGGGTAGAAATCGACCGTTCCGTGCTGGAAAAGATGATGTCACCGTTCGAGCACATGCTGCGGAACGGGATCGGTCACGGTTTGGAAAGTACAGAAGCCCGTCTCGCTGCTGGTAAAAACGAATTCGGCGAAATTGTTGTCGAAGCGCGCCAGGAAGGTAACGAACTGGTCTTGACCCTCCGCGATGATGGTGCGGGCTTGAATCTGGAACGCATCCGTCAAAAGGGCATCGAGCAAAAGCTGATAGATGCAGACGGCGAATATACCGACGCCCAGATCATGGCGCTGATCTTCGAGGCCGGCTTCTCCACTGCCAGCCAGGTAACGCAGCTATCCGGCCGCGGTATCGGTATGGACGTGGTGAAGACTGAACTTGAAGATCTGGGTGGCCGCGTAGACGTTGCTTCTGAAGCAGGCCGTGGTACGACATTCACAATCCATCTGCCACTCACACTTGCCGTTACCCAGGCAGTACTGATCAAGGTTGGGGCGCACCAATATGCCATTCCTTCTGTGATGGTGGAACAGGTGCAGGAACTGAAGTTAGACCCGCTTCAGCAACTCTACCAACGGCACCAGCTCGAATGGATGGGGAACGTCTATCCCTTCCACTACCTGCCCCGTTTGATTGGTGATTACGATACCCAAGCCGAGCAAAAACGTTACAACACCATCATGTTGTTGCGTTCGGCAACAAATCGCATCGCCATTCACGTCGACGAACTGGTGAAGAACCAGGAAGTGGTTGTGAAGAACATCGGCCCGCAACTGGTGCGGGTAGCCGGGGTGGCCGGTGCGACGGTGCTTGGTAATGGCGATATCGTGTTGCTGCTCAACCCACTTGCACTGTTGCAACGTCGTGCCGACGCCCCGGTAGCTGACTTCGATACAGCCATGGCTGCCGGCACACCGGCACCGGTGGAACAGCTTCAAGCCGCGCCTATCGTGATGGTGGTCGATGATTCCTTGACCGTACGTAAGATCACTGGCCGCCTGTTGGCTCGTGAAGGTTATCAGGTGGAAACCGCCAAGGACGGGGTGGATGCCCTGCAGAAACTGCAGGATGTTCGTCCAGCAGTCATGCTGCTTGATGTGGAAATGCCACGGATGGATGGCTTTGAATTGACGCGGAATATGCGCGCCAATGCCGATACCCGCGATATTCCAATCATCATGATCACTTCGCGGACAGCGGATAAGCATAAGAACTACGCGTTTGAACTGGGCGTCAATGCCTTCCTGGGCAAGCCTTATCAGGAAGACGAATTGCTGGAACATATCCGCAAATTCACAGGTGAGGCATAAGCCAGCCCGGCTTAAACGCAATCCCATCCTAGACAAGACGCCCCGTTATTCAGACGGGGCGTTTTACTTTTCCTGTGCCATTAACCGAGATGGCAACTGCCACTGACCCCTAGCCCTGCACGCACAACATCAGCAACTGCTGTTAGAATCGCCGCCTCCAAGGTGCCGACCCTAAACCGTCGGTTAAACGGGAAATAGGTGTGAAACCTGTGCTGTCCCTGCAACGGTAAGCAAGTGTGGGTTGATCAAGCAAGCCACTGTCGCTTTTTAGAGCCATGGGAAGGCGATCAATCAAGTCTTGCAAGCCCGGATACCGGCCTTTGAGTGCTGCCTCCAACTTGGCGTACGCCCATATTGGCCACCCCAAGAAGCAGGCAGATCATTGACGCGCGGCAGGGTGCACGCAGCGGGTTTGAGCCAGCGGCTGCCTGT
This sequence comes from Chitinimonas sp. BJB300, assembly GCF_002735695.1. Lineage (GTDB taxonomy): Bacteria > Pseudomonadota > Gammaproteobacteria > Burkholderiales > Chitinimonadaceae > Chitinimonas. Next base: position 25,024 of record NZ_PDZH01000051.1, read on the forward strand.
CGCCCAAGTTTATGCCTGCCGTAGTTTCCCTGTTGCCTACTCTCGTCGTTACACGAGTTTGGTTTCAGGAGACCTCCATGCTGTCCCGCACTATCCATCCCTTTGCAATAACGCTGCTTGCCACCAGCCTCCATAGCCTTAGCGCCCCTTACATAGAGCGTGCCGATGAAGTCATTGTCACCGCTGCCCGCGTACCCCAAACACAAAAGGAAGCCATAGGCGACCTTACGGTGCTCAACCGGGCCGACCTCGATACCTTCCGCGGCCAGACATTGGCTGAAGTACTTCCTGCTCAAGCAGGTGTGCAGTTCACCAATAATGGCGGGCCGGGCAAGGCTAGCAGCTTGTTTTTGCGTGGCACCAATGCCGGCCACACCATTGTATTGATCGACGGCATACGCTTTGGCTCGCCCACGCTGGGCAGCGCATCGTTACAACATTTGCCGGTCGATCAGATTGAACGCGTTGAAATCCTGCGTGGCGCGGCAGCAAGTCTGTATGGATCGGACGCCATTGGGGGTGTGATACAAATCTTTACCCGTACCGGCAAACAGGCCAAACAACCAGCCATCAGCCTTGGGGGGGGCAGCCATGGCAGCCGTAACCTCAGCGCACACGTGGGTGGTGAAGTCGATACAACGCGTTATACGATTGGATTTGGCTACAGCGAAACCGATGGCATCAGCAGCATCGCCAATCCAAGCAACCCCAACTACTACGCGGACAAAGACAGCTACCGCAACGGCAACCTCAGTGCATCGCTAAGCCACCATGTAAACGATACGCTCGAACTCGGTGCCAACTTGTTCTATGCAAAAGTGCGTAGCCAATATGATGGATCGGTCTACGACAATGCCTTCAACCCTACCGCCCAAGCCTTCGACTATCGCGACAACGGTGAGCAAGGCAGCATGAACTTATGGACTCGCATGCAGTTTAACGATACTTGGCAAGCGCATTTCAGGGCCGGAACCAGCGTTGATAGGGGCACGAACTTTACGCCGCAAGCGTATGACAACCTCACCGACAAACAACGCAGCATCAACTCACAGCAACAGACATTCAGTTGGCAGAACGAAATCAAAGTCGGCTCTGGCACCGCCCTGGTAGGCCTGGAAACGCTGCAACAGAAGGTCAGTGGCGATACCGCCTACGCAGTCAGCCAACGACGCATCAATAGTCTATTTGGCGGCTATCTGACCAGCCTGGGCCCACTGCGTCTGCAAAGCAATCTGCGTTACGACAAAAATTCCCAATTCGGCGATCATGCCAGCGCGCAACTCGGGGGGAGCTGGCATCTGAACCCCACATGGCAACTGGGTAGTAACCTTGGCACGGGTTTCCGTGCGCCTTCATTCAACGACCTGTACTGGCCCGGCTCGGAAAGCCCCGATCTGAAACCGGAGACATCGTTCAACCGCGAGGTGTTCACCCGCTTCAAAGCAGACAACCTACAAGGTGGCCTGACCCTATACCGCAATACCGTGCGCGACCTCATCGCCTGGGCCCCTACCTCGCCCGGCAGCACAAACTGGAAGCCCGCCAATATTGGTCGTGCCCAGTTAACCGGTGCAACCCTAAGCCTCGACTGGCAGTCACAGCAATGGATGGCAGGCGGCCACTTCGACTGGTTGGATGCCAAGGATGCTTCGGGCACCAGCAGTGACGGCAAACAATTGGCACGCCGCGCGCGTCAGGTAGGTGCTGTCTATACCGGCATTAAATTCGGCAAACTTGATGCCAAGCTTGAAGTACAGGCGCAGGGCAAACGCTTTGATAATGCGGCCAATACCGTACGCTTGGCGGGCTACAGCCTGGTCAACCTCGCCGCAAATTGGCAACTGGCCCGCGACTGGCAGTTAAGCGCTCGCCTGAACAATGTCTTCGACAAGGATTACGTGCAAGTCACAGACTATGGCACGCTCGGACGTAATGGCCTTATCAGCCTACGTTGGCAACCCAAAGGCGTTTGATACCACCTTGGTGAGAGGCCGATACGTACCAAACCTAGCATCAGCCAGCCAAATTCACCGCAAAGTCTGGCCGGCAGTATGGATATTTGGCTACCCTAGCGCCTTTCGTCTCACAAAGGACCTGGCCGCGATATGAACCGGTCTAAGAACCGGTTTACGATCTTACTGCGCAGCTGTGACCAGGGCTTAATGTGTTTCTCGAAATCCTCATGTACCCACTTATATTCCAGTTTCTGCGCTGCGCTTCACCCTGCTGATAGCTGTTCGTGACAGATCGAAAACCGGTTCTAAGGAGCACAGTGAGACTAAAACAGTGAACCGGTTCTGACAGCCACTGACATACCGGTTCCAATGTACCCATACAATCCAGAAACCAGGAAACTCCTATGCAAGGAATGTGGTGGCAAGCCCCAGCACACGCTGTAAACGAAACCGCCCAAGCCGCTGCCGCCACCCGGCAGCATAACCTCACCAAACCAACCGGCGCGCTGGGCGATCTTGAAGGTATTGCAATCCGCCTGGCTGGCTTGCAGGGGAGGGAATGCCCTTTATTGTCCCGTCCCTGGATCAGTATTTTCGCGGCAGACCATGGCTTGGCTGCCGCTGGTTTATCGGCTTACCCACAAGCCGTCACCGCTCAGATGGTGGCAAACTTTGCCCATGGCGGGGCAGCCATCTGCGTACTTGCCAAGCAAATCCAAGCGGGGTTTGAAGTCATCGACGTCGGTGTGGCGGGCGATACCAGCCACCTGCCCAACGTAATCCAAGCCAAGATCGGCCTCGGCACGGCCAATCTGCTCGAACACCCCGCCATGTCCATGGATGCCCTGCACGCAGCGTTGGAGGTAGGACAAGCTGCCGTAAGACGCGCCCAAGCCAACAAAGCTGACTGTTTTATCGGCGGGGAAATGGGAATTGGCAACACCAGCAGCGCCAGTGCACTGGGCGCAGTGCTTATCAATTGTGAAGTCGCCGAGCTCGTCGGCCCCGGTTCGGGGCTGGACCCAGCAGGGGTGATTCGTAAGGCAGGTCTCCTGAGTTCTGCATTGCAATTACACGCATCCCGGCTCGCTAGCCCGGCCAGCATGCTGGCTACCTTGGGTGGTTTTGAAATCGCCGCACTGACAGGTGCTTACATTGCCGCCAGCCAAGCCGGAATACCCGTATTGGTGGATGGCTTTATCAGCACTGTCGCTGCACTGGCGGCATGCAAGATGAACCCCAGCATCACACCCTGGCTCCTGTTCGGGCATCAGTCCGCCGAGCCCGCACATGTCCGTCTGCTGTTTGAACTCGACGGCCAGCCCCTGCTAAAGCTGGGCTTACGCCTGGGCGAGGGCAGTGGTGCCGCCACCGCCTTCCCCTTGTTGCAACTGGCCTGTGCATTACATAGTCAGATGGCTACCTTTGCCCAAGCCGGTGTCAGCAACCGGGACGTGTGATCGCAGACGAGAAAATCATGACTGAAGACAGCATACGCAACGCCCGCCATACCGATCGCATGGCGCGCAAAAAAGCACTGATCGACGCCCATATTGCCGAGGCCAATATCGACACCGGCATTCTTGTCGTGCTCACCGGCAACGGCAAGGGCAAATCGTCGTCAGCCTTTGGCATGGTGGCGCGCGCTATTGGCCATGGGATGAAAGTAGGGGTAGTACAGTTCATCAAAAGCCGTACCGATACCGGAGAAGAGGCTTTTCTCGGCAAGCATTGCGAATGGCATGTCATGGGCGATGGGTTTACCTGGGACACCCAAGACCGAGAGGCAGATACCAGAAAATCAGAACAGGCCTGGGAAGTTGCACACCGCATGCTTGCCGACCCAAGCTACGAACTGGTTGTGCTTGATGAACTGACCTATTGCCTCAGCTATAGCTACCTCGACAGAAGCCGGGTAATAACCGACCTTGAGTCCCGTCCCGCCATGCAACATGTGGTGGTAACCGGCCGTGCTGCCGCCAAGGAGCTGTTGGACATTGCCGACACAGTCTCGGTTATCGAAAACGAGAAGCATGCCTATACATCAGGGATTCGGGCACAGAAGGGAGTGGAGTGGTGAAAACCTTGTGTCGGGGCATGTTGTTGTGGCTGCTACTGGGCGCCGCCCATGCCGACATCAGCGTGCAAGACGACCAAGGCCGCACCGTACGTTTGGGCAAGCCGGCACAACGCATCATCAGCCTGGCCCCACACCTTACTGAAGACCTGTTTGCGATTGGCGCGGGACCAAATATCGTGGGCGTAAGCAGCTATAGCGACTACCCGGCTGCCGCCAAGAAGATCCCAGAGATTGGTAGTTACAACCACTTCGACTTGGAACAGATTCGTACCCTCAAGCCTGATTTGATCGTCGCATGGCCCGGCGGGAATCCTGCTCGCCAACTGACGCAACTGGAATCGCTGGGTATTGCGATCTACTACGACGACCCAAAGAAACTGACGGATATTCCGCATGTGCTGGAACGGCTGGGTGTATTGACAGGGCGAACCAACATAGCAGAACAAGCCGCCGCCCAGTTACGCACACGTACTGCGACGCTGGCTAAATACCATGCCGGTAAACGCCCTGTGCGCGTGTTCTATCAAGTGTGGGATAGGCCGCTGATGACCATCAACGGCGAGCAAGCCATTTCGGACGTCATGCGACTTTGCGGTGCAGTAAACGTATTCGCCGAATTACCATCGCGCGCACCGACGGTGGATGAAGAAGCCGTACTCGTCGCTAACCCGGACCTGATCGCCACCAGTGGCGACAGCACCGCCAAGAATACATGGTTACAACGATGGGCGCGCTTTCCACGCCTGAAGGCAGTCGCCCGCAACCAACTTTACATGCTGCCACCCGACCTGCTCAGCCGCATGGGCCCACGCTTGGTGGACGGCGCTGAAGCGCTGTGTGCCGCCGTCGATAAGGCGCGGCAGTGAAAGAACACACGCATCTTACCCGCCAGCGGCTTGCCCTGATAATGGCCGCCTTGTTGCTGCTAACCCTAGTGCTGCTGACTATCAGCCTTTGCCTGGGCAGCACCGCCTACCGACCCTGGCAGCTATGGCAATCAACACCCGATGCCCAAATGGCGCGCGACGTTGTGCTGCAATTGCGTCTGCCACGCAGCCTGGCAGCTCTGGTGGTTGGCGGCTTGCTCGCCATGGCTGGTTTATTGCAGCAAATATTGCTACGTAACCCGCTGGCCGACCCGTATGTCCTGGGTACCTCGGGTGGCGCAAGTGTAGGCGCGCTAGCCGCTTTGCTGTTGGGGGCAAGCAGCGTGCTGGTCTCCTTATCGGCTGGAACGGGTGCATTGGCCAGCACCTTGCTGGTCTTTGCCCTGGCCCGGCACGATCATTCCAGCCAGCAGTCGCGCCTGCTGCTTACCGGTATCGCGGTGGCATCCTTCGCGGGGGCGCTAAGCTCCTTGTTGCTCAGCATCGCGCCAGACGGGCTCTTACGCGGCATGGTGTTCTGGATGCTGGGAGACCTTGCCGGCGCCCCCTGGCAAGTGGCTGGCTTGGTGTTATTGGGTTTGCTCATCCTGCTTTGGCCGTGCGCGCGCGATCTCAATATCCTCAGCCATGGCCAGCAGGCCGCCCATGCATTGGGTAGTCAGACCCGCCAATTACAATGGCTGCTGTATTTCGCTTCGTCGATCGCCACCGCAGTCGCCGTTACCAGTGCCGGCCTCATTGGCTTTATAGGCCTTATCGTGCCCCATGCCTTGCGGCTTGTGCTGGGCCAGGACATTCGCCTGCTTTTACCCGCAACCGTGCTCGGCGGGGGTTGTACGTTGCTCGCTGCGGATATCGTTTCCCGTACTGTGCTGGCCCCACAGCAGCTGCCTGTCGGCGTGGTGACTGCTTTGGCTGGCGTACCCGTGTTCCTCTGGCTGTTACAGCGGCGCGGGCGGCAACAATGAGCCTGCTTGCCACCAACCAACTGAGCATACGACAAGGCCAGCGTACACTTTGCCATGCCCTTGATATCAACATCAAACCCGGTGAATGCTGGCTGGTATTGGGAGAAAACGGTTGCGGGAAAAGCACGCTGCTGGCCGCCCTGGCCGGCTGGCATGCGCCACAGGCAGGCAAAATCAACCTGCACGACAAACCCCTACCAAGCTGGACAAGCCAGGAACGTGCGAAGCGGATGGCGTGGCTGACCCAGCAAGATGACAGCGCCTTTCCGTTAACGGTGCTGGAAAAAGCCCTGACCGGCCGCCACCCGCACCTGGGCCGCTGGGACTGGGAAAGCACCGATGACATCGCTTTGGCACAGCACCAGCTGGCACGCCTTGACTTGGTGAATCTCGCCGGACGGGACCTTGCCACGCTGTCAGGCGGCGAACGCCGACGCGCCAGCTTGGCTGCCGTGCTGGCCCAACAAGCCGAACTGCTATTACTGGATGAACCACTGTCGCAACTCGACCTTCGGCACCAACAGCAAGCGCTGGCGATATTGCGTGACGAAACCAATGCAGGCCGCAGCCTTGTGCTGGTCAGCCACGACCCCAATCACGCCCACGGGTTTGCCAGCCATGTATTGCTATTGTTCGGTGACGGCCGCTGGTTGGCCGGGCCCGTGCAAGAAACACTAACCGAAGCCAACCTCAGCGCACTCTACCGGCATCCAGTGCGCAGCCACCTGGTCGATGGCCAACCGTGGTTTCTACCAGGGCCGCACGTAGCCTAAACCACAAAGGGTGCCATCAAATCAGGCAGCGCCGATATCCCGCTTTACCAGCTGCCGGTGGGGAATCGGCAATGGCGCTTGAGCAACACTGGCTTAGGATAGGGACTGATTTGCGCAATGCGAAGAAGCTAACCCATGACACACAACTAGCTGAAAAGCTGACGTAGTGGGCAACCCAAGGTTCCGTTCACGCTATCCGCCTTCCTACCCATCCTTTTTAAATCTGTGACTGATGTTACGCAGTAGCTGCGAGAAGCAGCTGTAACTGATCATAAGCCGCGCGGGAGGCGTTGATCAGTAACTTGCGGCAAAGTGCGAATGGGTTCTTCTGCGTCTTGATGCTCAGGCATTC
>NZ_PDZH01000052.1 GCF_002735695.1 Chitinimonas sp. BJB300
CCTTGAAGGTCCAAATGGTGGTACGGTCTGGAATCTGACTGCTACTGCGTAGACCGACAAAGCGCTGGAAACTCAGGCGATCCAGCAACTGGAATTCCATCTGCTCATCGCTGAGATTGAACAATTGCTGAACCAGCAGCACCCGAACCATTAATTCGGTCGGAAACGGCGGCCGGCCGCCGCGGGCGCGGCTGGGTCGAGGGGCTGCTCGGTCAATGTCTGCCGCCAGTGCGGCAAAATCGACATGGGTCCCCAGGACCTTCAGCGCATCGCCCAGCTGATCAAGTTTGGCTTCACGTTCTTCACTGGCAAACAGACTGGATTTGATCATGATGGGAGGGCTGACTTTGGGATGTAAGAATCATGCCATGGATGAGAGGTTTTTCGAGGTGCCCTGCTGATCAATTAAATCAACAGAACCTCGCCCTTCAATTAAATCATTTTCCTTCAATAACAATCTGATTTTTCACATCACGCCACATAGCCTGTATTGATGGCAGCATGGCTTTAAAATCAGCCGGTGTACATACTGCCCGGCCAGTTGCCTTTAACTGCAACATTCTTTTTATCTTGACTTGTTGGTTTTGGCGCTGATAACTGGCATTGTAGTGGAAGTAATTATTTTCCAACTTTAATGGTTTAGGCAGCGATACTATTTTTGTGCCTTTTGGAAATGAATAATTTGCCTCTTCTTCCACAAGAAACGCCGCACAAGGGAAAGGCTGCGTACGTGTTGACTCGGCAATGTAACTGCCAATGGTCGCCGCCAAACCACCCGCCAAGGTTGTGCCTGCATTCAACCCAACCGTACCCGGAAAAGCAACAAAGTTTTCTACGGTAGCATCATAAGAAAAACGCTGCCGATCACGACTGCTCGGATTTAAGTCTAACGTATATCGCCCCTTACCTTTTAATCCATTTTTCATCAGTATATTTTCTATCATATGGGCACGTTCGTTTTCGGGTGTAATTTGGAAATTAACACGGTCTACCTCCGCAAATACGCCAATGACGTCTTTTGATCCCTTAACCGCTGCGACACCATCATTTTGAACCGTCACCTCCATGTTCGAATGTGTTTCATCTTGTTGGGTCAAGGGCGTATGCGCAATTTGTCCACTACGCGTCAATAAAGTGGGCTTGCCTTGTAGATTGGGATTAAGAAAACCCGCTGCCACTGGCTCTGCCGTTGAATCAATATAAAGATCCAGCGAAGGGACATAGGTTATCGCATGATTAAACACAAAAGCGACCGGCACATCAGGAAGACGGTAGCTATTACCCAAACTAATCAAAGCGGTAGTGCTATCAATATTCACTGCCGCCAACAGCGCCTCCAACAACGTCGTATGATCTTTGCAATCGCCATAACGGTTATTAAGTATATCTTCTGCAGCATGAGGCACCACGCCACCACGTCCAAGGTAAATGGCTACATAGCGGATATTCTTTCGTACCCAATCAGCCAAGATCAAAGCTTTGTCACGCTCAGCCTTTACCCCTTGCGTCAATTCCTGCGCCAAGGCGATTATTTTTTCATTCGGTTTGGCTTTGTCACGCGCCCCTTGCTCATACGCTTGCGCCAATGCTGCATAGTCTTTAAATGTACTTGTCTGAAGGCGGTCCCCATAATCAACATAGTCAACCGACCCCGCCTCAATGCGATCCTTCGGCTTGGCTTCATAGCGCCACGCGTACATCTTTCTACCGGGCTCTGAGGTAGTAGGCAGCGCCACATAACCCTTTACCTCTGACTTCAAAGGCAAACTGTCAGGCATATCGTATTCAATTGTCGCCTCTTTATAGGGATGAAATGCCGGCAAATTGGTACCGCCAAAATAACCCGGAAACATAGGCTGACTTTGAAGCGAATATTTGAAATAAATACGATCACCCACATCCAGATCTGGGAAGACTATCACCTTGTATTCACTGTCATTGAACATAGGTGCATTACTGGATACCGGATCTGCCTGTGTTTTTATCTGATCAGCAGCTACAACCACCTTGCGTCCGTCTGCTTTCAACGTATACGCTTCCAGCGACAGTAATTTATCCAGTTGCTTATTCAAATAAATATATTGCTGTCCATTTTCTTGAATTGCACGCTTTTCTTGCAACAATAACTGGACTTCATTACGAAATATATAACTTCCATCTGTTTCGACACGATACTGTGCCTTGGCTTTCTCAATCAAAGCAGATACATCATCACCCAACTGTGCGGCGGCAATGGATAGTGGTTGGAGACATAGTGCGAGTGCTAGGACAGACTTTTTCATTGTAAATCTTTATTTGTTAAAGGGGTGCTACCCAAAAAGTGACATGTCGATAGGCATTTTGTTCCCACCTTGCCCCTGTACCCGCGCTAGGCAATTCCCTTATATCAACGCATTAGACAAGACACTGAGATCAACCAAGCATATCCATTTACGCCTTCATTAGCGTGACGTAAGGCAAGGGGCTACAAGGGTGATCATCACCCGTATGCTGGAGGGTAAGCGGCGCCTATTCGGCCCAAATCAACTAGCGAAAGCACCTGGTGGGAGTGCGCTGGGATTAGCGAGCCTCTCACAGAAAACTACTTACCGCGCACAGAAAAAAGTCAGGTATTGCACTACAAAGCAGTGAGGGAAACGGCGGGTAATGCTGTCCTTAGATTAGGGTGCTTAAGCTTCGCCTGGAAATCCGTGCTAAGCAGTGATGCTAGCGGCCGTCAACAGGATGAAGCATTGCGAAGAGTCGGCATGTACTTATGTGCATCAGGATTTCGAGCAGCGCATAAGTCCTGATCATGGCTGCACAGTAAGGTGGTAAACAGGTTCTTAAGGGGTACCAAATTTTACGCTCGGTTTCGAACAGGCATCAGCAAAGACAAGTGATGAAACTAAAGGGATAAACAATACAAAATGTACTCACCTTGTGTAGAAGTTGTCTTTGCCCTATGCGCCAGTTATGACGTCAAGAAGGTGAAAATCCCTCTGTGGTTTTTCGCCTTTGAATATGCTTTGTTTTCGTCGCAGCAATCCGGGAGTGTGTTACATGGGTAATGAGGATAAATTCTATGTCACTACGCGCGACGACTTTAATCTTGGCCCCATCGCAGAGAAAATAATTGCCCTTCTTGAGCAAGATATCAAAGCGTCTCCTTTGTTAATAGAGGGAGGATGGGGAAGTGGAAAAACTGAATTTTGTAAGCATATTATTAACCTGAGTCAAAACAAAATCGGCGCAAAAATTCGTCCTGTTTATATCAACGCCTTTCATGCCGACAATGCTGGCCCACCTATCTTGACTTTACTGGCAGCGATTCTTGAATTGCTCTCAAAAGAAGAAGACAGAGAAAAGATAAGAAAAGCAGCCTTGCCCATCCTGCGTCTGGATACAACAACGCTGGGGAAAACGGCAGTCAGCTGGGTCTCTGAACAATATACTGCCAGCCCTAAGCAAAATGGGAAGAAGGAAATTCAATTAGTGAGCGATGCAATGGCCGATCACATGATTGAATCCATGCTGAAAGACCACGAGCAAGTTCGAATAAGTATTCTTGCTTTGCAGAAATTACTGGCGGCAGCGGCTCGAAAAAAAACCATTGTGTTGTTTGTTGATGAGCTGGATCGGTGCCTGCCCCATTTTACTATGCTGATGCTGAAGACGATTCAGCATCTATTCGACGTGCCAGGTATAAAGTTTGTTTTTATAGCCAATGCCCAACAACTACTAGCCTCTACCACTCACTGCTACGGTACTGAGATCGATGCCCAGCGCTATCTCGATAAATTCATACGTTATCGCTTTCAGCTACCCACTGCAACCAATCATAATAAACAAGGGCCACAACTACATGCCCAAAGCCATTTTTTGGCGACCGTTAAATCCAGCGCGTTATTAAAAAACAGTATCATTGTGAAAGGGGCACTGCAAGAGTTCATTTTTCATCTTATCGAAGTCAATCAACACGCGCTTCGAGAGGTAGAAAGATTTGTAGTTTACCTTGAAGTCTATCAATCACTTTCAGCAGGTAAATTCAACACCAATGATTCCCACGACGTCGGGGTGGTTTTGCTAGCTATTTTAGCCGTCTATTGCGTTTGCTTCCTCCCAGAGAAAGCCAATGCAACGCTCTCGGGAGATGCTGTACTGCCATTAATTGAACAAGCACTTAAAAAGGATTATTTATCCAAACACATGGGCTATCACAATCCGGTCGATATCGTACTTGCCCTATTTTATTTATCAGACAATTGTACGGGGAAATTCTCTTCAGGCAACACAGTCAGTGAATGGAAAAGCAGGGTTGCTGAATGGTTTTCCGTTGATTACCCCACTCACAAGCCATTATTTCAGGACGCCATCCGACTTATGTCCATGCATGGGTAAACGTTCCAGAAGTCTATTTTGAGTCCTGCAAACTGGGGGCAAGATAGAGCACAAGCACGTCTAAAGGTAGGTTTGCCCTGGAAGATCAACGAAACACCACAAACAAGCAGCGGACTTCAAACTGGTTTTATTAAAGAACCCGCTCGAAGTCAGGAGCGTCAGTAAAATTGTGTAATGCTCTCGGGCATTACACGGCAGTAGAAAACCCGTACAGGGGACGCGACTGATGCCCCCGGATATCCCGCTCTGCCATTCTGGCTTTCAGGCTCTCCAGTTCCTGCCTTAGCGTCTCGATCAACTGCTTGTACTGTGCTGTCTCTTGCTGATGGTCCGCATCAACCATCTGTTTGGTATTTGCAGCCATCGCGGCAAGATCGGCAGTTTGCTTGGCGACCTGCAATGGAACCGTGCTACCCGTCACAAGCGCACCAGCTTCCGTCGCCAGGGGGCGAACCAGCGTACCGAGAATAGTCATGGCATGTGCAACACTCCCGGCTGCACTGACAGGATTGAAAAATCCGGTCAGGATATTGGCGACAGTCAAGGCGCTGCGGACACCCATTGACGTGTAGGTCGCTACCTTTCCAGCGGTTTCCTCGTTGGCATTGAGCTTACGGGCTAATACATAGACACCATTGGCGATGGCATTTCCTTCCATGGGAAGCCCGGTACCGCCACCAGCTCTGCTACGCCAGTCATACAAGGCACAACTGGTGTCAGCCAGGGCCAAAGCAAATCCTACGCCGGCAAGCACAAGCAGCGGCGTACCCGCACCAGCGGTGAGCGCGGTAACGGCCACCGCAATACCAAGCCCTAAACCCGCAATGGCCAAACCACAAAGCTTAACCATGAAACCACGGCGGGCAAGGTCCACGCCACAGCTCTCGGCTTTTTCCGCAGCCATCGACGCATCTTCCATCACAGCAGGCAGCGAAACGGAAGTCTGGGTAGCAACACTGGCAGTCTTCGGCTTTGCTATCTGAAGAATTGAATCAAGCTCCCTGGTCGCCGCGACTTCCCTTCTGTTACTCACCGCACTGCTAATGTTGCTGGCTGCAGGTGTAAAGGTGCCGTAGTTGCGAATACTTACTGTCTCTCCCATTTGGCTTGCTCCTTAGTAAAGGTAACATGGGGCAGTTTATGAAGGCTTTATCAACGCCTATGCTGAGTCAGATTTTATTTGCATCGGTAAGGCTTGAATACTCAGGGTTTAATACCACCCCATTTATTTAATCGTTGATCCGGATCAAAAAAGCGCGGGCGTGCTGCAATAACGCGCCAAACTCACGATTTTCCGGCTGGCCATAACACAGGGCAATAACGGCATCGAGTGCGTCACGCGTTGCTTCTATTTCACCTAGCTCATACAAACACTCGGCAATTCGATAAATAGCGCCTGGTTCGTTGGCTTGCATTGCCGCCGCATAACCGTAAATGGTCAATGCGTGCATCAATTCACCCTGGCGATGCAAAGCACTGGCAAAAGCGTAATGAAAGCGACGATCCAGAGGTTGGTGCAGGACAAGAAAACCAAAGTCGGCGGTAGCAGCGTCAATATCCCCAGCCTCCCATGCTGCATAGCCACGGCTGTAGATTGCCTCCAGCGCATTGGCGTCCAGACCAGCAACGTCAGCCAAGGTTTGCCTTCCGTTAAGTATTTCCAGGCATTGCTGAGTAATGGCTTCAGTATTCAAGGTAGTTTCCATTGCAGATCTTTCTGATAGGCAAACCTAAGCAACCAAGCGTCAACAAAAGATTAAGTCGCTCAGGCACCTATCTGCTTACGGAAAACACCCCTACTTTTCATATTTGCAGCACAACTCACGAACGGTTGTTGCGCCTTTATGTAGGGGGCGTTTTTACGCCCCCTATCTTTCAATGGCAGGTGTAGCGAAGCCAATATGCGTCATCAAGAAAAATAGGCTGCGCACCTTCTGCCACCATTACATCGGTCAGACGGCGCCGTGCACGGTCAAGCGCAGCATCGTTTGGCGCTGACAGAATCATGGCGTCGATAACCGCAATCTCCGGCACACGCTTTGTCATACGGCGTAATAACGACAAAACGCTCAATACCGACCCTGCATCATCTTCACGTCCGGCAAAGTCACACAACACCAGCCGATTGCCATCAAGACGATAAGTCAACGAGAAGTGCTCGGTTTCAACCACATGGCCCAGTGGAAAGTCAGTGCCAAGAAAGTTGCGTGCAGTGGGTTGCAGTCCTTCAGACTGCAAAAAGCGGGTCACAGCATCCATGGTCTTGTCCCCTTTGACTACCGCACAGATGATGCAAGGCGTTCATAGGCCTCAACCACCATCTTTACCATCTCTCTCATCTGCGTTTGAATGTCGGTCACCTTTGCCAATATCTCGTCGCTACGCTTGAGCATGGCATCGGCGAGGCCGTGCTGAAACTCAGCTTTGGCCTGGTCGACTTCTCCATCACGCGAGAGCGCAGCAGCGTCAAGCTTAAAGCTGCTTTGGGAGATATTTGACATACCCGAGCTAATCGAACTGACCGCTTGGTTCTGCATCCCACCGGCAAGCATGCCGCCACCCATTTCCACCATACCACCCAGGATTTGGCCTATAGCCGCGTGCTGCTGGGCCTCGAAGTTTTTCTGAATGCCTTCCATCCGTGTGTTGAAGGAAGTTTGCTGCATTTTGAAGGTGTTCGAGTTTAGTAGCTGGTTGTATTCACGCATCAGATCGCGCATTTTGCCCAACAGGCTACCCAACTTCACCATTAGATCATTGATCACATCTAGCGCAGCACCAGCCTGCGTATCGTTTACATTTAAAGGGGAAATGTTGGTCGGGGTAGAAATAGCATTGATGTTCGTACTCATGATTCTGACTCCTGGGGTACACAAGGCACCCGGCTAAGAAAATTAAACGATGCTGTTGGCGATATTGCCAAGGACGGCGCCATTCTTCTGAATCGACTCAGCACCACCAGAGATTGCTTTGCCAGCACCATCAAGCAAGCTGCGAATATCGTTATTGACTTGCTTTTTCAGCTTCTCGAATTCATCAATCAGGAATTGCATGAAGTTGCCTTCTGCTATCAACTGCTGCACCATTTCTTGCAGCTCGGCGCGTTCGCGGCGAATTTCGCCCTGTGCAATCCCATTGACGCCTGTAGCCCCAGCACGCACAACTGCCTTGCCGATGTTGGCGGAACTCTTGATGCAAGCCTTGACAGCAGCTTCAACAACTTCCCGTTGCACGGCTTTTACTACTTCGCGCGTCAGGGATTCTGCTGTGATCTCGGCTGCCGACTTTGCCGCGCTCTTGGCAACGCCTTCGACTGCACGCGTCACCATCTGCTCGATGGCGGACTTGCTGAAGGCTTGTACTAACTGCCCCTGGGTAAGAATGTTCTTTACCGTCTTCTCTGTCAGTTCCTTCAGTACTTGCGCTGCAGCCTGATCGGCAACTGCCTTGCCAACAGCACTTGCGACATTGCTGACTGCCTGCTTGCCGGTTTCTCCGCCGATCTTCATTGCCTGCTTCAGCGCCTCGCCCGAGCCCGCAACCATAACAGCTTCCGTGCCCTTGACGGCCGATCTGGCAGCCATCATGCCGCGGCCAACACTGAGCGCATCGACAAACATGCCGGCCATTTCAAAGGCTAGCTGCACCTTGCCTGCAACCTCAGCCACCGCCTTGTATTTCTCTGCATTCTTTGGATCGATCAAGGCGGCAGTTTCACAAATCGCCTTGACTATCCCAGCAGCACCTGCAGACAAGTCCATTACCCCACCGACAACACTGCCAACGTTACCGGTCAATACCCCCGTCACAATCTTGACGATGCCGCTGACGATTTCCGCGATGGAAATAACCCAGTCCAATATCGCCCCGATAATCCCCGCCTTTTGGGCTTTTTGAGCATCCTCAATGGATTTGTCGACTTCCTTGCGCAGGTCTTCGTTTTGAC
This sequence comes from Chitinimonas sp. BJB300, assembly GCF_002735695.1. Classification (GTDB taxonomy): domain Bacteria; phylum Pseudomonadota; class Gammaproteobacteria; order Burkholderiales; family Chitinimonadaceae; genus Chitinimonas. The sequence continues at coordinate 8,327 of NZ_PDZH01000052.1, forward strand.
GAAGCCGAACCGCCTCGACACCCTTGGTGCGTATTTCCAGTGCAAGCGATTTGAGATTGGCCGTATCGCCCAGGGCCTTTACGCCCAGCAATGATGCAGCAAGCGTCATTGCATCCATTGGCGTGCGTTCAATGTCCGCCAGGGTAAGCGACTTGCCCGTCGCATCTTTGGTAAAGGGTTGCAAGATGCGGTTCAGGGCTGCTTCGGCTGCACGCAACACAACCGGGTCTCGCGGCTTTGGCGGTGTAAGAAACTGACTACCGGCAGACTTGCCTGCATCGCGCTGGGGTGGCGGAGTAATGGGGTCCAATGCACCCGCTCCAACCGAGCGGTTGGATGCAGCCGTTTTTGTGCCTTCATCGGTATCCAGTACGCGGGAGGCCCCCGTCCCGGTCAGACTAATAATGGAATCCATGGTCAGATCTCCTGTGCGGAAAGGGTTGCTTTCTCGCGTAGCAACTCCGCCTTGAAAGCGGCGTATTCCGGCTTACTACCACAGCACCTGCTTGCAGCGGTAAATGCTTTTTGGGCATGTTCGGACCGGTTGGTCAGTTGATAACTCAGGGCAGACAGATACGGTGGGCGCGGATCATCCAACCGCAGTAAACCTGCCTGGCCAAAGCTGAACAATGCTTCCTCGTGTTCATTGAGTCGCTGGCAAGCCAGCCCCAATGCAAGCCAGTAGTCAAATTGCCAATGGCTCAGCCGCGCAAGCATCAGGTAAAAGCGCTTGGCTGCTTCATAGTCACCGGCATCAAAAAGCTGGCAGGCGTAGGCGTAAAGCTTGTCCAGGTCCGCCGGGTCGATATCTACCAGTGCCTGCAAGGTACCGCCCTGAGCCAAAAAATCGCGCAATGTGTCGAAATCGTCTTGCATGGGACTACCCTTAGGAAAAACCACCGAGCACACGAAAGCGCCCAGCAGATTATTCAGCGAATGTTTTGTGCGATTTTATTGCACATTTCAGCAAGCAACGTTTGCATGCTGTTAATCAGACTCACGCAGACGTTGTAGGACTGCATGACTTTCTGAATCTGCAATTGAGCTTGTGAGACAAAGTCGGAACAGCGACCAGAATCTGACTCAAGCGCACCCTTGATGGAATCGAGATCACCCTTCTTCAAACCTTTACCATCCTTGTGGCCAATGCTGTCCAGGTAGTCATCAATACTCTTACCCATGACTGTAATATTGTGCTCGCGCATATATTTGATCACTACATCGGGTAAGTCCGCCCCCTTCTTGGGGTCATCTATTTCGGCAATCTTCGAATCAACCTGATTGGCCGCTTCCTGCGAATTACGTGAACGATCTGCCTTGACACTCATCTGGTCGTATTTACCTTGGGCCAGATCAGAGAACAGCGTCATGAACTTGTATAAAACTTCAATACCGCCGGAGATGATCGAGTCACCGCTTCCTGCCTTGTTATTAAGAAAATTGCCATAATCACCCACAGAACCTAGTCCGGGTGTAGCGGTGTTAACTAACATAGACATGATGAATACTCCTAGGTGAATTGCTCAGATGAACTGGCGGCCAAAAGTAGGCTTGGCCAATTGGGGGGCTGTCGCCGATGTGGCAGCACCTTCTCCGGTTTGCTTGAACGACTGTTCAAGCGATTGAAAATGCGATTGCAACTGCTCCAAACCATCGATGATACGTTGGTTCAGAGAGCCCAATTCGCCTTGCATGGCATGGCCCAACTTATCCAGACGCATACGTGCCAAAGGATCAGTAGGGGCTTTCTGCCGAAGCACACCTACTTCTTCCTGCAGGGTATGAAAGGCGGTGAGCTGCTCGCTCAGCGCCTCCCGCTTCAATTGCAGGTCCTGCATCATTTGCTTCAGGGCAAGAGCGGAATTTGTTGCCACAATTATCTCCTTGGTTGTCATGTCAGGTGCTTAGCTGTTGGATTGAATGCTAAGGCTGCACTGACAAGCAGGCTTGCGTGTTTTGCTACGTTCTTTCACATTCGCGCACACACCTGAGCCAAATTCACGTGTAAATAGCTATTTGTGATGTTTTTAGTTTGGCGCACAGGTGGATATCCGGAAAACACCCAGTCCCGTCGGCGATCTTCCACGCCTGAGAACCTGCTCAAAGCATTAGGAAAAGGCGCAACCAGCGCTTGCCTGTCCTTTGAGAACAAACAGCGCCAGAGTCTATGTAGGGATTTGGGATAGCACGCCAACCCGAAGACGGGCTACACACTAAGGCCTGAACACTTAGAACCCATCTAGATCACAGCTGCGCAGTAAGATCGTAAGCAGATTCTTAGCGACTCGGGGGGATGGGAAGGCGTTGTGTGCTGTGGTCAGGTTTTGCTGCGCGGCATGGCGATAGCGCTCAAGCGTATGGCCAAACCATCGTCAAGCTGCAGCAATTGACCCAAGGCCAATGTCTTGCCACGATGCGTCAAGCGTATTTCGGGATGCCGGATACAGGTCAGCGGCAAATTAAGGCCCGGCCGGAAGTCAGCCAAAGTAGTACAGGATATGGCGGCAGTACCGATTTCAGCGTCCAGACGTATCAAATGAGGCGGGGTAGCAACCGCAGCGCTTGCCAGATAGGCAACTTCCGCATTGCCCGTCTCATCAAGCCGCAAGCGGCCGAGATTTTGCGGGCCGTTCAACCAAAATAGGGAGAGTGCATCGTCCGCCCCTTCCAGCAGCAGTGCATCGCCAGCAGTTAGCGTCGTCCACTCCGCGCGGGGTACGAGCACCCAACCCAATGACAACGCCAAGATCCGAGTCTGCTGCGAATCAGAGGGAAGTGCGGCAAGTACCGCGTCAACCCATCTGATCGACCCACTCATCACATATAGTGGTAAACAACGTGCCCCCTCGCTGAACAGCAAACGCCAGCATGGCTCGGCAGGTGGGGCCGCCGGGCTTATGCGGGCAGCACCACAGGCGGGCAGACCATTGGCGCTCAAAAAGTCATTCAGGCGCGCAAGCGTATGGGTAGCCAGTACCTCATGATATTCAACAGGCGCCGCGGCAAAACTGGGCAGCGCCAACTGGGGGGCAAGCCATGCGCACCACTCCACTTCAGGTATCCAGAACGAGAGCGGCGTGCCATCGGTTTCGGTGTCCAGCCGCAATCCCTTACCGCCGGCAGCCTGATAGCCACAGGCCAATGCATAACCATCCCCGACGAAACACGCGTCCAACCGGCTCAGATGCAGCGTTGTCCAGGTGTCAGCATGTGGCGTCATACTCCACCTCCAGCGTCACACTAAAGCCAAACGTCACACCGAGCGCGCTGGCAAGCGTATCCTGATTAGCCGTCATGCGTTCAGCCAATTCAGCCGATGGCGTGATTAATTTGAGCGTCAGCCGATCACCACTCATCCGTGCCTGAACGACCAGTCCCGCCAGCGGCCCTGTTAAGGTACGTAGCGCCATTGACTGGCTATCAGGCAGTTTTGGCGCCAAAGCAGGCGCTGCATGGCTGATAGGATCGCGCCGCATCACACCGTTGCGTATGGCAGCATCGTCGCCCGGGTCTGCCGGCAAATCTGCATGCACCGGTGCGGAGGGCGTCCACGCATTCAAGTTATCCGGCGTGGTATCCAGCAACTGCCGGAAGCGTGCACTTGCACGGGCATCGACCTGCTGGGAACTGGTGCCACTGTGGCGGGGGTCACGGTCTTGCAAGGTGATGGGCTTCATTGTTGTCCTCCGATTAACAGCCGAAGTTTTTCCTGCTCGCGCAAATTCTTGCGCAACATGCCTTCTTGTTCTGCACGGGTCTGCGCCAGCTGTAGCCGCTCGGACACCAAACTATCGAGTTGATTTTGCAGGCTCTCATCCTGACGCTCATGGCAGGCAAGCTCGCTGCGGAGTTGTTCAAGCGCTGACTGGCTGAACTGACCGCTGTGAGCGGCCAACGCGCGCCATGCTCCCTGTAACTCCCGCCGGGCATCCAGCACCGCCGTCTGCCTGGCAGCCAGCCGCGCATCATCAGCAGCCAACTGCACCAGCCACACACGCAAGCTTTGCTCGCGCCGCTGTTTGAGTTTGAGCAAGCGGTTCAGCATGGCAAACCCACTGCTTCGCCCAATGCGGCAAGCGTACTGGCGTAGTCACTCAAGGTATCCACCGGTTGGCACAAAAACGCCTCGATCTGATGACGTCGCTGCATAGCCTCATCGGCTTCAGCATCTTGCCCCGGCTTGTATTCACCAACTCGCACCAGCAACTCAATTTCTTCCCATAGCCCCAATAGGTGGCGCAAATGCGCAGCCGCATCGCGATGCGATGCAGGTGTCACCTGATACATGACGCGGCTCACACTCGCCAGCACATCAATCGCAGGAAAATGATTGGCTTCGGCTTGTTTACGCGAAAGCACAATATGGCCATCGAGCAGTGAACGTACCTCTTCGGCCAATGGGTCGGTCTTGTCTTCCATCAATACGGTATAAAAGGCTGTGATACTGCCCTTTGCCGCCGGCCCTGCACGCTCCAGCAACCGTGGTAGACGTGCATAAAGGCTGGGCGGATAACCTCCAGCAACAATGGGTTCGCCAGCAGCCAAACCGATTTCCCGCACTGCACGCGCATAGCGGGTGAGCGAGTCCACCAGCAGCAACACATTGGCGCCCTGATCGCGAAAATGCTCGGCAATCGCAGTGGCTGTCGATGCCGCTTTGAGTCGTTCCAATGCTGGGCGGTCGGATGTGGCGACGATGACGACGCTGCGGGCCCGATCTTCCGGCGTCAAGACGCGCTCCAGAAATTCGCGTACTTCTCGGCCACGCTCCCCCACCAGCGCAAGCACGACCACATCGGCCTTACTACCCGCACACAGCATGCCCAACAACGTACTCTTGCCGCAGCCCGCCGGCGCGAAAATGCCGACTCGCTGACCAAGGCCGCAGGTGAGCATGCCATCGATGGCGCGCACGCCCACCGGAAATCGCTCCGAAATCACGGCACGTTGCATTGGGTCGGGTGGATCCGCGTCAACACTGCGCCATGACGTCACGGTAGGTGCAGGCAGCCCATCAATCGGCTGCCCTAATGCATCCAACACGCGGCCCAACACCGCATCGCCGACACCAAATTCGGCACGGTGTCCGCTTGGCTGCACCAGCATGCCGGTCGACACGCCAAGCGGCTCGCGATAGGGGGAAAGCAGAATGTCATTGCCATTGACGCCGATCACCTCGGCCATGCCCATGCCCTGCACCTCGCAAAGCTCACCCAGCGCAGCGCCGGGTAAATGGGCACGCAACAGCGTGGAACTGACTTCACTCAACCGTCCCTCATAACGCTCGCCTATATGCACAGTCCGCGTAAAAGTGGGAGGTTCAAGCGCAGCAAGAATGGCTTGGTAATCAGGCAGGCGCATGTTCATCTCCAATCCATTCAATGTGGCCCAGTACCTTCAGTTCGGCCTCATCACCGATTTCCTGAAACGACAGTACTGACACATTGAAGTGTTCCCGTTCGATCAATTTACGTACGAAACGGCGGACATCGATGGCAGTGACCAACACGGCAGTGGAATGCCCCGGCTGCGCCAAGGCAGCGTCAATCTGTGCAACGATGGTCTGGTTTTCTTCACTACTGAGTGCAGAATACGAACCGGCCGAGGTCTGGCGGATCGACTCTCGGATGGTCTGTTCTATATGGCTGCCGATCACCCAGGCGTTGATCCAACCCGGTCCATGCCGGTGACGCCCGACAATATGGCGTCGTAGCGCCAAACGTGCGTACTCGGTCAACATGACAGGGTCTTTCTCACGCGGGGCCCACTCCACCAGCGCCTCAAATACACCGCGCAGGTCACGGATCGATATCCCTTCAGCCACCAATCTTTGCAATACATTGGCGATACGGCCACTGGGAAGCTGACGTTGCAACTCCTTGACCAGTTCGCCATAGCGCTGTTCCATCTGGTCCATCAGATAACGGGCTTCCTGTACCCCAATCAACTCCACGGCGTATCGGTCCAGCGCCAGCGATACCACATACACCACGCGCTCAGAGTCGTGATAAAGGCGGACGCCAATTGCTGTCAGACTGCTGGCCTGCTCGGCGGCTACCCATTGCAGCTTCAACCCGCCAAATGGCAGCACGTCATAGGCAACCGCCTGCGGTAAAGGCCCACTGTCGATATCCACCAGCCATTGCGGCCGTAGATGCAGACTCAGGACAGACTCCTGATACAACAATAAATTGATTTCATCGCGTTCCAGGCTGGCATCGCCATGGACGATGATTTCCGGCAATGGCAGGCCCAGCCGCTCCAATTTGTCGCGCCGCAAAGCCGCTAGCGCGCTATCCAACTGGCCATCACGTATTTGATCGGGATGGACACGTAGCAACAAGGGCAAAGCGCCAACCGGCATCATGGCAGCCGTGCTACCCGCCCCGCCTTCGCTTTCGCGCTCGTCATCGGCAACGGTGCGGCCACCATCTTTAGCAGCGCGACGTGACAACCAGCCGGCCGTGCCCGCAATCATGCCGGCCAATGCAAGGAAAATCAGAACAGGGAAGCCCGGCAAGCAGGCGAACAGCACCAGTACTGCCGAAACAATCCAAAGCGCATTGCGTTGACGCAAAACTTGTGCGGAAACCTCAGCCGCCAGATTGCGGCGCTCCTCACCCGGCACGCGGGTAACAATAATGCCGGCAGCGATCGAAATCAGCAGCGCGGGGATTTGCGAAATCAGGCCATCGCCTATCGAAAGGATGGCATAAGTACTGGACGCTTCACTGGCGCTCATGCCGTGCATGAACACGCCAACGGCAATACCGCCGAAGATGTTGACCAGGATTACGATGATGGAGGCAATGGCGTCACCCTTGACGAACTTCATCGCACCATCCATCGCGCCGTACAACTGGCTCTCTTTTTGCACCAATTGACGTTGGCGGCGTGCCTCGGCGGCATCAATGGTGCCGGCGCGCATGTCGCCATCAATACTCATCTGTTTGCCAGGCATGGCATCGAGCGAAAAACGGGCGCTCACTTCGGCAACGCGTTCCGAGCCCTTGGTGATCACGATGAACTGCACGACGGTGATGATGGCGAACACAATCAAGCCAACCGCCAGGCTGCCGCCGACCGCAAAATTACCGAAGGTGTAGACAATCTCGCCGGCATCATGCTGCAGCAAGATCAGGCGGCTGGTGCTGATGGTCAGCGCCAACCGGTAGAGCGTGGTAATTAACAATACCGCGGGGAAAGCCGAGAATTCCATCGGTTCGCGGATATACACAGCCATCATCAGCAACATGATCGACATTGTCAGGTTCACGGCAATCAGCACATCCACCAACAGCGTTGGCAATGGCACGATCATCATGAAGATCGCCAGCAACAGGATGGCCGCCAGCACCACATCCTGGCGCGACTGCAGGCGATGCAGCCACTTATTCAGAGTGGACATGGCCACTTCCCATAACGCGGTCCAGCAGCCGGCGTTGCAACTTGCTGAGAGAGGCCCAAAGTTCTGCCTCGCTACCAGCCGGAGCCATCACCGAAAGCCAGATACGGCCCTGCGCCAACCAAGTGCGCATGGGCAAGCCGTGGCTGACTTCAGGTTGCAGATAGCCCAGCATTTGCAGCAGCGCTACTTGGCGTAGGTGTGCCTCCACCGGACGGGCTGCCGATATCAACGTACGGCCGGACTGCATTTCCAGGTACAGCGAATCTTCGCCGATACTCACCGCCATATGAGGCGCAACCTGAACGGCATTCACCTCCAGCAGGCGCAGCCAGTATTCACCTTGTCTTTGCCATTGCAGATCCATGGCGCAGCATCTCCTTGTTGACGATGGCTGCATCTTGGCGCGGTCGGCAAAGCTTACCCATCCGGTAAATACCTTAGGTTCTGCCGACATCCCACTTATGAACACGTCAAACTGCTTTCCGAGGCAAATCAAGTACCGCCTCAAGACATAGGAAACATAACCTCAATGCTTGGCAGGCCGCCATTTGCGATCAATTACCGGTGAGGGTGGCACCACAAAAAACGCTGCTTCGTAGCCTAAGGGTTTGTGGGGCTCCCTTTGGTTCCCAGACAATATCGCTATGGGTGCAGCATATGTAGGATTCAGGTGTTGGCCGGATAGGGCAACGAGACCGGTTTGCAGACAATGGCGCCATCTCAAGTGGAGGAGCGCGCCATGGAACTGGGCGACCAATCCGTACAACTCATCACCCTTTTGGCGGTATTATCGCTACTGCCATTACTGGTTGTGATGGGTACGTCCTTTCTCAAGCTGGCCGTCGTTTTCTCGCTACTGCGTAATGCCCTGGGCGTTCAACAGATTCCGCCGAATATCGCGCTCTACGGCCTTGCGCTCATCCTGACCTTTTTCATCATGGCTCCCGTCGGTATGGCCGTGCAGGACCGCATGGCCGCTTCGCCCGCCGAACCCAAGGCCAGCCTGCTGTCACGCGTCAACAGCGATACACTGAATCCTTACCGTGACTTCCTGAAAAAACACACCGCGCCCGCGCAATTGCATTTCTTCCGGGATGTGGCCCGAAAAAACTGGCCACCTACCTACCGCGACCGCATCAGCGAAGACTCGCTACTGCTGCTAATGCCCGCCTTCGCCGTCAGCCAGCTGATCGAAGCCTTCAAGATCGGGCTGCTGCTGTTCCTGCCCTTCATCGCCATCGACCTGATCATTTCCAATGTGCTGCTGGCCATGGGCATGATGATGGTGTCGCCGATGACGATCTCGCTGCCATTCAAACTACTGGTGTTTGTACTGATTGGCGGCTGGGACAAGCTGTTGACCCAACTTCTGCTTTCCTACCAGTGAGGTGATGCCGTGGGAGAAGCCCTGATCATCCATCTGGCCAGCGAACTGTTATGGCTGGTTCTTGCGCTCTCGCTACCGGTCGTGGTGGTGGCGTCTGTCGTCGGTGTGCTGGTCAGCTTCGTGCAGGCACTGACACAGGTGCAGGACCAAACCGTGTCCTTTCTGCTCAAGCTGGTGGCAGCCTGTATCACGCTGGCAGCCACCTACCACTGGATGGGTGAGGTATTGCTGCGTTATACCGCGCGCAGCTTCGAGCTGATCTCGCGCATGGGCACCTGACATGGAAGAGCTGATGCGCTGGCTACCCCTGCTGGGCATCGCCATGATGCGGCCTTTGGGCGTGATGCTGATGGTGCCGCTGTTCAGCCCAACCGCCCTGGGTGGGTCGCTGATCCGTAATGCACTGGCGCTGATGGCGACCTTTCCGATATTGCCCCTGCTGCTGCCCATGACCCTACCCGATCCCGTGCTGGCGAGCGGCAGTTATGCGATGTTGATGACCAGTGAACTGGTTATCGGGTTGATGATGGGATTTTCCGCCGCTATTCCGTTCTGGGCTGTCGATATGGCCGGCTTTGTGCTCGACACCTTGCGCGGCGCCTCGATGGCGGGCGTGTTCAATCCGCTCGCTGGCGGCCAGTCATCTCCCCTCGGCGCGTTGTTTTCGCAACTTGTCACCGTGCTTTTCCTGGTCTTGGGTGGCTTTCGCGCACTACTTGATTCGCTTTTCCATTCCTACGTTTTACTACCGCCTGGCGATAGCTGGCATTGGTCAAAGCAATTCGTGCCCTTTCTGATAAGAGAATGGCAGACGCTTTACACGCTGATGCTGGGTTTTGCCATGCCGGCCTTGGTCATGATCGTCATCGTCGATCTCGCCTTGGGACTGCTCAACCGGTCGGTACAGCAGCTCAATGTGTTTTCTCTATCCATGCCCATCAAGAGCGTGGTGGTCCTTCTGATGCTGATTATCAGTATCCAGTTCGGCTTCACCGATGTAATCAACCGTTTCCTCCATTTTGACGGCGGCCTTGTACAGATGCTGGAGCCGGCACGATGAGCGAAAAAACCGAACAACCCACCTCGAAACGGCTGCGCGATGCCCGACAACGAGGTCAGGTAGTCAAGAGCCAGGAGATCAACGCCACCGTACAGCTTGGATTGATTCTGTTGTGGTTGATGGTGGAAGGCCCATCGTTGCAAGCCGCATTGGGAGGCAGCCTCGACACCGCCATTCTGGTCTGTACGCAGCCGCTGGGCGATGCGCTGGCGCAACTGACCAACCAATTGGCCGCAATCATAATTCGTTTTGTATTTGGTCTTGCAGGTCTATTGGTCGTGTCGCTGACGCTAACCAGTATGCTTCAAGTAGGTTTTCTGGTTGCGCCAGAAGCCCTGCAGCCATCCGCCGACCGGATTAACCCGCTCAACAACCTGAAACAGATGGTGTCGCTGCACAGCCTTTTCGAGCTGGCCAAGATGGTATTGAAGGTGTCCGTGCTCGGCTTGACCTTTGCCTACCTGATCAACCGCTATGCACCCTCTTTCAGCCATCTGCCGCAGGCCGGGCTGACGGCCGGATTTGCCGTTTGCGTGCAATTGGCGCAATGGATGTGGGCGGTATTGCTGATCGCCACCGCGGTTTTTGCCGTCGCGGACTATGGCATGCAGTATTACCAGTTAAGGAGGCAATTGATGATGTCGCATGAAGACATCAAGCAGGAGTACAAGGATTCGGAAGGTAACCCCGAAATCAAGCAGCGGCGGCGCGAGTTACAACGTGAAGTGCAAAGCGGCAGCCTTGCCGGCAAGGTATCGGGTGCGTCGGTCGTCGTGCGAAATCCAACCCATATCGCCGTTTGCCTGAGCTATGTGCCAGATGAAACCCCCTTACCCGTGGTGCTTGACTACGGGCGTGATGCACGGGCTTTGCAAATCGTGGCGCTGGCCGAGAAATTCGGCATACCGGTAGTAGAGAACGTACCGTTGGCGCGCGCGCTGATCGCCAGCACCGAACCGGGCGACTACGTGCCCGAGCCATTGTTTGAGGCAGTGGCACAGGTACTGCGGTTGATCCAGGAACAGATGGAGGCCGACGATGCCAATCTTTAAACGCAGGCAAACCCTAAGACACCATCTACACAGTGCAATAGGCATCGGCTGTCTGTTGTGTATTACATCGCAGGTTAATGCCGCAGCATTGGAATGGTATTCAGTACCCGCTGATAACGGGCAGGGAAAAGGCGTAGCCAGTGCCTTGCCCACGCCCGCAACGCTACCCGTCACGCCACCCCAAGCGTCAACGGTAACCGCCACAAAACCAGGAAAACCTTCCTTGCTCGGCCCCGCCGCGCAGCAATATGGGCCTCTGATTGCGGATGTCGCCGCACAATACGCAGTCGACCCGCTGCTGATGCATGCGGTCGTTCGCGCCGAATCGTCCTATCAATCCGATGCCTTATCGCATAAGGGCGCAGTGGGGTTAATGCAGGTATTACCGGCAACCGGCCGCCGATTCGGCAAGACGGAGCTGAACCAACCACGCGAAAATCTTGAGGCTGGCGCAGCTTATCTGAAGTGGTTGATACAACGCTTTGATGGCCGGATAGACCTGGCGCTGGCAGGCTATAACGCGGGGGAAGGCGCGGTGGCGCGCTATGCAGACCAAATTCCACCCTATGCCGAAACGCGTCAGTATGTCAGCAAGGTGCTGGCCTATTATGCAGACTTCAAGGGGAATGCTAGCGCACCACGGACACTGTTCGGCCCTGTGACGGCACCCCCGCGGCTTGCAAAACATGCTGCACCAGTCCCTAATCCGGGTTGGCAGGACATGAACCGGCTGTTGCATTTGTTTACCAGTGGACCGAAACCCCCGCAATAGTGCAGGGATATAACGGATGGATGCCGCGAAATATCCGTAGCGTCAATGTCAACAGATCCCAAGCCCGGTGCCGCGATGCATCCTTGCCCTGGAGTCTTGCATGAAATATCCGCCATGGAAAACGTCGCTGCCCTTTCGCCTCAGCCTTGTCCTCAGTGCGGCGATGGTCCTGTTCTGGATCATCACAACCTCGATCAGCTTATTTCTAGACTTCAAAGAAGCCCGCGCTTCGCTGGAGGAAATGCTGAATGTCCAGACCAAGAATCGGGCACAACAGGAAGCTGATAATCTGGCATTCGTAGCCCGCGATGTGCGTACCTTGTTGCACTCCTGGCAGACATCGCCCCGCGGGGACGCCAACGGTTGTTTTCAATACCTTGCATCTGAGTTCATCCCACCGGATGCCACGCAGTTGGATGACCCTTTGGTGTCCAAGGCCCAATCATTTGTCGAAGCATTCGGCGCCAGCGGAATCGGCCATATTGTCGATACCTTTGTACTACTTGATACCGGCGTGGCGTTGCACCAATCCAAGGACAACGAGGTTCGCAGAAAGCACTACCTCGACCAACTGGCGCTATTACGTCACGCGATACCCTACCGTGGCTTGATTTGGGGAAAGCCATATTCAAACGGTGATAATGGATGGCGGGTGTCGGTAGGGGCGTTGGACCCAGGCAGCGGTGCACTCGTTGGGCTGACCGTGCAGCTTTCCAAATCATTTGGCAACGATGCCAATAACGTGCCGGGCACTGAAGAAGCATGGCTGGATGCACAGAATCACCCGTTATTACCACAACCTCCATTGGCCAGAGCGCTCTCAGGAGAGCTTTCCCGCCTGCCCAACTGCATCGATGAAGGAGGGCGGCGCATCAACGGCGTACATACGCAGTGCATACAGATCAAGTCTACGGGCTGGCGCTTTGTTCAGCTCTACCCTTCATCCAGGCTGACTGATGAAGCGCTGTCCAGCCTGCAAAAACGGCTGCCCATTGCAGTGATTACCCTGATATTGCTGGTGGCCCTTCTTTACTATGTGCTGCAACGCAGCCTTGGCGGCACCCTCCAGACCTTTGTGGTCACCATTGATGCCCATACCGTCGTCAATCAGTACGCCCGTCTGCCCGAGTACCGACGAGACGAATTGGGGCAGATCGCCCGGGCCTACAACCATCTGCTCGACGCCGTAAAGTCGCAGTATGCCGAGCTGGAAGCCAAGGTGGCGGAACGCACCAGTGCACTCGACCAGGCCAAGAAACTAGCCGAGCGGGCCAGCGCCAACAAGAGCGAACAGATCACCAGCATCAGCCACGAGATCCGTACTCCGCTCAATGGCATCGTGGGTGCACTGATGCTCCTACAAAAGACGGATTGCGATGGTAATCAGTATGACCTGATCGATTCAGCCATCAACTGTTCAGGGCATCTACTGGAAATCATCAACAATCTGTTGGACTTCTCCCGCATTGAATCCGGGCAAATGGTGGTCACGCCGCTGCCCGTGGATTTACTTGAGTTGGTCGACCAGGTCATGCTCACCATACAAGCGCCGGCAATCAACAAGCGCCTGACGCTGACTGTGGACATTGCCGCCGCGTTTCCACGCACCCTGCGTACCGATGGCCTAAGGTTGCGGCAGATTCTGATCAACCTGCTTGGCAATGCCGTCAAATTCACCAGTGTGGGTGAAGTCAAGTTGTCTGCCTGGTGTCAGGATGATCAAGTGTTTTTTGCCGTACGTGATACGGGGCCGGGCATTCCCCCAGATAAACAACGCCAAGTGTTTGCCCCTTTCCAACAGGTGGTCGTCCATACCGCCGGCAGTGGGCTGGGACTACCCATCGCCCACAGCTTGGCCAAACTACTGGGCGGTGACCTTCGTCTGCTGCAGGATAACCAGCCAGGCGCCTATTTCGTACTGACACTACCGTTGCGTGAGGCTGCTATCGAAGTACCGATGTCTGGCGGAATCATCATAGCGCCGGCACGCTTACATCATCAGCTGGCGCAGTGGGGTTATCGCCCGGAAGTGGGATACAACGAAAAACTTGATGCGCCTGAGTTGGCCTACCTGCCGGCCAGGCTAAGGCAAAAGTTGAATGTAGAAGGCGAAGCCGAGCGCCTGTCTATCGGGGCTGAACCCTCTCCCTCCCCCTGGTCTCTCAAGATACTGGTGGTGGATGATGTGGATACCAATCGGGACATCATCGGCCGGATGGTGCGCCAACAAGGCCATCTGACCCGCGAGGCTTCCGGCGGCATGGCAGCGCTTGAGCTAGGGCGGCGGCAAATCTTCGACCTGGTGCTGATGGACATGCGCATGCCGGGCCTGAGTGGCGTAGAAACCGTCGCACGTTGGCGGGATGACGCAGGGAGTGTGCTTGACCCCGACTGCCCCATCATTGCGCTGACAGCCAATGCCCAGCCCGGAGAACGGGAGCGCCTGCTGGGCTTGGGTTTGAATGAATACCTGACCAAACCGATCGTACCTGCCGTCCTGGCACAAGCCATCGAGTTCGCTGCCGACCTGCAGCTGGCGCGCGGCATAGAGTTGGCGATCAACGCCGGCATGCAGGTGCCGATACTGGGTCGCGAAAAACACGTGTTGGTACGGCTAAAGCACGATCTGGCCGAGCGCCATCAGGCATTGGGGCGTGCTATTGCAAACGGTGATCGCGGACAGTCGCTGGAACTGCTTCACAGCTTGAAAGGACTGGCAGGCCAAGCGGGGCTTGAGCTTGTGAGCGAAGCAGCAGAGCAATGGGAGATTCATCTACTCGAAGGCGACGCGCTCAGCGAAGACGATTGGCTGGCGTTTGGTCAACTGATTGACAGTGTGGAATCCAACCTGGGGCAACAGACACCTCGCTAAAAGCCTGTTCAATGTCTGCTGCGCGTCGGCGATACAGCATTGAACGCGTTTTTAACTGAGCTCAGAACTCCGTCAAACCCAATCGGCGCGCCCAACTACTTAATTCCGCCGCGTTATGGGCATCCAGCTTGCGCATCAAATTCAACCGATGGGTTTCAACGGTTTTCAGGCTGATCGACAACAGTTCGGCCACATCACGATTGCGCTTACCTTCGGCTACCAGCTTAAGCACTTGTCGCTCACGCAAGGTAAGTGCGGCTTCCCCGGCCGCCACTTCGGGTTCGGCGATTGAATCAAGCTTGAGCGCCGGATCAATGAAAGCCTTACCCAGCACAGCGTGTTGCAAAGCAGCCAGCAAAACCTGCTGTGGGCTTTGCTTGAGCACATAGGCCAGCGCACCCGCAGCCAGCGCAGCACGACCACGGTGTTCTTCATTGGAGGCCGTGACGACGACGATACGTAACGTTTCCCAGCGTTTATGCAGTTGATGGATGACATCTATGCCATCCATACCGGGCAAAGACAGATCCAGCAGGATCAGATCAGGCTCCAGGCGCTGGCAAGCTTCGTATACCTGTAATCCATCGGTTACTTCGCCCACTACCTCATATCGACCTTGAGCCGCTAACAAATTGCGGAGGCCGTCAATGAGTAATGAGTGGTCCTCAACAATCAACACACGCAATTTGGCAAAAGATATCAAGCTCATATTTAGGGTCACGCAGTAATTCAGTCATCTACCGTTATAGCAATTCAGGTCAAGACCGGATGCTCGGTTTTGGGTTGCAGAGGCAGTATCTAGGCCATGAAACATGAACTTGACCCCTATCGGTCGCTTGCCTGGTTAGCCCGGCGTCTGGCCATTCCCCTGCCTGAACTGCGCAGTGCGCCGCTCCATGGCCAACTAGGGGAGCGCCAATTACGTGCGCGGGCATTTCCAAGCGGGCTCACCGTCGCACTGGTGATCGACAAACCCTTGCAACAAGCATCAGCTGTCTGCTTGCTGCTGGCAGCTACGCCCGAAGCGGCAGATGACACCCTCTACATCAATGAGGGCCGCCTTTGGCTGCTGCGGCGTTATCCCGCCTTATTACTCGATATCGAACTGGACCTGCTTCTGAAACAACAGCAGGCGCTTGCCGCCTTACTGTCACAAGACCCGCTACCGGACGTTGCTCCCTTACCCATGGATGGGAGATACGCATGAAGCCATTCAGTATCCGCCTTATCGCTACCGTCTGCAGCCTACTGTCGGTAACAACGCTCGCGCTACCGATCCCCTGGCGCGGTGAGCCATATTTCGTGTCGAGCCGCGGTAGCAAGCTTGCCAATGTATTACGCGATTTAGGCGCCAACTATGGCTTGCCAGTCGTGGTGAGCCCCAAAATCGAGGAGGACTATGCCGGCACGCTGGTGGACAAACCCGCGGGTCGAGCTTTGTCCGAATTGTCCCGACTTTACCAGCTATTGCCGTACTTTGATGGCAACACGCTTTATATCTACAAAGCCCAGGAAATCAGTAGCGCCTTGCTGTCGCCCAACTACCTGGGTGCAGATGCGTTGGTCAAACTGATCACCCAAAGCGGCCTGCTCGACGGCCAGGCTTGCCAGGTGCGGCCCCTAGGCAATGCCAACTCCCTGCAAATTGCCGGTGTACCCGTCTGTCTGTTACGCATACAGGAGCTGACCAAGCAACTTGATGAGCAAAATCTCAATCAGGAGCAGAACAAAGAAGCGGTCGATGTCTATGCACTGAAATACGCCAGCGCAGGCGATACCAGCTACAGCTATCGCAGCCAGAATGTTGTCGTACCCGGCGTTGTGTCGGTCTTGCGCGAAATGGCTCAGGGAAAGGCGCTGCCGCTGGCCGACAACAAAGGCCCCGCCCCTACCGACACCAGTGCCCTGCCTACCTTTGCTGCCGATCCACGACAGAACGCGGTGCTGATTCGCGATCGAAAAAAGAACATGGGATTGTACAACGATCTCATCGCCAAGCTCGATCAACGCCCTACCCTGGTCGAGATTTCAGTCGCCATCATTGATGTGGATGCCTCGGATATCAATCAACTGGGTATCGACTGGGCTGCATCGGCACGTATCGGCGGTGGCAGCGTCAGCTTCAATGCCGATAGCGGTTTAGGCTCGGACAGCTTCTCATCGGTGGTATCGAATGCAGGGGGCTTCATGGCGCGGCTTAATGCGCTGACGCAGAAATCCAAGGCCAAGATCGTTTCCCGCCCTTCCGTCGTCACGCTCGACAATGTCCAGGCGGTGCTGGATCGCAATATCACCTTCTACACCAAGCTCAGCAGCGAAAAGAACGTCAAGCTGGAATCGGTTACGGCAGGCGCGCTGATGCGGGTGACACCGCGCATGATCCGGGAAACCTCCGGTGACAAGGTATTGTTGACGCTCAATATCCAGGATGGCCGCCAGGGTAAGCCCTTTAGCCAGGCTGAAGATCTGCCACAAATCCAGAACGCTGAGATTGCCACCCAGGCCACACTGAACCTTGGTCAGGCACTGCTGTTGGGGGGCTTTGTACAAAATGAAGATACTGAAACCGAACGCAAGATCCCATTACTTGGGGATATTCCCTTTATTGGCAGTCTTTTCCGCAGCAAGTCGCAGAACACTCGGAGCATCGTCCGCCTGTTTCTGATCAAGGCTGAGCCACGCTTGCTGGACTGATAGCGCAAAGGGAAACGATATAATGAATGCCCGCTACAAGCTCAAACTGCTCAATGGCCCACTGGCTGGTCGCGAACTGCGCTTGCCCGCCGGCCTGTTTACATTGGGCTCAGGCGACAGTGACCTGTCCCTTCCACTGGAAGGCGGCATCCAAGCCAGCCTCAAAATCGAAGCCGAGCAGATTGTGCTCGATAGTCCCAGCCCCTGCTGGGTTGCGGGCACATCCATCCTGCCAGGCCCTTTGCCGCTGGGTAAAGTCATTGACCTTGCCGGTTTCTGTTTTGTGCTTGGCACGACAGACACGAAACTGGACACTCGCCGCATACCCTCACGACATCGCCCCGCACCCTTGGGCTTGTTTGCTGCGGTAACCGGCGTGGTTGCACTGGTCTGTGTGGGTATTGCCCTGGTACCTCAGCCCGTACCAGCAGCACCCACTCCTCAGGAATGGCTGCCTACCGCGCTGAAACCGATGCCTAACCTGAAAACGCGCTGGTCAAAATCCAATGAATTGATCATGGACGGCCGCTGTGCCGACAGCGCGCAACTCACTGACCTGATGACGCGCTTGCATGCGGTTGGCGTCAAGGTGGTGCGTGAAGCCGTCTGCGACGATGAATTGCGGCAAAGCGTGCAAGCCCTGGCAACAGGCTATGGCTATCGTTATATCGACGTCAGAATCAGTGAAAAAGGTGAAGCGCTGATCGATGGCGCAATCCGCAATGACGAGCACTTCCCCGCACTGGCCAAGGCGCTGAACCAGCTTCCCGGCCTGCATGGCTGGCAACTAAGCGACCAGGGTAACGAAGAGTTTGCCGCACTACAGCAGCGCCTGCGGCAAGGCAACCTGTTTGAGGGCTTGAGCGCACAACGGGACGATCGCGGCTGGCTGCTGTCCGGACAGCTTGATAAACCACGCCAGACTGCCATCGACCATTTGCTGAGAACGCTGAACGCCGTTCCCGGTCGGCGCTATTCGCTACGTTATGTCAATGCCGCCAGTGTCATCAAGCCGGCAGATTATCTTCCCGCTGCCATAAGAGCCTTGGGTGGTAACGAACAATCACCCTATCTCGAACTGGCCAATGGTATGCGCCTGCAGCCAGGCAGCCAGGTATTGCAAGGCATGCGCATTGTTGCGCTCAGCTCGGCAGGCGTTTCGCTTGCCAATGACCAACAGCTGGTTTTCCTTCCCCTTAACACTTAGGCCCACGCGGCAGCAACCCATGCTGCCCGTACCGGCAAGTAGGAGCCTCATGCAAACCCTGACCCAACTTGAAGACCAGTTACTGGCCGACCCCCTGGGACTCCACCGCGCTGCCTTGCTTGACCAACTTGCGGCCGCAGCCGCCGAATTAGGCCTGCAGCAACGACTACCAAGGACTGCCGTAGATTACCTTCAACTTGAACAGCGTCGTCAAGCCTGCCTGGCGGCGATGCAGGTCATCACCCAGGTCTGGCATCGCCAACATACCGTTCCATCCCGCAGGCGTTAAAGCAGCGGAATGGGTAACAACCCTTACTCGACATCGGATCAATTCAGGTGATGACCTGATGGGTCAAATGTCCCGATCAAGTGATGATGTACTCACGCTATCAAGTGGTTAGTGGACAGTAAGATGAATACTTTGCATATCATTCTTGGATTCCAGCTCAGCCAGATTCGCATCGCCGACACGGTACAGCCCGTCAATGGACCCAGCATCATGCTGTTGACAACAGAAGCAACCGTAGACGCCATAGCACCTGGGGCAGCGCAGTATTCATTTTCTCCTGCACAGGTACTGCCGGTATATCGCGATATGCAGCATTTGCTTGGACCTGCCTTGCCGCATTGTGCACTGTCATCGGTGCACGAAATTCCAGCGGGGCCCCGCATGCTTAATGCAGCCGAGCAACTGGCTGCTGCCGACAACAACGCCATGCTGCGTTTCGTCCTCACCTATTGCCTTGCGGTCGAAGGCGAATATTGCGCCGCCCTGCTCCACAAGCTCGTCCGCGGTGACAGCGATTTGTTCGACTTCATGAATCGCCACCGCCTCGAGCCCTGGCCGGTAGCCCGGTATGCCGAGGAACTCGGCTTATCCTTGCGCAAATTCAATCAGCTTTTCTATGAAAAGTACGGCGTATCGCCCAAGCACTGGTTGCTGGAACAACGGTTGAACCACGCGCGCGAATTGCTTATGTCGACCACAAGCAAAGTCATCGATATCGCCCTTGAATCGGGCTTTTGCAGCCATGCCCATTTCTCGGACAGCTTCCGCAAGCATTTTCAAGTGTCGCCAAGCGAGATAAGGCGTGACTCGGGCTTCATCGCATCACCCATGCCGTCCTGAAAGGAATTGCCATGAACATCGAAAACATTGTCGCCCAGATGGGCAACCAGATCAGTCGTACAGCCAGCGATGCCGATATCATCGTGAAGGGCGATGTTGTCAACAGCCCGGAAGGCATGCTCAAGGCACAGTACGCCATGCAGCAGTACTCGGTAGCCGTGGGCTATTCCAGTGCGGTGATGAAGTCATTGAAAGACATGATGATGGGGATCATTTCCAAGATGTGACCTGTTTGCCGACAGCAGGTACACCTACCCCTGCCGCTTTTTAAGCCTTACTGCATTGCCCTGTGGACACAAACACGATGAATACCCGGATGCCTGAATTACCAGAAGTACGTCGGCTGGTTGTCGAAGCTGGTTTTGCCGCGGTGCATCTCGGTTTGAACAGCGAGATACGCACCATTCTCGCGGCCCTGCCTGGCTGGATTGACGACCCTGTCGTGTTGGCCAGTTGTCAGGCCACGCTGCTGTTTGGCCTTAACAAACCAACAGAAGCACTCGAACGACTCGAAGGACTGCCCGACGATGTCTGTCCCCAGTTGCGCGAGCTGTTGCATGCCCGACTGGCTGCCAGACCAGCCAATGCAGCCTGATACCAAGGAGAAGAGCCATGAATATCGACGCCATTCAATCCCTGCTACCCAATATGAATCCGACAGATGCAACCGCACCGGTTGCCGCGCCTGACGCTGCCACGCAATCGCGATTCGCCGCTTTGTTGCAACCGCCACAAGCCGTTGTGGACCCAGTACAACTGGTTGCGGCGCAAGGTCAACTTTCCACCATCACAGTCGGTACCGAGCTGGCCGCCAAGGTTGCAGGCTCACTGACACAGACCGTGAATAAGTTAGTGAACATGCAATGAAAACCCCCGCATGGAAAATTTTCCTGCTGGCCCTTCCACTGCTGCTGACCGGCTGCAATGTTGACCTTTACAGCAAACTGGACGAAGCCGAAGCCAATCAGATGATGGCTTTGCTGATCTACCATCAGATTCCGGCAGAAAAGCAAGCCAACAAGGATGGCATCACGGTGCGTGTCGATGACGCCCGCTTTGTCGATGCAGTGGAAGTGCTACGGCAAAATGGTCTGCCACGTCGAAAGACTGTTGGTATCCAAGACCTTTTCCCCAGCGGCCAATTGGTATCGTCACCAGAACAAGAGTCAGCCAAGCTGCTTTACCTGAAAAGCCAGCAACTGGAGAAGATGCTCAACAGCATGGACGGCGTGGTAAGGGCCGAAGTATCGGTAGCGGAACCACGCCCACGTGACAATCAGAGCGAACAGGCTGCATCGGCTGCTGTATTCATCAAATACAGCCCAGAAGTCAATCTGCCTGCGCGTACTGCGGAAATCCGCAACCTTATTCGCGACGGCATTCCCAACCTTTCGCCCGACCGCATCAGTGTCACCCTGCAACGCGCCGAGTTTCGTTATCTGGCGCCACCAAAAACACCCGCCCCCAATGCGCAGGCAATACCGCAGCGCTGGCTTTGGGCTGCTGGCGGGGGAGTATTGTTGTTATTGGCGCTGGGATTGATGGTCTTTGCTGTACGTGGCCGTAAACCGAGAGCAGCATGATTACACCCGCATTACAACGCCTACATGCCCTGTGGTGGCAACCCGGCACTGTGATGCACAAAGGCTGGTGGGCCCACCTGGACTTGGCCAGCTGGCGCACGCCGTATCTGAATCAACCCGCAATAGCCCCTTCGCTGAACCGCCTTATCGCCTTACGACTTGGCTGTCAAAAGCATGACCCAATACCGGCGCTGAGCCCAACCGCTCAAACACTGCTGGAAGATACCACCCGCCTCGACACACTGGGCATGGCGATCGGCCTGTGGGCTTTGCAGTGTCCTGAGTACCTGTTTCTAAGGACCTACCGGCAACCGTTGGCTGCCGCGTTGGGTGACGTTGCACTGGAGCAGTTACAGACACTGTTTCCAGTAGACGCCTGCATGGCCCCAACATTGACGCCAACTGACTTGCTGGCAACCGCGACTACCCTCGGTACCGCCTGGATTGCACAAGCTGACGACCCGGTTATTGCCGCCACCAGCCTGTTATTGCCACCTCCTGATAAACAACGGCCCCCAGCCGAACCGGTTATGCCGGTATTGTGCAAATTGCTGAGATGGTTATGAATCCATTGCAACTCCCCCTACATAAGGTATTAGGCCCCTGCCCTACTGGCCCGATCATTCGTGCAGCCACCTTAGCGCCTCGGATAACCGGTGCCGAAATACTATCGGCCGCCCATACTAAAGCAGAAAGGCTACAACACGCAGCAGAGGCAGTCCTGGCCCAAGCCCAGGCCGAAGCAGCGAGGATTCGTGAAAACGCTTACTCATTAGCAGCAGAAGAAGGCGCCGTACTGGCTCAGCAGGCTTGTGACAAAGCCGTTGCCGATACTGTGCAATGGCTTTGTGATGAGCAGGCGCTGGAACAAGTCATCGCCCGCCAACTGGTGGCACGCTGGCGACCTTTGATGGCCACGGTACTTGGTGAAATGCTGGACAAAGTGGACCAGACCGAGCTATTGCTACGCAGAATCGAGCGTAAGGTGCAGGAGCTGCTCCCTCATGGCGCGGTCAGCCTGTATGTGGCCCCCTTGGCTGTCGCCAGTACGCGCACGACATTTATGGATACCCCAACGATAACCGTGCTGCCTGATGAGACGCTGGCAGCCGGTCAAGCCCGATTAGACAACGGTTTAGTACGTATTCACCTCGATCTGCCCGCGCAACAGCAATTTCTTTTGGCGCAGCTAAGGGATAATGCAAAGCAGGTTGCCCATGCTTAGAATCGATCAACTGGTCAGTAGCGCCCCACCGTCGAGCATCGATGAGTTCACCCCTCCCGTTGTGCCGCCGGCTTTGCCACACGGGGAGTCCGTCGTGGCAATGGCCCAGTCAGAACTGCTCTCCTTCCAGAACGATGCCATGATGGAAACGCAAGAGGACTTGAGTTTCGCATTGGGTGGCAAGCTACTTGATACACGACGGAATGCCGGCAGCACGGAAGGTGCACGCGGGCGCGTCATGGCGGAAAAGCTGATAGCCGAGTTGGCTGAAGTCGGGCCGATTGCACTGGACGATGTGTTTGACGGCAAGAACGAGTGGACCAATCAATCCAATCCACTGCTCGCTTTGCAGCAACGGTTCCCCGACCCAGGTCAGCTCGCATTACAGCTTGCCAGTGCGCTGGCCTATGGCAGACCCTCCGCTCGATTACGCCAACGGCTGAATATAGCGCTGGCCGAGCTGATCAGTGACGATACCATCGCCTTGTCGTTATTCGGCGCATTGGAATTCGGCGCAACCACACCGGCACTGCGCCAGGATTTGCAGCGCCTCTACCACCGAGCATCCGCGACCTATAAAAAGCTATCGCAATGGCTGGCCTTGCTGGGGGATCGGGAAAACCGCGGCGGCAAGCTACGCACAATGATACGTATCCTGGCGTTTGATCTATCCATTAGCGGACAGCCCATAGTCGGTAGCCATCTGGCCGCCGTCATTGCCGACCTACACCAATTGCTGCGGATTATCGGCTTGGAGGCGCATTGTGACCAATCCGCTCAGTTGCTCGCCCAACCACAACTGGATGGCGATGGGTTCCTGGCAATCGTCGTCGACCTGGTCGAACAAACCTGGGTCAGCGCCGATAATGTGGCCGAAGTCGCCTCGGTACTCGATAAAGCCCAACACTACCGCTTTGCCCATACGCTTAGTCGCCTGATACAGCTGCTGCCGGATGATTGCTTCGCCGACAATGAGCACCGCCTGCAACTTGAAACAGCCATCGCCAGTTTTCGGGATAGCGTCGCAGAATAACTATTCACCCGGCAACTAAGTATTGATCAGGCGGCGTACTTGATCCTGGGGTCTTCGAAATAGGAGCACACTCGTTCCGGGGTGTTTTCCAACATCTCCATATGGGCTTTGGTCGCTTGCTTGAGCT
>NZ_PDZH01000053.1 GCF_002735695.1 Chitinimonas sp. BJB300
AATTGTTGTTGCATTGGGCGGCAACGCCTTACTCAAGCGTGGACAGGTGCTAAGTGCGCAGAACCAGCTAGAGAATATCCGTTGTGCTGCCGTCCAGCTTGCGCGCCTAGCACAAGAACACAAACTAGTAATCACCCATGGCAATGGGCCTCAGGTCGGATTGCTTGCCCTTCAAGGTGCGGCCTATGGCGCCGTGCCGCCCTATCCCATGGATGTGCTTGGTGCCGAAACCGAAGGCATGATCGGTTATCAGCTAGAGCAAGAGGTTGCCAATCTACTGCCTGCCGAGCGCACGGTTGCCACGCTGTTGACACGGGTTGAAGTTGATCCAAACGACCCTGCTTTTACACACCCCACGAAGCCGATTGGGCCGGTCTATACACGGGAGCAGGCCGATCATGTCAATGCCGATGGACAATGGATAATAACAGCCGAGGGTACAGGCTTTCGTCGCGTGGTTGCCTCTCCCCAGCCACTAAGTATTCTCGGTTTGGAACCAATTTGTTGGTTGCTGGAGCGTGGAGCTGTTGTGATTGCTGCGGGTGGCGGTGGCATCCCCGTAGCGCGAATTTCAGGTAGTCGCAAACTGCAAGGTATCGAGGCAGTCATTGACAAAGACTTGTGCAGTAGTCTGCTAGCAAAGAACCTGGATGCTGACTGCTTAATTATCGCAACTGATATAGAAGGCGTATATCTTGATTGGCAGCAGCCCAATCAGCGAGTACTGAAGAGTGCGTCCCCTAGATTACTCTGTGCCGAGTCATTTGCGACAGGCTCCATGGCCCCGAAGGTCCAAGCGGCGTGCCAATTCGTCCAAGCAACGGGTAAGAGAGCGGTCATCGGTATGCTGGACCAGATAGAGGAAATGCTGGCAGGCACATCTGGTACCCAGATCACCCCCGACCTTGCTTAACCAGCTAGGCACTTATGCGGTTCGTATCATTCCGTCATGGTTTGGCGGAAAAGCAACGTTTCCAGGGCAGATCATCTCCACGACAGCTAGCGTATGAACCATACACAGTGAGTTGAATGGCAGGCTGGGTTTCAATACAGCGAAGTGTTCATGCGCAATCATGCAATAGGCAAGACATTAGCAGCTATGGGAAAGTATCTGTATAGCGTGAAAGTTTGTCATAAGAACCACCCCTTTCAACGTCTTTGCATTCGCCACGTAAAATCAAACAGTTACCTATTGGCAGTGCACTGTCCGTTACCAGCTATATTGCTCTGAGATGCCCTCTGCTGACGGGATATCAGTGAGTTACAAAGTGGCTCCAATAAAGACGTTGAAAGGGATGGCCCTAAGAACCTGATTGCGATCTTACTGCGCAGCTGTGATCAGGGCTCATATGCTGCTCGAAATCCTCATGTACAAAAGTACATTCCGGTTTCTGCGCTTTACCCTGCTGACAGTTGCTCGTAACAGATCGTAAACAAGTTCTAACAACAGCTAGTCGCCATTTAAGGTTAATTTCGCAAATGGCGACGTGCTTTAGCCAGAATGGCGATTAGTGAGATAACAGCACAGGTACAGTCATGGTTTGCAGAATAGTGCGGCTGGCACCTCCCAGTACCATTTCCAGCAAACGCGAGTGTCCATATAGTCCCATTACGATCAGATCCACGTTCATATCGGCTGCGGAAGAGAGCAAGGTATCCCCCACATCGCGGTTCAGACCCGGCTCGCGCTTCACATCAACATTTATGGCGTGCCGCGCAAGGAACAAAGCAATATCAGCACCAACCACTTCGCCATGTCCGTGTTCGCTGATCTGAGGATTGACGATCATAACCGTCACCTTCTGCATGCACGCCAATAGTGGTAAAGCATCAGCAACTGCCCGTGTCGCCTCGCGTCCTGCATCCCAGCCGATCAAAGCATGATGACGAGGTAAATCGAATTCGCCAGCGTAAGGCAATACCAGCACTGGCTTACCCGAGCCAAGCGCAATTGCTTCCGGTAAACCCGATGGGGTATTACGCCCTAGATACTTGTGATCATCCTGTCCTAGGATCGTCAGATCATGATATCGGGCATTGACGCATGCTGTACTGATGGCAGAACCCATATGCTGGCGCCACTCGGTTTGTACACCATCCACCTGCTTTGCCTCGTGCTCGAACAGGGCACGTGCTTTGACCGCATCTTCTTCCAGACTACACTGCAGGATTTCGTAGACTTCGGGTACATGGTTACCGCTGATACTGCTTATAACACTTGGATGATCTGCCACATACAGCCCAGTTAGCCTTGCACCATGCTGATGGGCGAACTTAAGCGCAAAATTGACCCGCTTTGCTGCTCGAGGCCCGCTATCTACGAGTACCAATACACTCTTGTAGCTCATCTCCTACTCCTAATACTGTGTTTACCGTCCTGTTTTACGTTCATTACTGCCAGCCGGTGTTGATCCATATCAAGTTTGCGTTATTGAGGATAGGTGCGGTGAACAACAAGACGAGATAAAGTTTGAATCGTTGATTCTATTTAAGTAGGATCCGATTGGACTTGGGTATACGTTATTAACGTGTCCGGAAATACTGAACCACTACTGATGTAGGATGATGCGGGGAGTCCTATGACGCGGACAGCGCAAAAACTACTAATTCGGGCTTTCGTTACCGCTGCTAATGCGGTCATGATTACGAACCGTTATGGCCGTATCGTGTGGGTGAATCAAGCATTGTGTCGTCTTAGTGGTTTCGACGAGGTAGAACTGCTTGGGAAGACACCAAATATTTTGCGTTCCGGTGTCCAAAGTGCGGCATTTTATCAGGTGCTTTGGGAAACTATACTTGCTGGTCAACCCTGGCAAGGTGAGTTGGTCGAACAAAGCAAGGATGGCAAGCTTTTTACTGTCAATCAGATTATTACGCCATTATTTGATGACGCAGGTGCCATTACTCACTTTATCGCCATTCAACATGATATGACCTCGCAGCGTAGTGAGCGCGAAAAAATAAAACACCTTGCGTACCATGATAGTTTGACGGGCTTGCCTAATCGACAGTACTTCCTTGATATGCTAGCTAGCGCCATTGATGCTGCAGCCAAGCAGCATAGGATGCTTGCTGTAATGTTCCTTGACCTAGACCACTTCAAGTCGGTTAATGATAATCTCGGCCACGCTATTGGCGACAAACTGTTGATTGCCGTAGCAGGACGACTTTTAGGTGCAGTTAGAAAGTCCGATTTAGTAGCTCGGTTAGGTGGCGATGAATTTACTGTGCTGGTGACGGACCTAGCAGACATTGTTGATGTAAAAGCTGTAGCGCACCAATTGGTGACGGCCATAAGCCAACCGTTCGTCTTTGATCAATTGCAAGTCCTTACCCATTCCAGCGTTGGTATAAGCCTCTATCCCCGCGATGGAAGTTCAGCAGACGAATTGCTTGCCAAGGCAGATACTGAAATGTACCGTGTCAAAGCACAGGGTGGGAGCGGGTGGCGATTAGACACTTAGGGGCACCTCGAATAACCCGACTTTTTGACATTACAGCGGCGTAAGTCGACCTTACGGTGCCTTCCGACTGCCAGTGCCGGTACTTGTCACTCGTCTTGCATCGCTTTCTCTCCCGAATTGGCCATTCTCAGCCAATCCAAATGGATTCCTGGCATCAGAAGGCCACCTCGCCGGCTACCTCGAGATAGCACAAGCGTTGCAAGTTGTACCCCGCAATCTTCCAGTGCAGATTCAAGGTGGCGCCTGCCAACCCGATGCAACGTAGGGCTTTACCCCCCATCTGCGCCAGACTTGCGAAGGGGAGTTCAACACGGGCTCGGATCCTGGCAATCCGTCGATTGCGACGTTTCTGGCATTCGGACAAGGGCTTGTCCGCTCTGCCTTTACGCTGGTTGTGCATGCGCCAGCCTTGTCCAATATGTCCATGATCTGCCTGATCTTGCCAGCTGCCTGCTTGAACTAACCCCACTGATCGACGATCTTTATGCCCGCCAACAGCGGTCTGCCGACAACGGCAAACCGTACAAGGCATTCATCAAGATCCGCTTTATGACTTCAGTCATACCACCGTCGAATGCATCAACAGCAAGCCGGATGCCGCCACCTGGGCACAGTTGCTCAGCGAAGGCTGGCTACGTCGTAACCAACCCGTGCGGCTATTGGGTGTGGGCTTTCGCTACGAGGAAGAAACCCGAACCACTGGCCATCAGCTAGGACTGTTCGATACCGACGAAATTGAGACTACCGAATGACCGAACGCAAACGCTGCTTTCCACCCGTCGTCGATGCCCATACCCGCGTTTTACTGCTGGGCAGTCTGCCGGGTGAGGCATCACTTAAAGCCAACCGCTACTACGCCCATCCACAAAATCGCTGTTGGCACTTGTTGGGGGAGGTACTGGGCATACCGTTGGTAGACCAGACGTACATCGATCGGTTAGCAGCCTTGCTGAGGCACGGCGTGGGACTATGGGATGTGATTGCCGAGGCCGACCGCCCGGGTAGCCTGGATGCCGCCATCCGCAACCAGGCGCATAACGACCTGCACCAATTGGTCAATCAGCTACCCAACCTCCACACGATTGCTTTCAATGGCGGCACGGCAGCAAGATTGGGGCGGCGTCAGCTTGCAGATTTGACCAAACCCTTGCAGCTGCTTGACCTTCCCTCCTCTAGCCCGGCCTATACCCTGCCCTATGCCGAGAAACTCACAAGATGGCAGATGCTGGTATCGCAGATTGGTGAGGCGTAGGCGTAAAGCTTATTTACTCACATAGACGATCTACTCTAATCAGATTATTGGCTCATATCTTAGCCATTAAGTAATTTAACGGCTAAGATATGAGCCATTATGAAGAAATCAATCAGCGCCTCACTACTCCCCTCAGTCGAATCACCGCTCCGCGAATTGGGCCAGCATATTCGCACAGCTAGGCAAAGTCGGGGTTGGACAGTTGCCGAAGCGGCTGCACGCATGGTTATTTCACCCGCAACCTACAAGCGCATTGAGGCGGGCGACCCTTCAGTGTCCATGGCGTCGTGGGCCACCGCTTTATCCCAGTTGCAGTTGTTGGGAAAAGTAGTAACTGCAGCAGCACCAATCAACGACCCACTAGGTGAAGCACTACGCGCAGACAGGCTATCCAAACGGATTCGCAAACCCAAGAAGGAGGATGACTATGACTTCTAAGACCAATTTCGTTGTCTTTGTCTATCCAGAACGGGCCACAGATGCCATTCCAGCGGGTCGTCTAACGCTGGTCGAACACCATGCAGCGCTACTCCAATCCACTTTCGGTTATGGTAAGCAGTACGTCCAACGCCGCGATCTACTCGCGCTTGATCCGCTTACATTGGCTTTACCTGGACCCGGTGAATCCGTTTTACGGGAGCCTCCAATTACCGCAAATGGTCAATTAATCGAATTTGGTGTATTCCGGGATGCCGCGCCCGACCATTGGGGCCGCAAACTGATAGAAAACAAACTGCACCGTACCGGGCCATTGCCTGAGTCAATCTATCTGGCACATGCCGGTTCTAATCGGACTGGTGCACTCGACTTCCGCGATACACCCAACGCACTGGTGAAAACCAATGAGCTAGCACAGCTGCTTGACCTGGGTTACTTGAAAGAAGCCGCTGAAAAAGTGGAGGCAGGAGAGCAAATTCCGGCCCGTCTGGAGAAAATTTTCGAGGCCGGCCCAACCATGGGGGGAGCACGCCCCAAAGCGGTAGTCGAAGCCAACCAACACCAATGGTTGGCAAAATTCCCCCTACGTAGCGATACCTTCTCAGTACCACACGTTGAATACGCTACGCTGTCGCTCGCCCGTGAGGCTGGGCTCGATGTACCAGCCATACGTCTGGAAGATATTGGTGAAAACCGTCCAGTCTTGCTCATCGAACGCTTTGATCGGGTACGTATAGGCAATGACTACAGCCGTCGCCACTTTCTCTCTGCACTCACCATGCTTGCCCGGCATGAAGCCGACTCACCTCACACCCATTACGCAGATATTGCTGAAGCGATCGCCACCCATGGTGCTGCCTCCACCATCCGCCAAGATCAGGCAGAACTATTCGGCCGGATGATTTTCAACATCCTTGTCCATAACAATGACGATCATTTGCGTAACCATGGCTTTATCTGGGATGCAAACTTACAAGGCTGGCGACTCTCCCCACTTTACGACGTCGTCCCCATGCCTGCTTTTTCGCAAGAACGCTCCCTACACTTGGGAGTCGGTCTTGAAGGACGGCTAGCTACTCTACCCAATGCCATGAGCAGGCATGGCGTGTTTGGCCTAACACGTCCACAGGCCATTGCGATCATCAACCGTATTGCCAATACGGTACGTGAATGGAAAAACACCTTTGAAGCCAGTGGTGTCCCCAGTTCTGATATTGATCGCCTTGCCAGTGCTATTCGGCATCCACGTGAGGTAGGCATTCAAGAAATAAAGATGGGTAATGGGTAAGCAATTAGATTCAAACGATGACAATCAACACAGGCCAGATCTATACCACGATTAAATTTAAATGGTCAGTGGATTTGGTATGCCATAAGTTGATCTCAATCAAAACGAGTAATGACAACACGGTATGTAATGGCCTCCAGCTTTTCACCCATTGGAGGCCATCATGCATGTCGCGCTTACAGAACTCTTCACCACTGATATTGGTATTTTCAGTCTGTTCACCCTTACCTTTATCATTGGTATGGGCAGTTATATCGGCTGGTATGTACGCAAGCATGTGTTGGCCGAAGAGGCGCAGCAAAAGACCAAGCCCTGAACCTTCAACACCGACAGGGGAAATAACCGCTATTCGTCGTCCCCTACAGGCTTGTCATCATCTTGCAAGATACGGTGGCCAGGCCCCTCAAGGTCGTCGAATTGACCTGAACGACCGGCCCACCAGAACAAGCCGCCGATAATCGCGGCAATGAGTACCGAAAGCGGGATCAAAAGGTAGAGACTTTCCATCAGCGTGGTTCTCCTCGCTTTTGCCCAGGCTTATTGGCACCCGCCAAACGAACGGCGTTGAGGACCACCAGCAAGGAACTCGATGCCATACCCAGGCTAGCCAGCCAGGGTGTGACCCAACCCACCAATGCCAATGGCAGCGCGACTAGGTTGTACCCTAACGCCCAGACCAAATTCTGCCGGATGATGCGGCGTGTCTGCCGCGCTACCGCCAGCCCTTCAGCAAATGCGGTCAGATTACCCACCAGCACCATGTCGCCTGCCGCCTGCGCCGCATCTGCGCCACCGCCTACCGCAATCGATACATCCGCCGCAGCCAACACCGGTGCATCATTGATGCCATCCCCTAGCATGATTACCCGCCGACCCTGCGCTTGCAGTTGCTGTACATACGCCAGTTTATCGGCCGGCAACGCGGCGGCACGCCATGTCCCCAGACCAAGCTGCTGAGCCACGGCCTGCACCGGCCCCGGGGCATCGCCGCTGAGCAGATGGCTACGCAGGCCTGTCAACTCAGCGAGCATGGCGGTGGCATCCGGTTTGACCTGGTCACCGAGGGCAAAAGCGGCCAGCCATTCGCCCGCACTGGCCAAACAAACCACGGTGTCTTCTGCGTGCCAACCTTCCAACTGCGGCGGGCGTGGAACCCGGCAGAACGCGGTGACAAAATCAGGCCGCCCTAGCCGAAGCACCTGCCCAGCAACAACAGCCTCCACCCCTCCCCCTGGATGGTTGACATAATTATTGACGTTTAAATCCGCAGCCACGCAACCCTCACGTAAAGCACGGGCAATCGGGTGCTCCGACGCGGCTTCCAGCAGCGCTGCAAGCGCTTGTAATTCACCAGGAGTCTGATCGGCAAAGGGTAAAACCGCCAACAGCTTGGGCTGACCATAGGTCAAAGTACCCGTCTTGTCGAAGACGATGTCGGTAGCCCCGGCCAGCGCTTCCAGTGCGTGGCCGCGTGTTACCAGCAGACCGGCGCGGGCCAGCCGCCCAGTGGCCGCCGTCAGCGCAGCCGGAGTGGCCAATGACAAAGCACAGGGACACGAAATCACCAGCACCGCCACCATGATGGGTAAAGCATGGACAGGGTCGTACCAATGCCAGAATAAATATCCGGCCGCCGCCACCAACAGAAGCGCCGCCACAAACCAAGCTGCAATCCGGTCAGCCAACTGGGCCAAGGCTGGTTTTTCAGCCAACGCCCGATCAAGCAAACGCACAATACCGGCCAGCCGTGTCTCCTGCCCCAACTGGCTTACCTGCACAACCAATGGCGCATCCAGGTTCACCGCCCCACCAATCAACTTATCGCCCACTTTCTTAACCACGGGGCGCGACTCGCCCGTCAGCAATGCCTCATCAGCTTGCCCCTGCCCTTCAAGCACCATCGCATCGGCTGGATAGCTTTCGCCCGGCTTTACCAGCAAAACATCGCCTAGCTGCAACTGGCTGACTGGTGTTTCCTTGGCTGTGCGATCGGTTGGCCAAGCATTCACACGATGCGCGAAAGCGGGGATCAGCTTGACCAGTGATTCAGCAGCGGCGCCGGCCTTACGCCGCGCCATCCCTTCCAGATAACGGCCGCCCAATAGCAGAAAGACAAACATGGAGACCGAGTCAAAATAGACTTCGCCACGGCCAGTGAACGTGGCATAGCAACTGGCCAGGAAGGCGGCCCAGACACCCAGTACCACCGGGGTATCCATGCCGACACGACCCCGTTTCAGGTCGCGCCACATGCCGGTGTGAAAGGTCTGGCACGCATACAGCACCACAGGCAAGGTAAGTAAAAGGCTACCCCACTGCATCAGGCTCAACCAATTGGCGCTGATGTCGCCCGGCGCGGACACATAGACCGGGTAGGCAAACATCATCACCTGCATCATGGATAAGCCCGCCACCCAAAGACGCGTCATGGCGCGACGCCGTTCGCGCTGGTGCAAGGCATCCTGCAGCTCGGCATCGTAAGGATGAGCACGATAACCTATGGCCGCCACGGCGGCGAGAATCTGCGATAGCTGTAGCCGGCTATTGTCCCAACGCACCCGTGCCCGATGCGTGGTGTAGTTGATGCTGGCTTCTAGCACACTGGGCAGACGCAGCAGCTGTCGCTCGTTCAGCCAGATGCAGGCGGCGCAGCTGATGCCTTCCAGGATGAGGGCGGCCTCACGCACGTTGCCGGACTCGACTTTGACAAAGCTGGCCTGTAGCTCAGGCGCATCGTAAAGCTGCATTTGCTGCAGGAGCTCATCCGGCAAGGGGGTGGCGCGATCAGCCGGTTTTTCGCGTTGCTCGTAATAACTTGCCAGACCCGACTGGATGATGGTCTGGGCGACAGCCTGGCAACCCGCACAGCAACTAGGATGGGTTTGCTGGCGGTAGAGGATGGGGTATCGCGGCGGGTTGAGATCGGCATGGGCAACCGTCTCGCCGCAATGGAAACAGGACTCGGCGGACATGCGTGCATTCTACCGTTCACAACGTCCCATCGCGCTGCCTATCGTTGTGCGATCTGGTGCATATCAAGGGAAGTAGACTGAAAATCACCACGCTTTGCGACATAGTCCGCCTGAAAGCGCGCAACGCTTTCACCCGCGCTGACAATTGTCACCTCCACCATCAAGCGAGCCAGACCACGCCGTTCAAACTGGCGCAGAAAACGTTGCAAGACATCGGGGCATTGCGGCTGGACCACCGCGGAAAAATCAGCACGCACCGGCAGTAGATATGCCGTCTCGCCACGCTGGATCACGACTTCAACATCAGCGCCCAAACCCGCATCATCAAGCAATCGCTGTATTTCGATCCACCCCGCCAATGTCGCCAGTGTGACGAGGCTACCGCCAAAAGCCGTGCCCTTATCATTGACATTTGGCGCAAGCGGGGCCAGCAGATCGATTCGGCCATCATCCATGACCTGTGTGTTGACCGCCATGGCGCTCGCAAGTGGAATGCTGCGATATAGCAGTGCTTGCCAGTCTTTTTGCATTTCAGGCCCTCAGAACCAGTTCAAAGTCTCGCGAGCTAAGGCAAGATAAGGCGAAAACAGCCGAGGAAGCGGAGTTTACACAGAGTAAATGAGCATTCCGAGGGCGTTTTCAACGCCAAATTGCCGACGCGCAGCAGACTTTGAACGGGTTCTCAGCAAAAAGGGCGCGCTGTCAGCACGCCCTTTTCAGTTACTTCGACACCGTATAGCGTGGCGGCAACAACAGCGCCGGCAATTCACGCGTCACTTCACGCGTACGGTGGAAGTGATGAATATTGCCGATGACCCGGCCGCCCAAGGCAGCATCATTGTTTCGGCGGCGGCCTTCCACCAGTGGCGTTTCCACCTGTTCGATCACGCGCCGACCGCTATCACGATGCATACGTGGCTCACGCGATGCTTTTGGCTCGTAGGACTCACGGTATTCGTGCGTCGCCCCCGATGCGCTAGTACTGCGCTCACGGCCACGGCCGTAATCCATCACCCCAGGCACTTCGCTCAACACCAATGGCTTGTTGGTCAGCTTGCGCACCAACCCCAACGACTTGTCTTCTTCCGGGCTGACCAGGGAAATAGCGATACCCGTCGCACCTGCGCGGCCAGTACGGCCGATACGGTGGACATAGTCTTCCGGGTTGGTCGGCATTTCAAAGTTCACCACGAAGGGCAACTCAGAGACATCCAACCCGCGGGCGGCCACATCGGTAGCCACCAGAATACGCAGCGTGCCTTCTTTGAAAGCAGCCAACGTCTCAAGGCGTGACTGCTGGGTTCGGTCACCATGGATTGCTTCACAGTTGAAACCTTCACGTTTCAACTCACGCGCCAAGCGGTCGGCCATCAACTTGGTGCGGGTGAAGACGATCACCTGATGCATTTCGTGATGGCGGATCAAATGCGCCAGCACACGACGCTTGTTGCCCACCTCGGTAATATGAATATGGTGTTCAACCAACTCACTCGTAGCGTTGCGTCGGGCGACTTCAATCATCTCCGGGGTACGCATGAAGTCTTCAGCCAACCTTTTGATTTCCGGCGCAAAGGTGGCCGAAAACAGCAAGGTCTGTCGACCGGTTGGCAATAGACTCAGAATCTTGCGGATATCCAGAATGAAGCCCATGTCCAACATCCGGTCGGCTTCATCAAGGATCAACATCTCAACTTGCGAGAGATTGATGGTGTTGTTCTGAACATGGTCGAGCAACCGGCCCGGCGTAGCCACCACCACTTCGGCGCCCTTGCGCAGGGTTTCGATCTGCGGCTTCATGTCCACCCCGCCAAACACGGCAACAGCGCGCAAGGGCAGGTATTTGCTATAAGTAACAACGCTATCGAACACCTGGTCGCACAATTCACGCGTGGGTGTCAGGATCAGCGCGCGCACAGGATGGCGTGCGGGGGAAGCACTGGTATTGGCGTAAGGCTGCAGCTTATGCAGCAAAGGCAATGTGAAGGCAGCCGTCTTGCCGGTGCCTGTTTGGGCACCAGCCATCACATCACGGCCGGACAAAACAACTGGGATAGCGCGGGCCTGCACCGGCGTGGGTTCGGTGTAACCTGAATCGAGTACGGCGCGCAGGATCTCGGCATGCAAGCCGAGGCTGTCAAAAGACATGCGGGTGATTCTCCAAGACAAAAACGGGCGTAGTCGCCCGTGAGGTTCGCACTATACGCCGGAAGGCCGATACTGCAAACCTAAGCTGCGAATTACAAAGGAAATTCCCTTCTAAAACGGCGGTTACGCCACGCTCCGGTAGAATGCCGGCTTTGCGCCCATCCCCTTTGCCCACTATGTTCAATGCCGCCCACACCCATCTTTTGACTGTTCGCGATCTACTTCGTTTTGCCGTATCGCGTTTTAATGAAGCCGGACTTTTCTTCGGCCATGGCAATAACAGCGCCTGGAACGAGGCGGCCTACTTGGTTTTGTACGGCCTGAATCTGCCACTGGACCACTTGGAACCGTTTCTGGACGCCCGCTTGATGCCGGATGAAATCAGGCAGGTGCTGAGTCTGGTCGAAGCGCGCGTCACCACGCGCAAGCCGGCCGCCTATCTCACGCATGAGGCTTGGCTGGGGGCTTATCGCTTTTATGTGGACGAGCGGGTGATCGTACCGCGCTCGTTTATCGCCGAACTATTACCTGATGCGCTTGAACCGTGGATTGAATACCCGGAACTCGTGCACCGGGCGCTCGACTTGTGCACCGGTTCGGGTTGCCTGGCAATTTTACTGGCCGAGCATTACCCCGATGCCGAGGTCGATGCCGTTGACCTTTCCACGGAAGCGCTGGAAGTAGCGGCAATCAATGTGGAAACGTATGGCCTTGAAACACGCGTGCAATTGTTGGCATCCGACTTGTTTACAGCGGTCGAGGGGCAAACCTATGACCTGATCGTATCCAATCCGCCTTACGTTGATGCACCATCTGTTGCCAGCCTGCCCGACGAATACCTGCACGAGCCGGAGCTGGCATTAGGTAGCGGTGAGGACGGATTGGACGCTACAAGAGCCATCATCGAAAACGCCAGCCGTTTCTTAAGCCCCCACGGGATACTGGTAGTGGAGATCGGCCACAACCGTGACGCATTGGAACCCCAATACCCTACCCTGGCCTTTACTTGGCTGGAAACCAGCAGTGGCGACGGGTTTGTTTTCTTGCTAACTCACGACCAGCTGATAGAGGCTGGCTACTGATCATTGATTTTGTTGGAAGACATATTTGCCACCCCGTAAAGACAAAAGGAGCCCATTGGCTCCTTTTGTTTTTTGGCAATTCCCTGCTTAATGCCCTGCAAAGTCACAGACTGTGAAAAG
Source organism: Chitinimonas sp. BJB300 (assembly GCF_002735695.1). Taxonomy (GTDB): domain Bacteria; phylum Pseudomonadota; class Gammaproteobacteria; order Burkholderiales; family Chitinimonadaceae; genus Chitinimonas. The sequence continues at coordinate 12,762 of NZ_PDZH01000053.1, forward strand.
CGGAATACCTTGCTGCTGAATCAGCTTGGAGCCCCCTAGTTCCGGCAAATCGACAATGGCAGCAGCCTCGATCACTTCACCACCCAGTTTGCGCACCAGTTTGGCGGCGGCGATCATCGTGCCGCCTGTGGCGACCAAATCGTCAATCAATAGAACACGCTGGCCCGGTTGGATAGCATCTGAATGCAGCTCTACAGTGGCTGAGCCATATTCCAATTCGTACTCTTCCGCCACCGTATGGAAAGGCAGCTTGCCCTTTTTGCGCACAGGCACAAAACCGCGATTGAGTTCATAGGCAATCACCGAGCCCAGAATAAAACCACGTGCATCCACCCCGGCTACCACATCAATCTGTTGATCCATATAGCGGTGTACAAAACAGTCGACGAGCACACGAAAACTTTTAGGGTCTTGCAGCAGTGGTGTGATGTCACGGAACTGTACGCCAGGCTGCGGCCAATCCGGCACGGTACGAATGCGGTCGCGGATATAGGAGATCGGATCGAGCAGCATGGTGAAACCTTCCAAAAGAGGCGAAAGTACGCTGCCCACACACCGAGGGCAGCAATACGGCAAGCTGGAGTTAATTAAGGCCCGTCTCGATAGAACCTATTCGATACGCCCAACGAGCGCACTAGTTTTATCTCCGCCTGGCAGGCGACGTAGCACGCTCGCAACAACGCCAGACGGGTCATTCAAACATCGCGAACTTCATCACCCATAGCGCCGCAATCACAACCACGGCCGGTGACAAATCCTTGAAGCGGCCAGACAACAGCTTCAGGCCTGCGTAGCTGATAAAACCAAATGCGATACCGTCGGCAATCGAGAAGGTAAATGGCATGGCCACCGCTGTAATCACTGCTGGCGCAGATTCAGTCAGATCATCCCAATTGATCTCAGCCAAGCCACGCGCCATCAATACGGCGACGTAACACAGCGCCGGTGCCGTGGCGTAGGCTGGCACTGCGCCCGCCAATGGCGACAGAAACAACGCCACCAGGAACAAGATGGCGACTACCACAGCCGTCAAGCCAGTACGGCCGCCCACCGCAGTGCCAGCTGCCGATTCCACATAGGCGGTGCAGCTGGATGTACCCAGCGCTGCACCGGCCACAATGGCGGTCGAATCCGCCATCAGCGCGCGCTTCAGGCGGGGCAACTTGCCATTGCTGTCCAAGAGGCCTGCACGGTGCGATACCCCCACCAAGGTACCGGTCGTATCAAACAGGTCCACAAAGAAGAACACAAACACCACACCCACCAAGCTGGCGCTCAGCGCGCCTTGCAAATCCATTTGCATGAACGTGGGGGTAATGCTGGGCGGTGCGGAAAACACGCCCTTGAACTCCTGGTAACCAAGCATAACGGCCAATATCGTCACGGCCATCACACCAATGATCACGCCGCCAGTAACCTTGCGATACTCCAACGCCAGAATCAGCAGGAAGCCAAAAATCGCCAAGACAACCTTAGGGTCATGCACATTGCCCAGCGTTACCAGCGTGGCGGGATGCCCAACCACAATGCCGGCATTCTTCAGGGCGATGATGGCCAGGAAGAGGCCAACCCCAGCCGAGATAGCCAGCTTGAGTGAATGCGGAATCGCATTGACCATCGCTTCCCGTACTTTGAAGAGACTGATGACCAGGAAGATGATGCCGGAAAGAAATACGGCGCCCAGCGCCACCTGCCAGCTCACCCCCATCCCCTTCACTACGCTGAAGGTGAAATAGGCATTCAGGCCCATACCGGGCGCCAAGGCAATCGGGTAGTTCGCAACCAAGCCCATGACAGCGGAACCCAGTGCTGCGGCAAGACAGGTCGCGACAAAAACAGCGTTGAAATCCATACCCGTTTCAGAAAGAATGGCCGGGTTGACGAAGATGATGTAGGCCATCGTAAGAAAAGTGGTAAAGCCGGCCAGCACTTCGGTTTTGACGTCGGTGCCGTGCTCACGCAACTTGAACAGCGTTTCGAGCATGGATAAATCCCCTGAGCATTATGGAATTGATTAGGTAGGAAGGCAGTAAAGCAGGTTGGTTGGGGTACCCGAATCGGGCGCACCCTTCAGTTGGTACGCAGCGCAGCTACCAAGCCGTCCGCAGCGTCTTCAATCAAGTCCAGAACCCGCTCAAATCCGGCGTCACCACCATAGTAAGGGTCTGGCACTTCGCCATTCGGGTCGAGTTGACCATAACTGAGGAACAACTTCAGCTTGTGCTGATGCTCTGGCGGGCACTTGCGCTGCAAGGCTTCCAGATTTTGTTTATCCATGGCCAAAATCAGTTCGAAATCGCTGAAATCCGCGCTGACCACTTGACGGCCGCGCTGGCCAGACAAATCGTAACCACGGCGTAGGGCATGCTTTTGCGAACGTTTATCCGGCGAATCGCCAACGTGGTAAGCCTGTGTCCCTGCCGAATCGATGGTGACCTGCAGACCAACCATGGCCGCGCGTTCACGGAATACACCCTCCGCAGTGGGCGATCGGCAGATATTGCCCATGCAAACGAACAGAACTGAATGTACTTTCTTATTAATCATCCACTTACGCCATTTTTTTCATGGGCCTCGAAGGGCGCGAAATGTAACACTGCGGCGCAACAGAATCAAATGGTGAACACGTAGTGGGAACAACTAACGATGGCCATATTTAAAAGCAATAAATCTGTCGTCAGCGCAGTCACGGCTCAGTACCCATGTGCAAAGGTAAAGAAACCCAAAGAGGTACCGGAGATGCCACGAGATAATCGGGGTATGCACTCTGCAAAGAGTGCGGCTACTTTCTTTGCTTTGCCAAGATAGCGTCGTACCGCCCAGATTTTTTCAGTCGCTCGAAAGCAGCCTGAAAAGCGGACACCGTTGCGTCATCAGTGGCTTTGCTAAAGCCCATGTATTCATCGAACGACTTATCTAGCGTCACAACCGGTTCCACTTCTGAAAAATTGCGGCCGGCTTTATTTAACTCCTCCGCCAAAACAAAATCATTTGAACAGATTAAATCAAAACGTCCCGCAATAAATTTCTTAACATTGGTTTCTTCATTAATTGCCTGATCAAGCTGTTTTCCCTGTTCAAAACCGGCATCCAGCAATAGTTTTTCAGAAGCATACCCCAATACCACGCCTGTTCTGTAATTACGTGCATCTTCCAATTGCATTGAAGAGATATCATTTCTGCTTTTTAATTTATACAGACGAACACGCACATTCAATATCGGCCCAATCCATTTAAACAAATTTTCCCGTTCAGCCGTACGAGACATAGTAAAAACCAGGACATTTGATTTATCCGACAGGCCCATATTATAAGCACGCTGCCAGGGTAAAAATTCAATTTGCCCAAACAGGCCACTTTCTTTAAACAAAGCATTTAAGACTTCAACAGCAACACCGGCTGGTTTATTTTTATCCAGATAAATAAATGGCGGGTAAGAATCGGTAACAGCCTGAATTGGCGCAGCTACGCAGCTACAGCTCAGAAGGAATGTAATAACGACATTCAGGAAACGATTTCTCACACTTTGCACTCCAATGGAGTTGCCGAAACAAGTCAGCATTTATTAGTTTATTTAGCCCAAAAACATGTTATTAGCAAGAAAAAGAGGGTGCTTGGCAGCGCCCTTATTTAAAATAAAGCCTGGTTTGAATCTAACTCTCCCTTTAGCCATATTCTTAATCGCAACATTATGGATAACCTACCCAAATATAAAAACCACCCTATTTCAAAGGTGGCTTTTACATATTCAGCCATGCATCAGATTATAGTTTATTTATTATCGCCGTTCAATTAGCCAGCAGGTCCTTTTTCAAGTCCGAGCTGACTGGCTTGGGGCCGAGCCATATCTTAAGCAGTGCCTTCGCGAAATCATCACCGGCAATCACATTCTTGACTTGGCCACGAACCATAATTTGCGTGCCTTTACCTGGAATAAAGTCAAGGGCGATCACATCGCCCTTCTTTACTTCCTTCACCGCTTGGAAAATAGCACTCATTTCTTGGATACGGGGCTTAAAGGCTGAGAACTCATCGCTGCTGATATTTTCCTGCAAGCCATCGATAAACGACACATAGAGGTCATCAGCCGCCACATCGCGCAGCATGGTGATCTGCATACGGCGCGCAGTCGGTGCATTGATGACTAAATTGGGGTCGTTTGTCTTCTGTGCAGTATAAAGCGCACCCACATAAACCTTGGCAATCATGTATTTGACGCGAATACCGCCGCCGTTAAATACCAAATCACTTCCGCCTACCTTAAGGGTGTCATCCAACTTTACGCCGCCGATTTCCACCGCGCTGCCGACCATGCTGGCCGACATCAATAGAGCTGCCACTACCTTTTTCATCCCATTTCTCCATTTCTATTCTCGATAAATATCGAGTGGAATCTATCCACATCATAATCGAAGCCTGTTCGAGACAAAGGCCGGGGGCCATAAGCCCAACCGACCTTTTTCAATGCCAACAGAAGCAGCTGGCGACCTTGAAACACGAAAGGCTTTACATAGCACCTTCATACTTCAAGATTAACTGCTGATTTTGCCGTTACAGGGACTGGATAATGCCTGCAGCGCCCATGCCCGTACCGATACACATGGTCACCATGCCATGCTTGCCTTGCTGGCCATGACGGCGCATACCATGCACCAGGGTAGCGGTACGGATAGCACCGGTGGCACCCAACGGGTGGCCCAGGGCAATCGCGCCACCCAAGGGGTTGACCTTGCTGGTATCGAGGCCCAGATCGCGAATCACCGCCAGCGCCTGTGCGGCGAAAGCTTCGTTCAGTTCCATCCAGCTGATGTCATCCAAATTTAGCCCCGCAACTTTCAAGGCAGCCGGGATGGCTTCTTTCGGGCCGATACCCATGATTTCAGGCGGCACGCCCTTCACAGCAAAACCCACATAACGCGCCAAGGGCACCAAGTTGAACTGCTTGAGGATCTTCTCGGACACGATCACCACTGCGCCCGCGCCATCAGACATCTGCGAAGAGTTACCCGCCGTCACCGAGCCCTTGGCGGCGAAGACGGTCTTGAGCTTGGCGAGGCCTTCCATATTGGTGCCGGCACGCGGGCCTTCGTCGGTATCAAGGATTTTCTTGATAATCTCGACTTCACCCGTACTCAGGTTTGGATTGCGATAAATCGCCTCGATCGGGCTGATTTCCTGTTTGAACTCACCCCCTTCAATCGCTGCAATCGCACGGCGGTTCGACTCGACCGCGAAAGCATCCTGGTCCTCACGCGACACGCCCCACTGCTCGGCAACTTTTTCAGCGGTCAGCCCCATACCGTAGGCGATGCCAACGTTTTCGTCCTTGGCGAAAATTTCCGGGTTCAAGGAAACCTTGTTACCCATCATCGGCACCAGGGACATTGATTCAGCGCCACCCGCGATCATCACATCGGCTTCACCCATCCGGATACGGTCGGCAGCTATCTGGACAGCATTGATGCCCGAAGAACAGTAACGGTTGATGGTCAGGCCCCCCGCGGTATGGGGCAGGCCAGCCAGCAGCGCCGAAATACGGGCCATGTTCAGGCCTTGCTCTGCTTCAGGGAAGGCACAACCGGCGACGACATCTTCCACCAGGGAAGGATCAAGCGCTGGCACCTGGGCCATAGCTTCACGAATAACATGTGCGAGCATGTCATCGGGACGGATGAAACGCATCATGCCGCGCGGGGCTTTGCCTACCGGCGTACGGGTCGCCGCGACGATATAGGATTCTTGTACTTGCTTAGTCATATCTTTTCTCCAAATTCCTGAGGGTCATGCTGGAGAGAGGGCCGCTTCGCGCAAAGCGCGGCAGGCAGCCACCCTCCCCCGTTTGCACGCGGGAGGGTTGGGTTTAGTTACGCAGCGGCTTGTTGTTCTGCAGCATGTAAGCGATACGCTCCTGGGTCTTCTCGTTCTTGAGCAGCGACAGGAAACCCTTGCGCTCCAAGTCGAGAATCCATTGTTCGTCCACCAGTGTGCCAGCTTCCACATCGCCACCGGTGATGATGTCGGCGATCAGCGCGCCAATATGGTAGTCGTGCTTCGAAATAAAGCCACCTTCCATCATATTGGTCAATTGGCCCTTGATCGATGCAGCGCCCGAACGGCCGGCAACCGGGAAGCCCTTGACCTTCAACGGCGCACGGTAGCCCGACTCAGCCAAGGCAATAGCTTGCTGCTTGGCAACGAACAAGAGTTCGTACTGGTTGAACACGATCACATCCGACTCACGGAAAAAGCCCAGTTCCTTGGCTTCTTCGGCACTCTTGGCCACGTTGGCGGTGGCGATTGTCATGTAGCGATCCTTCAACGCAGCAAAGACATCGCCGCGGGCCTCATTCGCCGCACGTAAGGCAAATTCCTTGGTGCCGCCAGCACCTGGCAATAAGCCCACGCCCACTTCGACCAAGCCCACATAGCTTTCCAGATGCGCCACGACGCGATCGGAATGCAGACAGACTTCACATCCGCCGCCAAACACATAACCACGGGTCGCAGATACCACCGGCACTTGGCTGTAGCGCAAACGCATGGTCATGGCCTGAAAGTCGCTCAGCATCTTTTCGATGCTGTCCCAGTCACCAGCCATAAAGGCCGGCAACATGGATGACAAATCTGCCCCCACCGAGAACGGCTCTTCCGGATGCCAGATAACCACGCTCTTGAATTGGGCTTCGGCAAGGTCCAGGGACTTGTTGATACCTTCCAGCACCGCCGGGCCAATCGCATGGGCTTTGCTGAGGAAAGAAACAACCAATACGCCGTCACCCGAGGTCCAGGCACGTACACCTTCGTTCTCGAATACGGTCTCGCCGTAGACTGGCTCTGCTTCACCCACCAATTTGGCTGGGAAGAGCTGACGCTGGTAAACGTCCAACGCCGAGCGCGGCACCAGGGCATTTTTACTGGCACTGTAGGAACCCGCGGCTTCGTGCACACCATCACGCTTGAACACCCAGGCTGGCAACGGTGTATTGACGATGGTTTTACCGGCATCGATATCGGCCTTCACCCACTCGGCAACCTGCTTCCAACCCGCTGCCTGCCAGGTCTCGAACGGGCCTTCATTCCAGCCAAAGCCCCAGCGAATGGCCAAGTCAACGTCACGGGCGTTGTCGGCCACGGTATCCAGATGCACAGCGATGTAATGGAACACATCGCGGAAACAAGCCCATAGGAACTGGGCTTCCGGATTGGTCGATTCTTTGAGCTTGAGCAGACGCTTACCCGGGTCTTTGATCTTCATCAACTCCTTGACCGCGTCATCACCCTTCTTGTTGGCTTCAACATACTGGCCATTCGAAGGATCAAGCACCAATTTGGTCTTGCCCTCCTTCTTATAGATGCCAACCTTGCTCTTGGCGCCCAGGGCACCACCTTCGATCAACTTCTGCAACCAGACCGGGCTTTGGAACAGCGCATGCCACGGATCATCCGGCAGGGTGTCCTGCATGGTCTTAACCACATGGGCAAAGGTATCTAGACCCACCACGTCGGCAGTACGGAACGTCGCTGACTTCGGGCGACCAAGGCGTGGGCCGGTCAAGTCATCGACAATGTCAAAGCGGATGCCGAATTTTTCAGCGTTGTGGATCGCAGCCAGCATCGAGTAAACACCGATGCGGTTGGCGACGAAATTTGGTGTGTCCTTGGCGCGCACAACCCCTTTGCCCAGCGTAGTAGCCAGGAAGGCTTCCAACTGGTCCAACATGGCGGCGTCGGAAGTCACACAGGGAATGATTTCCACCAAGTGCATATAGCGTGGTGGATTGAAGAAATGGATGCCGCAGAAACGTGCGCGCATCGATTCCGGCGTACCTTCGGCCAGCTTGTTGATACTGAGACCCGATGTATTGGTCGCGAAAATCGTGTTGACGCCCAGGTGTGGGGCGACCTTTTCGTACAAACCCAGCTTCCAGTCCATACGCTCGGCAATGGCTTCGATCACCAGATCGCAATCCTTCAGAAGGTGCAGGTGCTCGTCGTAATTGGCTGGCGTGATGAAGTCGGCACGGCCTTTAGAAGCCAGCGGCGCGGGGTTCTGCTTTTTCAACCCTTCAATGGCTTTGAGGGCAATGCCGCTCTTGGGGCCTTCTTTGGCCGGCAGGTCAAACAGAATGGCTTCCACATTAGCGTTGGCAAGGTGGGCAGCAATCTGCGCACCCATCACACCGGCGCCAAGCACGGCTACCTTGCGGACGATGAATTTGGATTGGGACATGGTGTTCCTCGATGTAGGGAGTCGATCGGGGCTCGCAAAATTCAACCACGAGAGAAATCAGTCTAGACACTAATGCAAACGTTCGTTTTATTCAAGCGCTTGCTCGATATGATGCCAACATTCGGTGATTGGATTTTCCCAGCCAACCTTTATCGTCTGATTTACCACACATAACAAAACCAGCGCGAGCAATAAACTCACGCTGGTCGATTTTGACTGCAAAGACGCTTAGAAACGATAGTTGGCTTGCATCCCAACCAGATGAGCCGAACTCTTGAAGTCTGCGGAACCAGACGTATAGCTGGACACGCAGTTGACAGCACCTGGGGTAGCCGCCGGGTTTTTGTCTGGGCGCGTCATATCTGGACGCGTTCCACCGCAGTAGCCATTCACATTGGCAGATGCCTTCTTGATGTGAATATAAGTGTAGGCAAAATCAAGTCCCAAATCCTTAGTTGCGGACCACTTGGCGCCAAATGACAACCAGGTACGGTCACTGTCAGGCAGCGTGCTTAGGCGGTCATTCACGCTCGGCACTGGTGATTTGTCGTGCGCCAGACCCATACGCAATTGCAAGGGATCGGTGATTTGATAGCTTGCACCGACAGCAATCTTGGTCGTGTTCTTCCAATTCGAATTCAACCGAGTAAAGTTGGTAGTTTGAGTTGGATTTATCGTTCTCTTCGACGCGCCATATTCGACATCGGCCTGGGTAAAACTGGAATGATTGGTGCGGCTTACGTCAGCATACAGACGGGTCTTTGGATTAAGCTGGTGCATGACATGGAACGAATAGCTGGCAGGGGTTGAAACCTTCACCTTGGCCGAGGAATCGATATAACCCAGCGTGTTCTCGATAATACTTGTCGCATTCGGGAAGACTGCTGGGTCTGAAGCCGGCATCGTCCAGTCCGCATCGCCAGTCAGTTCATGCTTAACCTTGGAACGGTAGTTGAAACCGACGCGTGTGCTATCTGTGACATCCCACAACGCACCGAAATTAAAACCAAATCCCCAATCATTGCCTTTAACTTCAGCAAAGCCATCCAGCGGTCCCTTACCGTCCTGAGCCAAAGCTGCGGCAGCTGTATCCAACAGTGCTTTGACCTGCGCCGGTGTCGCTCCAGCATTAACTGCAGCGTCAGCTTGCAACTGATAGACTCGTGCCAATGCCGCAGCAAAGTTGGCAGACTGGCGCAACTCAGCATGTGCATACTGGGCAATCAAGCCCATACCCACCGATACCTTAGGCGTCAGCTTGAAAGCAACCGTTGGATTAAATGCAATGACTTCCAACTTGGTCTGATTGATGTTGTAGCGCAAGACCGAATCACGCTTGTAATCAGTCCCTGAGCCAAAAGGCACATAGACACCCAGCCCCAGCGCCATCCGCTCACTCAAACGCGTAGAAGCATACATATGTGGTGCGGCAGCCAGATCACCGATGCTGTCATCAGTCGAACCTGCAATAGGGTTACCATTCAGAGTGGTGGCTTGCTGGTTCTCTGCCTTAATGCTGGGGGAGACGATATTCAGAGTACCCGACAGCTGCGTACCCTCCAGGTAGGTCAAACCAGCAGGGTTGTAGGAAATCGTGCTGGCGTCACCAGCCTCTGCAGCGCTTGAGTTCGCCGTCGCCTGATTCGAGGCCGACTGACTGCTGAACTGAAAACCTGAGGCGTAAGCCTGTTGTGCTAGGGCTGCACCAACCAGCAGCGTCGTAACACGCAGTGCATACTTGCTCATCGAGATGTCTCCGTTATTTTTGAAGAAGAGAAAACTAACCTAGCCTCTCAAGCGCTAGGCTGAATTGGGCGAGAATAACACAGCACTTAGAGTAAACAGTCAAAAACGGCACCAACAGTAGGTCTAGCCACAGCTTGACGACATATTTGTCACACTGCATAACCATAGGCTAAATAAAAAAGCCCCAGCAAATACTGGGGCTTTTTTAACTCCACGCTTCACTTAAACCGGTTCGCGTCGGCTAATCTCGGTATCGTGTTTGTCCAGCATCTTGTCAAAATCGTCCACCATGATCACTTCACGCTTGAGACGACGTGCACGTGTCACGGCGTCGAATTCCGCTTGCGTCACCAAACCCGCTTGCAGCGCTTCATCCAAACGCCCCTTGGCGTTCAGCGCCTTCAACTTGCCGTCACGCTGGGCGCGACGCAGCTTGCCTTCCGTACTTTCTGCTTCGATATGGGCATTCAATGCGTGATTGAGCACACCCACCGCATCGGTTTCATCCTGTGGAATGAACACATCACGGGTTAGACGATCGCGCGAAGCACCGGGCTGCATGAGGATACGTGCAATCTTGGTACCGAGACGGTCACGCGGCGTGGTGAAGTGCCGGCCCAACGGGAAGATGATCCAGTTCAACACAAACGCCAACGGGCGGTTTGGCAGGTTGGCCAGGAAACCGGTCATGGCTTCTTGAGCATCGTGCAAAGCCTGCAGGACCGACCACTTCAGCAACGGTAAATCTTCCTTTGGGCTGCCATCATCCGCAAAACGCTTCAGTGCAGCCGTAGCGATATACAAATTGGACAACACATCACCCAACCGGGCCGAGATTTTCTCGCGGAACTTGAGTGAGCCCCCCATGCTGAACATGGCCATGTCAGACGCCAAGGCAAAGGCAGCAGACAAACGCTCGACATCCTTGTAGTACTGGGCAATATCCCCACCTACCGGGGCCGAGGCAATCTTGGAGCCCGTCAGACCCAGCACGAAACTGCGAATCGCATTGTCGAGCACGAAACCGAGGTGGCCAGAGAAGGCTTTGTCAAACTCGACACCATCATTCGCCATGGCGGCCTTCATCTCACGCAGCACAAAAGGATGACAGCGAATCGCACCCTGGCCATAGATGATCATCGAACGGGTCAGAATATTGGCCCCTTCAACGGTAATACCAACCGGGATAGTCTGATAAGCATTACCTAGGTAGTTACGCGGGCCAAGCACTACTGCTTTGCCGCCGTGGATGTCCATCGCATCATTCAGCACCTTACGCATGCGCTCGGTGTTGTGATACTTGAGGATGGCGGAAATCACCGAAGGTTTTTCGCCGCTATCGAGACCCGCCAACGCCAAACGCTGGGCCGAATCCATCTGGTAGGTGTAACCACCAATGCGCGCCAGGGCTTCATCCACCCCTTCGAACTTGCCGATCGACAGGCCGAATTGCTCACGAACACGGGCATACGCACCCGTCACAAAGCTGGCGAATTTTCCTGACGCCACCGACATCGCCGGTAGCGAAATAGCTCGGCCAACCGACAGACACTCCACCAGCATGCGCCAGCCCTGGCCGACATAATCCTTCCCACCAATCACCCAATCGATCGGGATGAAGACATCCTTGCCCATGGTCGGGCCATTCATGAACACCGAGCCGGGCGGGGAGTGGCGACGGCCAATCTGCACCCCTTCGTGCTCAGCAGGAATCAACGCACAGGTGATGCCGATGTCTTCCTTGCCGCCAAGCAATTTTTCCGGGTCGTATAGCTTGAAAGCCAAGCCAAGAATAGTGGCGACCGGCGCGAGGGTAATCCAACGCTTTTCCCAGTTCAGGCGGATACCAATCACATTCTCATGATGGTGGCCTGTACGCGGATCGGTATAGGAACCACGCGTCACCACACCGTAGTCGGGAATGGCGCCCGCATCAGAGCCTGCATAGGGGCTGGTCAGGGCAAAACACGGGATTTCCAAACCTTTGGCCAAACGCGGCAGGTAATAGTCTTTTTGTGCTTCAGTACCATAGTGCTGTAACAACTCACCCGGTCCAAGCGAATTGGGCACCATGACAGTCACCGCTGCCGAGCCACCCCGGGTTGCAATCTTGGTCACCACACGGGCATGGGCATAGTTGGAAAACTCTACCCCCCCATACTTCTTTTTGATAATCATGCCCAGGAAGCCGTTGTCTTTGATGAACTGCCACACATTAGGTGGTAAATCCTTCAGTTCATGGACGATCTTCCAGTCGTCGACCATACGGCACAATTCTTCCGTCGGGCCATCCAGAAAAGCCTGCTCTTCCGGGGTCAGCTTTGGCACCATATAGCTGTGCAACTTCTTGTAATCTGGCTTGCCCGAGAACAGCTCGGCATCCCACCAAACCGTACCGGCATTGATGGCCTCCTGCTCGGTTTGCGACATAGCCGGCGTGATCTTCTTGAAAATAATGAAGATCGGCCCGGTGATCAGCGCCCGGCGAAGCGGTGCCAGATTAAAAATCAGCGCGACAACACCCGCACCAATCAGCCAGCCTATAGGGCAGCCATTTGCAAATACCGAATAGGCGATACCGGCCAGAGCCGCAACCGTCCATGCGATCAGGGGTGCGCGCAGGTAGCCCAGCGCAAGCGTCGCGAGCACGACAATCAGGATGGTGAGTGCCATGAGATCTTCCTTCCCAGGGTTAAGCCCGATTCACATCGGGAGAAGCGCCCATCTTGACGGCCGGGGCTGTTAGACCGGCCACTACGAAGGGTACGAGATAAGTTGCAATCAAACGCGGGTCACGCGCATTGACGACGGGGTCACTGACAAACAAACGCAGAATATTGTTACCGGCGAAGGCATTAAAAATGGCCGAGAAAGCAAAGTTGAGCCGCCACTGCAACTCAATCTGATCAATGTGCGGCAATGCCCGGGCTGTTGCACTGGCATAGCGCCCTACCAATTCTTCGTAGTGCCGTGGCAGGCTTTCACGCAGCACGGGATGCGTCTCGACAAACGTCCGACTCAACAGACGCACAAAGATCACCCCGCCCCGCTTTGGGTCATAGGCGATATCAAGCGCGGCATCCATAAACGCGTGCATGATGGCATCCACCAGCAGTGGGGCACCCTTGGCTGCTTGCTCAAGCTTATCCAGGCTTTGCACTGCGAGCTGGGTAAGCGGTGTCAACCGACGCGTAAAGACACCCTGAAACAACGCATCCTTACTACCAAAGTGGTAGTTGACCGCTGCAAGATTGACTTCGGCGCGCTGGGTGATCATGCGCATGGAAGTAGCCTCAAAGCCATGCTCGACAAACAAGACTTCAGCCGCATCAAGAATCCGCGTCGCCGTATCTGTTTGTCTTATTTCACCGGTCCCGTTCATCTGTTCCGCCCATGCTTGTCTCTAGATAGTTGCCCTTATTTGCACTGTATAAACACCTGTTCACAACCTCATCGCACTGCTGCGAACTGGTCAGCAACTGGTTGAATTGCGCCGACAAGGGCGCGGCCAAAGCGACTTCGTGGCCAAGAAACGACCTCAGACACCTGCGTGCGTTCCATCTAAGCATAGACGATTCAGTCAAACGATTGTTTGAAACATACGTCGCAATGAATATTTAGTCAAGCAAGCGCTCGATATTCCGATGTAATGCATATGCTCTAACACAGCACTTCCAGTACAAAAGCAGTGCAAAACCTGTATTGATCAGGCTTCATCAAATAAACCAATGACATACCAAGAATGGATTTGATCATTTCTATCAGTCAGTTGTATTCACACGACAAATTTAGAGCAACCGCTCAACAGTCTGCGCATCACGCTATGATCACCACTTCCTCAAGCGGTGATCGAACAAATACTTGGGGAACGAAGAGATGCGCTCATCTCGAAACCCCATCGGACCAAACCCGCCCACCGCCTACACAAAGAAGCGGATGACAGGTAAGGATCGTGGGATCCCATCAAGCATGAGGAGACACAATGAAAATCAAAGCCCTGCTAGTTGGTACCCTGCTGTTATCGTCATGGGCCCATGCCGCAGACGCGGCCGATGTTCAACCCGATCCAACCCTGGATCACTATCTATCCCCACACGGTCCAGCTTCCGCAGAAACACTGCATAAACTGAGTCGGCGGTCGAAACGGTCCACAAGCGCCGACACCCCACCTCAGCAGTCAGCCAGCAGTAACACCTACACTTATCTGCGGTGCTTCTATCCGACAGGAACCCGTCTCAGACCCACGGCTAATTACACATGGGCAACCAACCCAGGAAACAACGATTACTACCGCATATACGGATATTGGCGGTCTGGCTTGCCCGGGAAGAACATGTTCTACAGCGATACCTCGCAGACTGAGCTCAAATCGGTATGCGAGCAGACTCTCCGCCGCCAAGGACTCAATCCTGAAGTTGCCATGTTGGCTGCAGCGGATAATGCGTTATCGTTCAATTACACGGTATGGACCTTGGATAACGCAAGCCAACCCAACCGTATCAATAAGATCGTCGCATTTGGCGACAGCCTTTCGGACACACAGAACGTCTACAACGCATCGCAATGGCTGCTGCCTAACCGGAACAGCTGGTTCCTTGGCCGATTCAGCAATGGCTACACCTGGGTGGAATACCTCGCATCAGAGCTCAAACTGCCCTTGTATAACTGGGCTGTAGGCGGCGCAGGCGCCGACACTGAGAAATTCTTGATTTCAGGTGTTACCGACCAAGTGAAGTCGTGGAAGGAGTATGCGCAACAAGCACCAGCTTATCGGCCCGAGAACACACTGTTCACAGTACTGATTGGCGGAAATGACTTCGTCAATTACGATCGATCCGTCGATCACGTCATTACGAATCAGACCAGCGCCTTACAAAATCTGATCAATGCAGGGGGACGCCATATCCTGCTACTCAAGTTGCCTGATGTATCACGCGCACCAGTCTTCAAATACAAAGGCAACTCCGTCCTAGTGAACCAGAAGGTTGATGAGTACAACCGCCGACTGGTCCAGCTTGCTACAGACCTGAATGCACAGAATGGTGGAAATCTGGATATACAGATATTTGATAGCCATTCGCTCTTCAATGATCTACTGAACAATCCAGCAGATTATGGGATGACAGAGACCAGCACCCCCTGCCTGAATATCAATGGAAGCAGTCAAGTCAACTATCTTGGCAATCCGGGACCGAGGGCTGAATGCCGCAATCCGGACACGTTTGTATTCTGGGACGTGCTACACCCCACTACTCGTATCCACCAACTGTTGAGCGAACACGTCACGCCCTTTGTGCGCGCCCACTTTTCGCTGGCAACCCCCTGACACAGATAGTTAGTCAACAAATAGAAACGGCAGCCCAGGCTGCCGTTTCTATTTGTTTAGCTCCCCTCCATTACGACGTAGCTGCCTGCAAACACCATAACATTAGACTTGTCTAATTTATTGCCATCAATGCACCTATTCGATGCTTGATCGCCCTTGGCAATCTTTTCGCCCTCAACCAAGGGCGACATAGCCGGGATCATCCCCGTCCAACACAAGGAAAAGCATATGAAAGTTCCCTGCCAGCTACTGAGTGCCCTTTTATTGTCCCCGGCATATGCCATAGAAACCACCGATACCCAACCCAGCCCGGAATGGAACCACTATCTATCCCCACATAAGCCAGCTACTGCAGAGTCAATACGCCGTCTTCTTCGTAGATCTGCGGACAACGAAGTCACAGCCCTTCAAGCATCCGCCAGCAATACCTATACATATCTACGCTGCTACTACCTGACGGGGACGCTTCTACGTCCCACCACAACTTACACCTGGGCGCTAACTCCGGGTAGCAACGCCTACTATCACGTGAATGGATATTGGCAGACCGCCAGTTGGACCAACTGGGAAAATATGTTCTACAGCGACACTCCGCAAAATGAACTTAAGTCCGCGTGTGAACAGACACTTAGCCAAAAAGGAATCAATCATGCAGTGGCCATGTGGGCTGCTGCTGATAACGAGCTTTCATTTAATTACCCGATCTGGAGCATCGATAACACCCCCCAATCCAACCGCATCAACAAGATTATCGCGTTTGGGGACAGCCTCTCCGATACACAAAACCTCTACAACACACTGCATTGGCAATTGCCTAATCCGAACAGGTGGTTTCTTGGCCGCTTCAGCAATGGTTATACCTGGGTCGAATACCTGGCCAGGGACTTAAAGCTCCCTCTATATAGCTGGGCTATCGCCGGCGCCGGGGCGGGTACAGAAAAACTTGCAATCGCAAACCTCGGCACACTAGAAATTCCAGGGCTCATGGGTCAGGTACAGCTGTGGAAAGCACATAGACAAAAGGCCCCCAACTACAGACCAGAGAACACGCTTTTTACGGTTTTCATCGGTGGCAATGACTTTATCAATTACAACCGTTCCGTCGAGCATGTCCTCACAACCCAAAAGGAAGCACTGCAGCACCTGATCAGTGCGGGCGCTCGCAACATCCTACTGATTAAACTACCCAATATGTCGCGTGCACCCATTTTCAATTACAAAAACAACGCTGAAATCGTCGCAAATAAAATTACTGACTACAACACCCAGTTAGAAGAAATGGCTACGGTGCTCAAAGTACAAAATGGCGGGAGTTCGAACATTCAGATCCATCTATTTGATTGCCATACTTGGTTCAATGATCTGTTGAACAACCCTAGCAATCACGGGATGGTTACAACGGACACTTCCTGCCTTGAAATAAATAGTGGCAATTTGATCGCCTTCTTGGGTAATCCCAATCCACGCGCAGCATGCAGCAATCCAAACACCTTCGTTTTCTGGGATGTCCTGCACCCCACCACCCGCACACATCAGTTGTTGAGCGAGCGTGTATCACCTTTTGTTCGAGCGCACTTTGTGCTTGCAACACCTTGATCAGACAATTGATTCGCCGATAAATACGGCAGTCTAAGGCTTCGTACCAGTCAGTTAACGTTGACTGGTATTTTTTGTTGGAAATTAATGAGCACAATTCTTGACGGCTTACAAATAGTGTCAGTCAGGCCTATGCAGAGGTATGACAAGCGGGCTAAGTATCAACTAGATACACCACAATTGTTGGGGCTCTGCCAAGTAGTACAACCCATAGCGCCTCCTTCCATTCCAAAACTATATCTCTTCAGGAATAAACACATAGCAGGCAAAGGACCTACCAATCTGATTTGAGCTCAAGCAGAACTCATCATAACTATCATTTTTCGAACCAAATTTTCGTTTTAATGGAACAACTATATATTCAAATATATGCAACTTCCTTAGTATCACACTAGATCTTGCTAGCTCGCAAAATTAAATTGCTTCGCAACAAGAAGCGCTGCTGACAAAGATCCATTCAATCTAAGGAATATATTATGGGAATCAGAATTTTCTTAGTTTGCGTCATGCTAACAGCATGGGCCAACGCAGCGGAGTTAGATACAGATAGTGCTCAACCAAACCATAAACTGGAGCAGTACCTTCCCCCTCATGATCCAAACGTAGATCAAAGAGAACTGCTATACGATGCTGTACAACGTCCAGCGAATACTCACAAAAATAATACTTACACATATTTGCGCTGCTACTACCCCACTGGTAACCGCCTCAAGCCAACCACTAACTACGTATGGGCCCTCGATCCAGAAAGCAACGGCTACTATCGGGTGAGAGGTTACTGGTGGTCCAGCATTTCCAGCATAACGGGAAATATGTTCTACAGCGACACCACACAAGTTGCGCTTAACGCTGTATGCGAACAGACACTCCGCCGCCGAGGACTCAATCCTGAAGTCGTCATGTGGACAGCAGCCAACAACAGGTTTTCATTCAACTATTCGATATGGAGCATAGATAGCGACGACCAATCCAATCGTATCAATAAGATTATCGTGCTCGGTGACAGTTTGTCAGACACGATGAATATGTTCAATGACTCAGAGTGGAAGCTGCCAAATAGGGAGAGTTGGTACCGTGGTCGTTTCAGTAATGGACCTGTTTGGGTAGAGTATCTAGCTAAAGAGTTAAAGCTACCTATGTATAATTGGGCTGTTGGTGGAGCCGGATCTGATAGAGAGGAATCCGTAATTCCAGGTCTTACTGGACAAGTACTATCCTGGATGGAATATATGCAATAGGCGCCAGCATATAAACCAGAGAAGACGCTATTCACTGTCCTGATTGGTGGTAACGATTTCATTAATTACCATCGAACTGTCGAGCATGCGATTCAAGATCAGAAAATTGGGTTACAAAATCTGATTAATGCCGGTGCCCGCAATATTCTATTGCTTAATCTACCGGATATATCGCGCACACCCGTTTTCCAAGGCAAAGGTGCCCCCGACGTAGCAAATCAGGTATTAAGCTATAACAGTAAACTTATTGAAATGGTTTCAGATCTAAGGGTGCAAAATGGGGGGGGGGTTGAATATTCAACTATTCGATAGCTACTCATTGTTTAATGACTTACTTAATAATCCCAGCACCTACGGCATGACTAACGCTACCTTACCATGCCTTAATATCAACGGAGCCCACGTCAGCACTCTGTACCTAACGAGTCACCACACTCGGCCAGAGTGCGTGAATCCAGATACCTTTGTATTTTGGGACGTCCTCCATCCAACTACGCGCACCCATAAATTGCTAAGCGACCATGTGGTACCGTTTGTACGAGCTAACTTTGCACTGCCAACACCTTGAGCAGTGAGAAAGTATCCTCCACATAGCCTATCAATTACGTATCTATGGCTAACACATAAAGCATCAATCGGCATAGGGGCGGCTAGATTACCTGGCTGACCCCTGCCACACCACCCGGCATGCGGGTCCGCACCGGGCGGTTCGAGAAGTTGAGGTTAGGCGAGTCTTGGAACTCCCAGGCGATCGAAATAG
>NZ_PDZH01000054.1 GCF_002735695.1 Chitinimonas sp. BJB300
CATCGCCGACAAGCCCGTTGCTGTCGCCGCACCAAACGTGCTCAGCAAATAGTCGGTGTACAAATCGAGTTCTTTGTTCTTCATGGCGACAGGTTATCGTATGCACTGCGTAACATCAGTAAATAAGCGCAGGCGATGTGATTTCGTTGAATCCGCGCTTTCCTGCATTGGCATTTCTCAACCCCCCGTCAGTTGTTTGGCTTCGCGGTGAAACTGCTCAATCTTCCAACGCCAGGCGCACACTTGGTCTGCATCCAATGAAGAATTTTGAGTAACGTCGTTCGTCACGACGTAGTCCGTGCGGCGTGTTGACACCACAAGCCGGAACAGTTTGACTCTATGCCCTTTGGGGAAATCTTTGATTTTGATCAGCTTGCCTCGCTCAAGGTCTTGCTCTGACCAGTTCAAAGCACTGACATGCACATAGGGTGCTTTCCCGTCCGTCTCGTCCACCAGACGATTCCCTTTGAGCGGGCAGTAATACACCAAGTGCAAAGCCTCTATGAAACGCATCATCTGCCGCGAGGCGTACCACGTGTCCATGAGCACCGCCGCAAAAGGTAGGCACTTGTGGCGCACCACGTTGGTGAGCATCTCTTGCACGTGATCAAGTTTGGTTTTTCCATCACCATCCGGATCGTAAAGACGAAAATCGATCACCCAGTAAGCATCGATGTCCGGGTTGACGTAAACACAATTGACAACGCCTATGCCCTTGATCAGGCCATGCGCGTTGCCGCTGTACTGACGGCGCACCAGTTCGATGCAATGGGAGGCGTTTTTGTCCAGCACGGTGTCATCAAAAACAAGGTAGGCATTGGGCGACATCACCACATCGTTGCGTACTTGGTGCCACACCGCGCTGGACGTCACGCGATCATTACGCAAGAACCGGTTGATTGCATCGTGGCTCATCTCTTGTGTGTGATCCGCAAAATTCGTCAGGGTGTAGTTGACTTGGCTTACCAGCAAATACTGGCAGTAATTCAATCGTGTTGGCTTCACAGAAAATCCGCAACATTACCGCTTTTGCGTAAGTCCTACTAAAGTCTTGCGAGCCATCGCGAGCCTTTGAGCAGGCTCTAACACAGACGCCATAGGCAAGGTGGATAGCTTTGACGTAGTCTGCGTGGCCCTATTTGCGGTGGGAGAGGAAAGATGAATCGACATTGGTTGATGCTGGCGGCCATAGGTGGCGGTAGCGGGGTGGCATTGGGCGCTTTTGCTGCGCATGGCTTACGGGCCTCCATGTCGTCT
Organism: Chitinimonas sp. BJB300; assembly: GCF_002735695.1. GTDB lineage: Bacteria > Pseudomonadota > Gammaproteobacteria > Burkholderiales > Chitinimonadaceae > Chitinimonas. The sequence goes on from NZ_PDZH01000054.1 coordinate 1,258, forward strand.
GCCTATCTTGATGTGTTTCAGACGGGTGTGCATTACCAACTGGCCCATAGCCTCGCGCTGCTGGCATTGTCTGGTTACAGTGAGCAACTAGGTAAGTTGGGTAAGTGGGCTGGCTGGGCGTTCGTGTCCGGTGTCCTTTTATTTTCAGGCAGCCTCTATCTGCTTACGGTTTTGGCAATACCCAAGTTGGGGATGATCACGCCTTTGGGGGGCCTGGCTTTTCTATTCGGCTGGATATGTCTGTTTATGGCGGCGTGGCGCAAAGCGGAATGAGAAGGTTTTTTGAGGCAGTTCAAAACCTGTTGTTGCCCTGGTGCTATACAGGATGTTTTGCTGACTCAGCGACGTGCAAGGTGCCGATAAAGTGTGCTGCGATGGATACCCAGTTGTTTGGCGGCAGCGCTGACGCAGCCTTGATTGCTGGCAAGTGCGGCGGCCATGGCTTCGTGAGTCAATGAAGTTAGAGAGGCTGTTGCTTGCTGGAGCCTGATCGCAGCGGGTAGATCGGCAAGGGTCAGTGTGCTGCCAGGGTCTGCCAGCGCGGTTAGCGTACGTAGCGTACTTACCAGTTCGCGTACATTGCCGGGCCAGCTGTATTGCAACAGAGCACGACGGGCTTCCTCGTCGAGCCTCAGGTCATTTGCGGTTCCACCCTGTTCGGCAAACAGCCGGTCCAGCAGCATGGCTTTGTCGCCACGCTGGTGTAGCGATGGCAAGGTGATTTCGAATTCGCGCAGGCGAAAGAGCAGATCAGCCCGAAACTGGCCGTTACGTACCAGCTCATTCAAGTCGCGGTGGGTGGCGCAGATCAGGCCAAAATCGACCTGAACCGTTTTGCCACCGCCGAGTGGCGTGACGGTTTTGTCTTGCAACACGCGTAACAGGCGAGTTTGTAAGGATAGCGGCATATCGCCTATCTCATCCAAAAACAGAATGCCCCCCGCGGCCTCTCTGATTCGGCCAGGTATGCCCCGTTTTCGTGCACCGCTGAAAGCGCCTTCTTGATAGCCAAATAGTTCAGATTCGATCAGGTTTTCTGGCAGGGCGGCACAGTTCACCGCCACAAAGGGGCCAGCCCAGCGCAGGCTGATGGCATGTAGGTTACGTGCAAATACTTCCTTGCCTACACCGGTTTCGCCTTGTAGCAGAATGCCGAGCCCGGCATTTAGCACACGAATTGCCTTATGCTGAAGCGGTGCAAGCGGGTCTGACACATCATTGACAGGTGTTGCGCTACCCGCAATGCGTGTGGCTGAATTTTCCCAGCGACCTATCAGGGGGAGGCTGGTTTTATCGGAAAAGGCTTGAGGGAGATTGCCGTGACGGCAGGTGGGTGGATTGTTGAACCAATCTTCCAGACTTGTGCCAAGCAAACGAGTATGAGATGTCTTCAGCAGCTGTAATGCACTCCTGTTGGCACCCACAATGCGGTCATGGTCGACAACCAGAATGCTTTCGCCCAGGTTGGCGTTGCTGCACTGAAAATGTAGTCTGGATAAGCGGCTTGCCTGTGCAAGTAGTAGGTGGTGTTCCACCCAGCCCGCTGCGAGACGCACCAATGAAAGGGATTCGGCTGGCAGTTGATTTGCTTCGCCAGAAATATCCAGCACACCGGCTATGCGGCCATCGGGTTCCAGGATCGGTGTGGCGGCGCAACTAAGGATGCGATTGTCAGTAAGGTAGTGCTCTGCTCCCCACACCGCGACGGCATGTCTTTCGGCAAGGGCGGTACCGATTGCATTGGTGCCGCGGTCTGCTTCAGACCAGGTGCCTCCTGGCTTAAGCGCCATACGGGCTGCCCTGCTTATAAAGGCGAGATCACCGGCCGTATCCAGAATCAGCCCTTCCGGGTCTGTCAGGATTACCATCCCCCCCAGATGCAGCATCTCTTCCGCCAATGAACTCAGAGCCGGTTGGGCGGCTTGTCGCAGCAGGGCATGTTGCTCATGCCGTTCACGCAGCAGCGGCTGCGGAATCGCCTGGCTGGGTGTTTGGCTGCGCATCAGTACTTGGCTACGTTGCCAGGAACGCAGAATCAAATCCGGCACCATGCCTATGGGTAGATCACCCTGCTCAAAGAATCGATGGCGGGCTAGCGTTAACAACGCGGCATTGACTTTAGGCACGGTGGTCTCCTTGTCGTGTTGTCGCCTGCGACATCGGTACGACAGGGTTTTGTCGCAGGATGCGACAGTCTGGCAGGTTTGGCTGTGTCCAATTATGGGGTTAAGGCGGGTGATGCGCTCAACGTTACGGCCAGGGAATACGCGTTGTTTATTCTTTTCAGGGCGTTAGCCACGTTGCATTTATGCCCTGGTCTGGGTGGCATGCTTACTGCACCCCCTGGCGGTTGCGCATCTGGCGCAAACATAAAAATCCAGGGGACCATCATGCACGTTCTTGAGCCAGGCAAGTTTGACCAGACTGATCTCTTCAAAGCCCGCTACGGTAACTACATCAATGGCCAGTGGGTGGCGCCACTGAGTGGCCAGTACTTCGAAAACATCACGCCAATTACGGGCATGGCATTTTGTGAAGTGCCACGTTCCAATGAGGCGGATATCGAGCGTGCGCTTGATGCGGCCCATGCTGCCAAGCGTGCTTGGGGTAAAACCGCGACGACGGTTCGCTCAGCTATTCTGTTGAAGATTGCCGACCGGATGGAAGCGAATCTGGAACGATTGGCTACTGCCGAGACGTGGGATAACGGCAAGCCGATCCGGGAGACGCTGGCGGCGGATATCCCGTTGGCGATAGATCACTTTCGCTACTTTGCCGGTTGTTTGCGGGCGGAAGAGGGCAGCATTGGCGAAATTGATCATACGACCTACGCCTACCACTATCGCGAACCACTTGGTGTTGTCGGTCAGATCATCCCCTGGAATTTCCCCATCTTGATGGCGGCTTGGAAGCTGGCACCCGCCCTGGCTGCGGGTAACTGCGTGGTGCTCAAGCCTGCTGAGCAAACGCCGGCATCCATTCTGGTCCTACTGGAAATCATTGGCGACCTGCTGCCACCAGGGGTGTTGAACGTGGTGAACGGCTTTGGCCTGGAAGCGGGTAAGCCGCTTGCGTCAAGTAAGCATATCGCCAAGATTGCCTTTACCGGGGAAACCGCTACCGGGCGGTTGATCATGCAATATGCCAGCCAGAATCTGATTCCGGTGACACTGGAATTGGGCGGCAAGTCGCCCAACATTTTCTTTGGCGATGTCTGCGCCAAAGATGATCGTTACTTGGATAAAGCGATTGAAGGTTTTGTAATGTTTGCCTTGAACCAAGGAGAAGTTTGTACGTGCCCTTCACGCTCGTTGGTGCATGAGTCCATCTATGACCAGTTTATGGAAAAAGCCCTAAAGCGCGTGGCAGCGATCAAACAGGGCAACCCTTTGGATCGAGACACCATGATTGGCGCTCAGGCATCGAAAGAGCAGTTGGATAAGATACTTGGCTATATGGACATTGGGCGGGCCGAAGGGGCAGCGTGCCTTATTGGTGGCGGTCGCCAAATGCTTAGTGGGCCACTGGAAGGCGGGTATTACGTGAAACCGACTGTTTTCGCCGGGCATAACAAGATGCGTATCTTCCAAGAGGAAATCTTCGGGCCGGTTCTATCGGTGACCAAATTCCGTGATGAAGAAGAAGCCATCCATATCGCCAACGACACTAACTTTGGCTTGGGGGCCGGGCTATGGACGCGTGATATGAACACGGCCTTTCGGGTAGGGCGCGCAGTGGAAGCCGGCCGGGTTTGGACCAATTGCTACCATGCCTATCCAGCCCACGCGGCGTTTGGCGGTTACAAGCAATCGGGTATCGGTCGTGAGAACCATAAGATGATGCTTGACCACTATCAACAGACCAAGAATCTGCTGGTCAGCTATAGCGAAGATCCGCTCGGATTCTTCTAGACAGGTAGGTGTGTGTCCATTGGTAAAGCTATGAGTAGAAGCGGAGAAAAATTGCTTGTGTAGACATGGTCTGAATCGAAATTAGCAAATTGCTTTTTCTTGAGGGGATGGGGTCACATGTGCAATTTCGGCATGTGACCTCGCCCCTGCGTTGCAATTGCGAACAGTGCGACCAATTTCCCACAGGAAAGCGCAAGGCTTCACGAAATACGTCGACTATCCGGCAATGGCAGCCTGAGTGGCATATAACGTAAGCCAAACCATCGCCAATGGCTGCTCAAACCGATCGCAAATGTTCAGGTTGGGAGATAGAAAATGCCGCTGGTGTATTGAATTGCTACGCTTATCAGGTCAATGCGGAGATTCTAATCAATGGTCATACCATGTTTTTCACGCGCCGGCGGACCTCGCTATATTGCCGACGATGGTTATTGAGCCATTGATTACAAGTGATGACCTAGTACAGCTATTCCCTGGACAGTTGTAGAAAGTGAGGAATCCACGATGCGTAAGTTCAAAGTTAAGCCATTATGTACCTCTGTTTTTATGGCGCTTTTACTTAGCCCCGTTGGTGCATTGGCTGCAGAGCCTTATCCTGCGCTACCCCCTACACTTTCGACATCGGTGTCACCTAACATCGTACTGCTGATCGATAACTCAGCCAGTATGTTGCAAGACAGTCAGAATAATTGGATGCGGGCATCGGACTGCTATAATAATCCAGACAGTTATTGGCCTACTTGTATTAACAATAATGTTAATCAATGGCGGACTAATCTGGATAGCGCCGCAATAACACCTAACACTAAGATGAATATTGCCAAACGGGTGGCAACATCTTTGATTCAGAATAATCAGTCTCTCGGCTGGGGGGTTTTTTCATTTGATGTGAAAGACGATACTACTGTTGGTGGTAATGAGCGCGCGGAGGCCGGGGTTTTACGTAATTCCGTTCTTACGCCAGAACAAAAAACTTCGGGTACAAGTAATTTTGATATTCTCAGTGCTTCAATTAATAACATAAAAGCCAGAACGGCAACGCCATTGGGCGAGGCAATGCTTGAGGTGACGCGCTATTTTGCAGGAGATACTTCGTATTACTCAAAAATATCGGGTAATTATACAAGCCCTATTAAGTATAGATGCCAAAAAAATTTCGTCATTGTGATTACAGATGGTGATGCTTCGGGCGAAGATAATCTGCCGGGAAGTGGCCGAGTGGCGTTACCCTATGTAACTTATGATGCTACTAATAAGCAGGTCAACAAGAATTTCTCAGTTTGCACGTCAGTCAGCGCAGATTGTCCCGCAGCGCTGGAGGGCTCATCAGTTGCACGCAATTTTGGTGACACCACAAATAGATTTCGGGCTTTACGTGATGTAGTGAAGTATGCAGCTGATGCTGACTTTAAAACGGCAGGTCTTGATTTGGATGGTAAGTCTTTTAATGATGATGCATTTAAAAAGCAAAGCTTACAAACGTATACCATTGGTTTTGGTGTAACAAATGAAGTATTGCCCGCAGCGGCTACGGTGGGGGGCGGTAAATATTTTACAGCTGATAATGAAGCATCCCTTACCTCTGCGCTAACAGATGCAGTTTCAGGAATTAAGGCATCTATTTCAAATGCTGGTGGGCTGGCAGTTGAATCTGCAGTTAAGTCTACGACTAATTTTATATATCAACCGGTGTTTAATCCTGATGGTTGGTATGGGGAATTACGTCGTTACCCTATCTCAGATGCGGGTGTAATTGATCTTACCCAGAAGGTGGAAGCAGGCGCTGTTCTGAATGCCCGTAATGTAGCAAGCATAGCTGCACGAAGAATATATTCTGCAAAAACGGAATCTGGTGTCACTAAACCATTTGACTTCAATGACTCAGCGGGACTAACAGCAATGCTGCCTACTCAGAAAGTGCTGTTGGGGGCAACTACTGCAGAACAACAGCAAGTTATACGGTTTCTTCGAGGTAGCAAAACAGAAGCAGGCTTGCGGACACGAGTGAGCTTATTGGGCGATATAATTGATGGGCAACCGTTGTTTGTTGGTGCGCCGGTCGCATTTTCAATAGACCCAACATACGAAGTATTCAAGACAGCTCAGAAGAGCCGTGGCATGGTTTTTATTGGTGCTAATGATGGGATGCTCCATGGTTTCAATACCAGCCAGATGTCAGAGGTGGTTGGATATGTCCCATCTATGATTTATCCAAAATTGAAAGTACTCTCGAATCCAGAATATGGGAAAATTGCTGCTCCTCACGTCTACCATGTCAATGGCAATATCACGACAGCAGATATAAAAGTGGGTGGTGATTGGCGTACGCTATTGGTGGGCGGCTTAGGTCAAGGCGGTCAGGGTTTTTTCGCTTTGGATGTGACAAGCGAAGATAATTTTGCCAAAGCTGCAGATACGGTTAAATGGGAGTGGGATGATCAGAAAGATGCCCAGGTTGGTTATTCCTTTGGTACGCCCATTATTTATAATGTGCGGACATCCACCCTTGGAACTACCCCGGCAGTGATTTTGACCAATGGGTACGAGAATAATTTCGATGATACAGCGACGGGTGGGAAGAAGTCAGCTGCCAAATCGTCAGCGCTTTATATTTTAAATGCCAGTACTGGTGCATTGATAAAGAAGATTGATTTACCGGCAAGTAGTGGTAGCACTGGTTTGTCGTCACCCGCAGGATTGGACGATAAGTTCGATGGTGTTCTCGATTATGTCTATGCCGGTGATGAGAGTGGCAATATGTGGCGCTTTGATTTGACGAGTACTGATCCTGCTCAATTCAAGGTGGCGTCAGCGCCTATATTCAAGACACCTACGGGGCAGCCCATTATTCAGCGTCCTGCCGTATTACAAGTGTTGGGTGATGCACCAACTGGTACAACAGAACAACCAGTCCGTGGAAACTTGATTCTGTTTGGTACAGGTAAATTACTAACAGATGCAGATCGTATCACTACTTCAATGCAAGCATTCTATGGCGTACTTGATGTGATGGATCCAACACCTACGACTGTAAATATGAGTAAATTAGTCGAACAAAAAATCGATGCAACAGTACTTGCTACCGGTACTGATCAGCGTTCGGGCAATTATCGGCATATGACGAACAATGCTGTTGATTTAAAAGTCCAGCCCACTCTTGATTCAATCAAGGGTTGGTATATCAACTTACCTGTTTCAACGGAACGTTTGGTTTCCTCGCCACTTGTTTTTTCCGATAAGGTTATTTTTGGTACGGGCATCACCCAGTCTAATGAAAAGTGTTTGCCCGGCGGTAAGGGATGGATAATGGGTGTAGACCCTTTGACCGGTTCAACAGTTCGTTATAAGGATAAGCAGTACAGCTTTGTGGATGTAAACAGAAGTGGGAAGTCTGATATTGGAGATGCGTTAAATTTTAGTACTGGAATAGCATATGCTAGTGGTTATGAAGTCAATGGTATTCCAACAGAGACTTCTTTTATTAGCAATTCAAATCCGTTGGCTGATGCTGCTACTTCATTTGGTACCGGGGGGGGCGGCGGCGGTGGGGTTGTAGGCAGCGGCGTTGCGATAAAGGAAAGTAATGCTTCTGGTGTGTATACAACCTATGTAATAAAAAATGCGTCGTCCAGCGGTGTTCTTCTGCATTGCGAAATTGGTAGTGAAAAGTGCGAGTCGAATGCCATTCTCCCTCCTTCCAAAGGGGTACGGGTTGAGCGTGCGACTTGGCGGGAGTTAATGTAGTTACTAAATCCGTGCTTCTCCCAGAGCGATCGGGGATAGATTTAGTTGCGCTAAGAGCTTTGTTCGGTGCTTACGGCGTAGCCGTAATCAAGGTTCAAAGTTCGCTGGGTGTGGTATATAGTAAGTTTGGTTAGTACAGTGCATGCTTGACGTACTGAGACTACGGGGCAGCATCTAGGCAGGTGTGGTCCCGCCAACATGTACGGTGCGTTTCCCCCTACCTCTAGGACTCTTCGGAGAACTAGAGCAGCGTCGAGGTTTGAGTTTTCATTGAAGGGCTTGCCCTACTTGTTGATCAAGTGTCCTCAATTCTTGGATGTTTAAGCAGGTACGTTTATAGTCTTGGGGTTAAACTTTTTCCGTTAACTTACCTCTTGTGCTATTTGGATAGGGCTGTTGTGCAAGCAATCCTGCCATGGGTGAATAAGGAAAACTTCAAGCTGAAGTGCGGCAAAAGTCATGATTAGGAAAATATCTATTTGAAATGTCGAATAGATGGGTATTTAATGAGAGCTAGTGGTTGTCCGACCGCTGCTCAAGCAGTAAGCCAGTTGCCTTCTTGGCATACCTTGGTTTGATCCTTGAGGTGGGCAAGGCGCTTGATACTATGAAGAATACAGTGCCAAAAGCCTGCGATGTCGCTGCACTTGAAGTTTGTGGTGTCGGCCCCCATTTGAATGCCTATCTCTGTAATCTGTAATTACGGATGTTTTATCCAAAGAGAGTATGAAGACACGTCCAAATCGTTCTCAAGACGCTGCCCAATCGCGCGCTGCGCTTGAAGCTCTATTCAGTAATTCCAGTAGCGATACTCCCAGCCTTGCCGACCCCCCTTCGCTGGAAGGTGAAGTTTTGGTCGCCAAAAAGGCGGCCGATGCGCATGCGGTTTCTTCTCGAATCGATTTGTTACGCCGCAAGCGCGAAGCTATGCAGGCTATTCAGGAAGCCGCTATTAACTCGGGCTTTTCTCTGGAAGAGTTGAGAGAAGTCGCTGATCAGGCCGACAACCAGCATTGAAGGTCATTGTAGCCTTCAGGCCTATTGAGGCTTGTGTGTGCAAATACTTATGGCCCGAAAGCCGTACTATTTCCTAGTTAGCTTTAAGCTTCCTTTTGCTTACCCCGGTTCGCTCACCTGCCAGTGCGCTTGGCATTGTTGTGCCTTTGCCTTAGAACCTGTTCGCGATTTTACTGCGCAGCCGTGATCAGGGTTCATGTGCTGCTCGAAAGCCTACATTCCGGTTTCTGCACTGCGCTTCACCCGCTGACGACTGCTCGCGATAGATCGTAAACAAGCCTTAGTGCTTTTCTCAGATGCCCAGTGTGCTTTTAGCTGCGTTCTATCGTGTAATGCGGCTATGCCTTTGCATACCATCGGGTACGAATGAAAGATAAACGCAGTTCTGCTGGCTGCACTCTTGAAATGGGCAAAGGTCGCCCATATCATTAGCACTCGTTAGCAGTGAGTGCTAACAGCGATCATCGAAGCAATGATTTTTGCCTGTTACGGCATTCCAAAAAATCCCATCAGGAGCAAACCATGAAGATTCGTCCCCTGCACGATCGCGTTGTGATCAAGCGCGTCGAAGCCGAAGAAAAAACTGCATCAGGCATCGTTCTGCCGGGTAATGCGGCCGAGAAGCCGGATATGGGTGAAGTGGTGTCCGTTGGCACCGGTAAGATCCTGGAAAGTGGCTCTGTGCGTGCCTTGCAAGTCAAGGCTGGCGACAAGGTAATCTTTGGCAAATACAGCGGCCAAACTGTTAAGGTTGATGGCAACGAACTGTTGGTGATGCGTGAAGAAGACATCATGGGCATTGTTGAAGGCTAATTGCCCCGCTCATCGCATCCCTAAACTCATTTGGAGATTAAGAACATGGCCGCAAAAGAAGTGAAGTTCGGCGACAGCGCTCGCGCGAAAATGGTAGTTGGCGTCAATATTCTGGCTGATGCCGTTAAGGTTACCCTGGGGCCTAAGGGCCGTAATGTTGTGTTGGAGCGCTCTTTTGGTGCGCCTACCATCACCAAAGACGGTGTTTCCGTTGCCAAAGAAATCGAGCTGAAAGACAAGTTCGAGAACATGGGCGCGCAGATGGTCAAGGAAGTTGCTTCCAAGACATCCGATATCGCTGGTGACGGTACTACTACAGCTACCGTGTTGGCTCAAGCCATTGTGCATGAAGGCATGAAGTTCGTTGCTGCCGGAATGAACCCAATGGACTTGAAGCGCGGCATCGACAAGGCTGTAACTGCCCTGGTTGCGGAATTGAAGAACATCTCCAAGCCTTGTACTACTTCCAAGGAAATCGCCCAAGTTGGTTCAATTTCGGCTAACTCTGACGCTAGTATTGGCGACATCATTGCCACTGCGATGGATAAGGTTGGCAAAGAAGGTGTGATCACTGTTGAAGACGGTTCCAGCCTGGAAAACTCGCTGGATACCGTTGAAGGTATGCAATTCGACCGTGGCTACCTGAGCCCATACTTCATTAACAATCCAGAAAAGCAAATTGCTTCGCTGGATAACCCATACGTCCTGTTGTTCGACAAGAAGATCAGCAACATTCGTGATCTGCTGCCGGTACTGGAGCAAGTCGCCAAGTCAGGTCGTCCATTGCTGATTATTGCAGAAGATGTCGAAGGTGAAGCCTTGGCGACTTTGGTTGTCAACAACATCCGTGGCATTCTCAAGACTGTCGCCGTCAAGGCCCCTGGTTTCGGTGATCGTCGCAAAGCGATGCTGGAAGATATCGCCATCCTTACCGGCGGTACTGTCATTGCCGAAGAAGTTGGGCTGACCTTGGAAAAAGCTACCCTGACTGATCTGGGCCAAGCTAAGCGTGTTGAAATCGGTAAAGAGAACACCACGATTATCGATGGTGCTGGCCAAGCCGACTCTATTCAAGCGCGTGTTGGCATGATCAACAAGCAAATCGAAGAATCGACTAGCGACTACGACCGTGAAAAGCTGCAAGAGCGCAAAGCCAAGCTGGCTGGTGGCGTTGCTCTGATCAAGGTGGGCGCTGCGACTGAAGTCGAGATGAAAGAGAAGAAAGCCCGCGTTGAGGATGCCTTGCATGCAACCCGTGCAGCCGTTGAAGAAGGTATCGTTGCTGGCGGTGGCGTGGCTCTCCTGCGTGCTCGTGCGGCCATCACCGAATTGAGAGGCGCCAATGCCGATCAAGATGCCGGTATCAAGATCGTTCTGCGTGCCATCGAAGCGCCATTGCGCCAGATTGTCCAAAACGCGGGCGATGAGCCAAGCGTTGTGGTTGCCAAGGTGCTGGAAGGCAAAGGTAACTTCGGTTACAACGCCGGTACAAGCGAGTATGGCGACATGGTCGAGATGGGCGTGCTGGACCCAACCAAGGTCACGCGTTCGGCCCTGCAGCACGCTGCCTCGGTTGCTTCGCTGATGCTGACTACCGACTGCATGATTGCTGAGCTGCCGAAGGAAGATGGCCCATCAATGGGTGGTGGCATGGGCGGAATGGGTGGCATGGGCGGCATGGATATGTAATCCAGCCAGCTTTTGCTGCGCAAACAGAAAACCCCGCTCCGGCGGGGTTTTCTGTTTAGCGAATAAAAAATGCCTTTGGTATATATTATCGCTACGCTTGTCAGGCAAAATGGGCGCTTTGTCATTCCCTTTGATATGGTTCACACATAGTAATTGCGCGGTATGAGCACTATTGTCGGTAATGCCGGTTGTGTGCAACCAATAACCTATTGGCCTTGAAGCAGCGAGACGGCTTGGCCAGCCCCTGTTAGGAGATGAAGATGCAAGTGCGGTTTCGTAAGAAGAATATCGTTAAATGGGTAAGCATTGCCCTGGCTGTAAGCCCAATGGCTGTTATTGCGGCGGAACCATACCCTTCATTACCGCCATCGCTGTCCACGTCGGTAGCCCCTAACATTCTGTTGTATTTGGACGATTCTGGCAGTATGAACGAGGTCCCTTATTGGCAGGATTCTACTGGACGTTGGCGTAGTGATGAGACTCCGGATCATCCCAGAAAAATGTCGATGGCCAAAAAGGTGATAAAAAGTTTACTAAGTAAAAAAGAAAATGCCGAATTGAATTGGGGCTTGCATACATTTGATTATCGTCAGGGTAATGAGTTACGTACACCAATAAAGAATAGAGCTGATCCTGTGGCATTGAAAGAACTTAAGGATGAGGTTGATAAAGTCCTGCCTACTGGAGGAACCCCTCTTGCAACGACTGCTTATAAAACTTCCCTATATTGGCGAGGTAAGGCATCTTATAGGAGCGGCCCTGCCCCCTCTCCAATTAAGTATAGATGCCAAAAGAATTTTCAAATTATTATAACTGATGGAGATCCTTCAGGAGATACGGATCTTGATAGTGCGATCAGAGATTCTGATCTGGCGGGGTTTGGCATAACAAGACCGACCGGCGGCGGAGAAAGTTCAGATAATTTGGCACGCATATCGGAATATATGTTCAAAAAAGATATGCGCCCAGCAGGGACAGACGAAGATGGGAAAGATTTTAATGATCCAGCTTTTCCTATTCAAAATGTTGCTACATATACAGTAGCTTTTAATCTTCAAGATACTAGTAAAGCTTCAATACTGCTGAAGAAGACCGCGAGTGTAGCTGGTGGTAAATACTATGATGCAGATAATGAGAAAGAACTAACTGATTCACTTTCAAATGCATTGGCTAGTATTCTTTCACAGCGATCAAATGCAGGTGGTGTGGCTGTTGCCTCAAAGGTTAAGTCGAATAACAATTATGCATATCAGCCTGTTTTTAATCCAGATGGGTGGTATGGAGAGCTGAGTCGGTATAAGATAAATGCAGATGGAAGTATTGATAAGAATACAAGAATAGAAGCTGGTGCATTGTTAAATAGTCGGAGCCCTGATAGTCGGATAATTCTATCTGCTAAAGCAGATAAGACCACAATGCCATTTGCTTTTACTGAATCAAACTTAGCATTAATGTCTGATGCACAGAAAAGTCTGTTAGGGAGTAGTCCTGCAGAACAACAAAAGATTATTCGGTATATAAGGGGTGCAAAAGACAAAGACTTGCGTGAGCGCAAGAGTTTGCTTGGGGATTTTATTAATACACAGCCAGTATTTGTAGGAGCGCCCAGTTCTTTTTCTACCGAGTCTGCATTCAATTCATTTAAAGATGCTCAAAAAGACCGGAGCATGGTATTCGTTGGTGCAAATGATGGCATGATACATGGATTCAACGCCACAACGATGAATGAAATTGGTGGGTATATTCCATCAATGGTTTATCGCAATCTAAAGATACTCTCTCATCCCAAATATGGGGCGGCTGGAGGTATAGATGCGCCGCATGTATATCATGTTAGTGGTACAGCTGCGACTGCAGATGTTAAAACAAGCGCTGGGTGGAAGACCTATTTGGTAAGTGGTCTGGGGCAGGGGGGGCAAGGTTACTTTGCTTTGGATGTGACTAGCGATAAGAACTTTGATAATAGTTCACCAAAGAGTGCCGTTAAGTGGGAATTGAATGACCAGCATGATGCACAAATGGGTTATTCCTTCTCAATGCCAGTTATTTGGGGAGTACGTGATGGTGGTGCGGTCAAGCCGGCAGTTATCTTAGCTAATGGCTATGAAAATGACTTTGATGATACTTCGAGCGGGGGGCAGAAATCTGTAAAAGCTGGGGCCTTATATATTGTCGATATAGAAACTGGTAAGTTGATTAGAAAGATCGAAGTTGCAGGCAGCACGGGCTTATCTGCACCTCATGGAGTGGATGACCTTGGCGATGGCGTACTTGATTATGTATATGCCGGTGATCAAGAAGGCAAAATGTGGCGCTTTGATCTAACGGATAAGGATCCCAAGAACTTTAGTGTAACGGATAAACCCATATTCGATACTAAAGGGAAGCCTATCATCCAAAAACCAATGGTTATTGAGGTGCATGGCGATAAATCAGCAAGTGGGTCTGGAAGTGCCAGCCCAACTTTCCGAGGTCATCTAGTTTTATTTGGGACAGGTAAGCTACTAACTACAGCGGATCGAAAGACGACCTCTACGCAGTCGTTGTATGGTGTTTTGGATATTGGCGTTCTTGATAAGTCTGCAAAAACTGTCACCCTCGGAGAGGGGGATTTGGAAGAGCAGAAGATTTTGCCTTTGACCAAAGAAAACACAACGAAAGAAGGAACTTTCCGACAAGTAACCGATAACCCAGTTGATATAACAGTTGAGCAGAAGCCTGGTAGTTCAACAAAGAAAGGATGGTATATAAACTTAACACCAACTGAGCGACAAACGGCTACTCCTCAGATTCTTGGTGACAAAGTGATATTTGGCACAGGTATCATGACGAGTACAAAGGTGTGTACGCCTGGGGGGGCGGGTTGGATGATGGTGCTAGATCCGTTTACTGGTTCAACCGTACGGCATCGGAAAAGTAAGTACTCGTTTATGGATGTAAATGGCGACGGAAATGCAAATGGTTCCGATAAGATCAATGGCGAATTTGTGAGTGGTGTAGAGTTACCAGGCATTCCATCTGAGATGACGCTTGTAAATGATACTGATCCATTTGCGGGAATGGTTCGCGATACTACTAAGCCTAGTAATGAGCCTCAGATGGGTGATTTTGTAGCTGCCCAAGGAGCAAATACTTCAGCAGTATCTGTGGTGAATTCTAAAAAACCACCCAAAGAAACGCTTAATGTGAAGGATTGTAAAGGACAGGTTTATATCCCATCGGCAGGCAGTGATGAAGTATCTCGTAAGAAACTTGATTGCCCAAAGCTTGGCGTTAGAGTTGAGCGTACAACATGGCGGGAGTTGGTCCAATGATTAGGCAAGTAACAGCCAGCCTGCGAAAGCAGGTTGGTGTGACCATGGTTGAACTTGTCATTGTAATGGCAATTATCGGTCTGCTTGCAGCCATTGCAGTCCCCAATATTATGGAATTTATTAAGACATCTCGTGTTTCTGCCCAGACTGATGCGCTAGTTAATACTTTCGCATTAGCACGACTCAAAGCGATTTCTGATCGTAAAGTAATAACCGTGTGTGCGTCTGATGATCCTGATGCAAACGATAATTGTTCTGCAGGCACTGATTGGTCAAGAGGCTGGGTAGTTAAGGACGGTGCGGTTGCTATATCACGGTTCAAAGCAAACGCGAATAGTGTCCAGATTTCCTTTACGGACCCTGCCAAAGCATTTTTGAGTGTTGATTTTTCTAAGTCATTAGGTAGTGCGGCTTTAACAGGCGGAGGTGCAATTGAGGCAAATTTTAAATTTTGTGGTAAAGGTTTAGAGCACAAAGAACAGTACGTTTCACTTGCCCCTTCCGGCCGGGCAGTAAAGAGCGTTTCTGCAAATGTAACTTGTCCAAAATAAAGGTGGCAGGAAAATTATGAGACCACACAACAAACAGTCTGGCATTTCACTTATCGAAATGATGATATCCCTAGCGATATTAGCAATCGGTTTGCTTGCGCTTGCAGCCACGCAGTCTCGCGCAATGATGATGAATCAAAGCGCATACTTTCGTAGTGTAGCGGCAGATTTAGCTGCGGACTTATCCGATAGAATCAGAGCCAATAGAACGCCCTTTTTGACTAGCGATGATTTGGCTATTACTCCATTAAAGCCACCTAATTTTGATGATACTGCGTGCCCTCATACAACTGTTGGCGATGAGATTACGTGTGGTAATCAACCGGCTGATCGGATGAAGTATAGAGCCGCGAAAGAACTGACCGAATGGGGCCGGTTGTTGAAAAATACGCTTCCTGGAGCCGGCTATACCATTACTTCAGTTTCAAATCCCAATCCCCCTCCTACGCCAGACAGTTTGGGTTTGCGTACATATACTGTAACAATAACTTGGATAGATGACCGTTCTCAGAAAAACCCTATTGATGGCACTTACACTACAACGATCGACTCATGATGACCTCTAGACAATCTGGTTTCACTTTAATTGAGCTGATGGTATCAATGGCCATTGCTACTGTGGCAATGCTGGGAGTATCTAAGCTATACATAAATTCTCAGCAAACAAGTCGTACACAGGTAACGCAGAGTCGCCTTACTGAGGATGGTCGGTACGCCATTTCCATGTTGAAAAAAGTCATATCGCAATCTGGGTATCGCCCACCGACAGCCCCTGCTTTTTTGCCAAGCCGTTTTACTACAGCGACATCAAAAAATATGGTATTTCAATTTATAGCCGATGGTCAAAACCTGATTGATTGTGCGGGTTCAATTTATCCCAAGGATGCAACCAAAACTATTGCAATGACGATTTCTCAGGTTCCACTTTCGCCCTCTGATCCATCTAAATTAAATTGCTCGAATGCTGGCGGAGTTGGTCCGACGGCACCAGTTAGTTGGCTGGGAGATAGTGGAACAAGCTCTGTTGTTGAGGATGTAGTTTTCTCATACGGCATTGATGAGGGGGTACCAACAAGCTTTCCGGTAACCACTCCACCAACGACTAGAATTGAAGATGTTTTTCTGTGTAAAAAATCACCAACTCTGGCATTGCAGCGTGACTGCGTTGCAGATAAATACGTTAATGCGCCTACCGCTGCACAGATGGCGGATATTGTATCTGTTCGAGTTTGTATTCTTTTGAGAAGTACTTTGGCCCAAAATGAAATTCTAGTAAAGGCCACGCCAGACAAAAAGTGTAGTACTTATGATTCGGCTGGCGACGAAGTCCCTGGGGCCTCTGTTGATGCTACGGCGGCCCAAAGATATTACTACAGGAAATTTACGACAACTATCGCACTGCAAAATTTTTAGGTAGAGAAAAATGTCGTCCACTTATAGCAAGCAGAATGGTTTTGTACTGATAGTCGCGCTAGGTTTTTTGGCGGTCATGACGGTGTTGGTTTTAACTACGATGGTAGGCTCAATTCAGAGTGAGAAGATGTCTGGTAGCCATATGGAGCGTAATCGTGCTTTTCAGGCGGCGGAGCGGGCGCTAAGACAGGGTGAGTTGATTCTGCGAAAAAATGGTTCAACATGTAAAGATTCCCCCTTTTGCGTGAAGGGCCAAAAGAGCGCAGATGGCAAGACTACTTTCGGTACTAAAGATGGTGTTGGTGTTTCACTAAGTGATGCCGACTTGCAAAAACAAGTGCTTAAGGGCTTTCCTACAGGCGATATTTCAGTATTTGAATACGTGGTTGCTAGTTCGTCTACCCCGGCTAAAGAAACATATTATAGTTTCCTTATTAATCATATAAATGATGTTACCCCGGTAGGGGATAAAGCAGATTGCACACCATATAGTATTATGGCGAAAGGAAAAGGCGCTGGAGATAAAGCAGAAGTAGTGCTTCAATCAGTGGTTTTTTTATGTCCACAAAGTTAGGAATTCATGAAATGCGAGTAAATTACCGCCGGGCGGAAAATGGATTTACGTTAATTGAGTTAATGATTGTTGTTGCAATCATTGGCGTTTTGGCCGCTATTGCGATTCCGCAATATCAAAGCTATATAATAAGGTCTCGTAAAGTAGCAGCACAGGCAGATTTAACGACATATGCTCAGGCTTTGGAGCGTTATTATACAACGAATCAAACGTATGCAATTGGTACAACTAAAGTATGTGGTGTGACTGCCGCCACAGCACTACCTAATCCTAATAAGTTTTATAATATTACCTCAACTTGTCCTACTCCTGACTCATTTGTGGTTACTGCCGATCCTATCGATACCAATAATGACAAGATGTTTAAGCAGACTTTGGATCAAACAGGTAAAAAGGGTGACAATTGGAATAAATAGCTTTTTTTAAATACTTGTTGGCTTGTCATTAAAGATAGTAAGACAAAGGAAAGGATAATAAAAACCTATTTACTTTTCAATAGCAGGAATTTTTTGTTAAAGTGGTATTTCTTTTTTTGCGAACTTGATTTTTTGCTAATAATTTGCATTGGCAGTGATGCATTAAGCTTGCGCTCCTGTACTTGTAATCTACGGAATCTTGCCTAGTCTGGAAAATCTGAGCCTACGTGAAGAACTTTTCTCGCAAGGACGTTGCAAATGCACCGAAGATGACGTTAAATGACAATGGACTGATACTCTGCTTCTTTGGCGGTATCACCTATTTAATTTTGCTGTGAAATTTTGCAGAGAATAAGGAACGAATTGTGGCGAGCTTTGCACACCAATTTGCTGGAGGACGCCGTGGATGGCAGTGGCTTACTGCTGCGGCTGTTTCATTATTAGTCGCTTGCGGCGGCCCCGGTGGCCAGACCACCACTACTACGCCGACGACTCCGGTAGCCCCCCAGCCAGCTGTTATTGAATTGCTGCTGAGTACAACAAGCTTATCTTCAGATGGTGCGGCTACTATTAAACTGACAGCTATTGTTAAAGATGCTGGCAATGTAGGGATGGCTGATCAGGCCGTACGCTTTTCAACAAACGTGGGCACTATAAATAATGTGTTACCTGTAACTGCTAAGACGGATGCAACTGGCGTTGTCACGGCGGAGTTGAGCGCAGGTAATCAGAAAGCAACACAAGATATTACGGTTACGGCCAGTTCCGGCTCTGTTAGCGCCATAGGTACTGCCAAAATGAGTGGCACTAAGCTGACTGTAACTGGCGTTAGTTCGCTCGTAATTGCTAATAGCACAGCGTTGACTATTCGCCTGCAAGATGGGGGTGGAAAGGCTATATCTGGTCAGGCTGTAGTTTTAGCATCTAGTTTAGGCAATACCTTTAAAGTTGGTGGTGCTGATGTAACTAGCGTTACGACTGATCAGGCTGGGCAGGCTACAGTAACTTACTCGGCCAAGAATGGTGGTGCGGATGTAGTTACTGCGTCTGCATTAAATGAGTCGGGTACTTTACCTATCGCTGTTAGTAGTGAGTCGTTTGTGCTAAGTGCCTCTGCACCTGGTGGAGGGGTGAGTTTTCCCGCTAATGCTCCCCCGGAAGTAAATCTTGGTTCCAATGTTACGGTTTCTGTGGTTTTTGCAATTAATGGGGTAGCTCAGGCAAATAAGGCCGTAAGTTTTACGTCGACACGAGGTACCGTTTCGAGTTCTTCTGTGGTGACTGACGCAAACGGTAGAGCAACCATAACAGTTAGTTCAAATAATGCAGGTAATGCAGTCGTTACTGCTAGTTCGGGTTCAGTTTCAGGTCAATTTCCCATCGAATTTGTTGCTACAACGCCAAGCACTTTGACACTACAGATTGAGTCTTCTACTGTAGCACCTGAAGGAGTAACATCGGTAAAAGCAACGGTTCGCGATGCTGCAGGCAATTTGGTTAAAAATAAGCAAGTCGACTTTACGCTTAGTGATGTTACTGGTGGTTTTCTTAGCGTTGCCAAAGGAACCACAGATAGTTCTGGTGAAACGACTACATCTTATACTGCAAGTAAAGCTTCCAGTGCCAAAGATGGGGTTGTTATCGTGGCGTCTGTCGCAAATACCTTACCGGTAATACAAAGCCAAGCGAAACTGACCGTGGGAGGGAAAGCTGTTTTTGTCAAGTTGGGGACGGATAATTTGATTGCATCTGCTCCTGATCAGCAGCCTGCATATATTAAAACCTATCAAGTATTAGTTACTGATTCACCAAGCAGTCCAATTAAAGGTGCGAAAGTACAGCTGACTCTGGAGCCAGTAGAGTATTACAAGGGAGCGTGGGATACTCCAACTGGTGCTACAACTTGGAAGCAAAACGTAACTGCTGTTTGTGCTAATGAAGATTTGAATTTTAATGGGATCTTAGATACGGGCACTGAAATTGACGAAAACAGTGATGGAGCAATACAGCCGGGAAATGTAGCTGCCGTTATTCCTGGAACTGTAACCACGAATGAAAGCGGGTTTGCTCTATTCAAGATTAGTTACCCAAAGAATCATGCAGGTTGGGTAAAGGTCCGCGTCACTGCTCGGGCTACAGTGAATGGCTCAGAAAGTTCTTCATCTGAATTGTTCTTATTGACAATTGCCGCAAGTGATGTGGGCGATTTGAAAGTTAGTCCACCCGGTGCTACGAGCCCATTTGGAGTAGCTGCTGTATGTACTAACAAGAATTAATAAGTAGCTAGATTCTCAAAAAAACCTTGCACTTGGATAAGTGCAAGGTTTTTTATTCTGTAACATCTACATGCAGTATTTCTACAGAAGGTTTATAGCTGTGGATGTGCCCTATGCTTCTCGCCAGCCAAGCGATTCAGCGCCGATAGATAAGCCTTGGCCGAGGCAACAATAATATCGGTATCAGCGCCTTGACCATTTACTGTATGGTCGGCAAGGGATAGTCTTACAGTGACTTCACCTTGGCTATCGGTACCGCTGGTAATGGCATTTACCGAGTAAAGAAGTAGTGTTGCTTCGCTGCAGGCTAAGGTTTCGATTGCTCTGAATGTGGCATCTACTGGGCCTGCCCCTACGGCATCAACATGTTTTTCAACACCACCATCGTTCAATACCAAATGGGCTGATGGTTGTTCGCCTGTTTCCGATACAACTTTGAGCGCAATTAGCTTATATCGCTCCATATAAGGGTTGGATTCATCACCTATCAGTGCGTATAGGTCTTCATCGAAAATCTCGCGTTTTTTATCTGCTAGCTCTTTGAAACGAGCGAATGCGGCGTTTAGTGTTTCTTCGCTGTCTGGTAATACACCCAGTTCCTGTAGTCGTGATCGAAATGCATTGCGGCCAGACAGTTTGCCTAGTGTCAGCTTGTTTTGTGCCCAGCCTACCGACTCGGCGGACATGATCTCGTAGGTTTCCCTATGCTTTAGCACTCCATCTTGGTGAATGCCGGATTCATGGGCAAATGCGTTTGCCCCTACTACTGCTTTATTCGGTTGAACAGCGTAGCCAGTGATAGTGGAAACCAGCTTGGAGGATGGCACGATCTGGGTTGTGTCGATGCGGGTGGTCAAGTCGAAGATGTCTTTGCGGGTGCGCACCGCCATGACGATTTCCTCGAGTGCCGCGTTGCCTGCGCGTTCGCCCAAGCCGTTTATTGTGCACTCGACTTGGCGTGCGCCACCGAGTACTGCGGCTAATGAATTTGATACCGCCATGCCAAGGTCATTGTGGCAATGGGCAGACCAGATGACCTTGTCCGAATTGGGAGTGTCCGTAATCAAATTTCGGAAGAATTCGGAAGTTAGATGTGGAACTGCATAGCCTACCGTGTCAGGTACGTTAATTGTTTTAGCGCCAGCTTTAATCACCGCATCGAAGATTCGACACAAAAATTCAGGCTCGGAGCGTAATGCGTCCTCCGCTGAGAATTCGACATCGTCGGTATATTGGCGCGCCAGTTTTACCGAAGCCACCGCGGCCTCGACAACTTGGTCTGGCTGCATACGCAGCTTTTTTTCCATGTGTATTGGGCTGGTCGCAATAAAAGTATGGATGCGACCCCGTGCGGCTGGTTTGATGGCCTCGCCAGCTGCCCGAATGTCGCGTTCATTCGCGCGGGCGAGTGAGCAGACTGTAGAGTCTTTTATGACTTCGGCGATGGAATGAATCGATTCGGCATCACCTGCGCTTGCCGCAGCGAAGCCCGCTTCGATGATATCGACGCCCAGCTTTTCCAGCTGCTTGGCGATACGTATTTTTTCATCGCGCGTCATGGAGGCGCCGGGGCTTTGTTCGCCATCACGCAAGGTTGTATCGAAGATATACAGGCGTTCGCTCATGATGTTGCTCCCATAACGGTTTTTGTTGTTATTTGATAAAAAAGCAGCCGCAGGATGGTGACCCCCGGCGGCTGCTGAAATTAAGTGAGATTTGATGCATGTACGCAATGTGCGCTAGACGTAAGCAGCCTTACGTTCAATGGTGCCTGGCCATTACTTGTATGCAAAATATTGGCGAAGATCCATATGGTCAGGCTAAGGCTGCTGTGAGGTAGTGTCAAGGCTGGCTAGTGTGTACCGAAGGCTTTCTACGGAGGTATGCCCATGCGGCAATAACATAGCCGGAGAATGCATAGGCTACGAACAAGGCAAATAGGGCGACTGGTGGGCTGGCCGCGATGGCGACAAGTACAAATAAAGTGGGTAAGAGCAAGAAGAAGGGGACGGTCTTGCGGATATTGATTTCCTTGAAGCTGTAGTAGCGCACATTGCTGACCATGGTGAGGCCCGCAAAGGCGGTGATACCCAGGGTAAGCCAGCGCATATAGGGGCCATCCCATGCCATATCCAGCGATACCCATACAAATCCAGCAACTAAGGCTGCAGCAGTGGGGGAGGGCATGCCTTGAAAGAAGCGTTTGTCGGCTACTTCCAGTTGAGTATTGAAGCGGGCGAGGCGTAAGGCAGCACCGGCACAGTAGATAAACGCAACTATCCAACCCAATTTACCCAAGCCGCGTAGCATCCACTCGTAAGACACCAGCGCTGGTGCGACGCCAAAGGAGACCATGTCAGAAAGGGAGTCGAATTCCGCGCCAAAAGCACTTTGGGTGTGCGTCATACGTGCAAGTCGTCCATCGATACCATCAAGCACCATGGCGATGAAGATTGCGACGGCTGCATATTCAAAACGATGATTCATCGCCTGCACGATGGCGTAAAAGCCCGCAAACAAGGCTGCTAACGTAACGCTGTTTGGTAGGAGATAGATGCTCTGATGGCGCAAGGTAGCGCGGCGCTTGGCGTGGGGATGCATAAGGTAGCCTTGTACTGGGTTTGCCGACATCAACGGCAAACAGCAATGCCAAATCGGGGCTGGCAATTCTAGCTGAGGCGCAGATACCTGTCTTCACGGTGGGCTCATAGGTTGACCATGCGATAGAATCGCGGACTTGTTACTTAATAGAGATTGACCGTGTCTGAACGGCTATTTGTCTTCCTGCAATATCTAATGCCTAAGTTGGCGCTGACACGGGTCATGGGCGTGTTGGCCGGCTGGTCTGCTGGTCCTTTGACTCGCTGGATGATTCGTACGTTTATTGGGCGGTACAACGTCAATATGGCGGAAGCGGCTAATCCAGATAGAGATAGCTATCGCACCTTTAATGATTTCTTTACCCGTGCTTTAAAGGAAGATGCTCGCCCGTTGGCGGATGCCGCATTAGTGTGCCCGGTGGATGGCGCTATTAGCCAATTTGGCCGTATCGAACATGATCAGATCTTCCAGGCCAAGGGGCATCGGTATTCAACCTCGGCATTGGTGGGGGGGGATTCGGTACTGGCGGCTAAATTTGAGAATGGCAGCTTCGCCACCCTCTACCTCAGCCCGCGTGATTATCATCGTATCCATATGCCGTGTGATGGCCGATTGGTGCGCATGATTTATGTACCCGGTGAGTTATTCTCGGTTAACCCTGCTACCGCACGCGGTGTACCCGGTTTGTTTGCCCGTAATGAGCGTGTGGTCTGCTTGTTTGAATCAAATAAAGGGCCGTTCATTTTGATTTTGGTGGGCGCCACCATTGTTGGCAGCATGGCCACGGTTTGGCATGGAGTGGTGAACCCGCCACGGCGTAAGGCTGTAACGGTATGGAATTACCAAGACAAGCAAATAGTTTTGAAGCAGGGTGAAGAGATGGGACGGTTTTTGTTGGGCTCCACCGTCGTTATGCTTTTCCCGAATCCGGCGTTGGCATTCAACCCAGTATGGTCGCCAGCGTCTAGCGTGCGCCTTGGCGAGTTGATGGCTGATGAATCTGTAAGTTCGCAGGGCTAAGCTGTAATTCTGCTATAGACAAGGAAAAGGCCGGCATCGCCGGCCTTTTCCTTTAGGTGTCCAATGTCAATTAGTTCTTGCTTTGGTCTACCAACTTGTTTGCCTTGATCCAAGGCATCATGTCGCGCAGCTGCTCGCCTACGGTTTCGATTGGGTGCACTGCATTCAAGCGGCGGCGAGCGGTCATGGCGGGGTAATTGGTCTTACCTTCCATGATGAACATCTTGGCATATTCGCCGTTTTGGATGCGCTTTAGTGCATTACGCATGGCAGCACGTGACTGCTCGTTGATTACCTCGGTGCCGGTTACGTATTCACCGAATTCGGCATTGTTGGAAATGGAGTAGTTCATGTTGGCGATGCCGCCCTCGTACATCAGGTCGACAATTAACTTCAGCTCGTGCAGACATTCAAAATAAGCCATTTCCGGTGCATAGCCGGCTTCAGTGAGGGTTTCGAAGCCCATTTTCACCAGTTCAACCGCACCACCGCACAGCACTGCCTGCTCACCGAACAAATCGGTTTCGGTTTCTTCGCGGAAGTTCGTTTCGATAACGCCACCTTTGGTGCCGCCGTTGGCCGCGGCGTAAGACAGAGCAACGTCGCGAGCCTTGCCACTCTTATCCTGGTGGACGGCGATCAACGAAGGCACACCACCCCCACGTTTGTATTCCGAACGCACGGTATGGCCAGGGCCCTTGGGTGCAACCATGATGACGTCGAGATCGGCGCGCGGCACGATCTGGTTGTAATGGATATTGAAGCCATGCGCAAAGGCCAGGGTCGCGCCTTGTTTTGCGTTTGGGGCGATATCGCGCTCGTAGACAGCCGGCTGGCTTTCATCCGGCAGCAGGATCATGATTACGTCAGCATTCTTGACCGCTTCGGCGACTTCCTGGACCGGCAGACCGGCAGCCTCGGCTTTGCTCCACGAAGCACCACCTTTACGCAAACCAATGGTCACGTTCACGCCGGAATCCTTCAGGTTCAGTGCGTGGGCATGGCCTTGCGAGCCATAACCAACGATGGTGACTTGCTTACCCTTGATCAGGGAGAGGTCGGCGTCTTTGTCGTAGAAAACTTTCATTTGCTTTGTCCTTTTTCAGTGCTTGGGGAGGGCCGGTGTGCCATGCACATTACCGGCGCGTCGGAATGTCAGAATCAGATTTTCAGAATGCGTTCGCCACGGCCGATGCCTGAGGCACCGGTACGAACGGTTTCCAGAATCAGGGTACGGTCTACGACTTCGATAAATGCATCCAGCTTGGAGCTTTCACCGGTCAGTTCGACGGTGTAAGTCTTTTCGGTTACGTCCAGGATGCGGCCGCGGAAAATATCGGCCAACCGTTTCATTTCTTCACGGTCCTTGCCGGTGGCGCGTACCTTGATCAACATCAATTCGCGTTCGACGTGGTCCGATTCGTTCAGGTCGATCACCTTGACCACTTCAATCAGCTTGTTCAGCTGTTTGGTGATCTGCTCAATCACGTCATCCGAGCCCGTGGTTACCACTGTCATGCGAGACAAGGTTGGGTCTTCGGTGGTTGATACGGTCAGCGAATCAATGTTGTAGCCGCGGGCGGAAAACAAACCCACTACCCGACTCAACGCACCGGCTTCGTTTTCCAGCAGGATGGAAAGAATATGTCGCATGTTGCTTTCCTCCTTAGCTCAGATTGCCGTAGTCACGGTCTTTGATGATCGCACCGCTTTGCAGGTGGCGCATATGGGGCGGCAGATCCATCTGGCTCAAGCCACGGTTGTTCTGCACCATCGGAAAGACGTTTTCCTTCTGGTCGGTGATGAAGTCCATGAACACCAACCGTTCCTTAAGTTTCATGGCCTCGCGCAGAGCATGTTCGACATCGGCTGGGCGTTCGATCTTCATGCCGACATGGCCATAGGCTTCGGCCAGTTTCACGAAGTCGGGTAGGGCATCCATATAGGACTCGGAATAACGGTTACCGTAGAAGAACTCCTGCCACTGCCGTACCATGCCCAGATAACGATTGTTCAGGTTTATCACCTTCACTGGCGTGTGGTATTGCTTGCAGGTGGACAGCTCTTGGATATTCATCTGAATGGATGCTTCACCCGTAATACAGGCTACGGTGGCATCGGGGTTGGCTAACTGTGCGCCCATCGCGGCGGGCAGGCCGAAACCCATGGTTCCCAAGCCACCGGAGTTGATCCACCGGCGCGGCTTGTCGAATTTGTAGTACTGCGCAGCCCACATCTGGTGCTGGCCGACATCGGATGTGATGAAAGCTTCGCCACCTGTTACTTCATATAGCTTCTGCACTACAAACTGCGGCTTGATGATGTCGCTGTCCATATCGAACTTGAGGCAGTCGTGGCTGCGCCAGTCTTCCAACTGCTTCCACCAAGTGGCCAAGTACTCAGCATTGGGCTTGGCGCCAGTTTGGCGCAACAGACCCAGCATTTCCTCTAAGACATCGCGGACATTGCCAACGATGGGGATATCAACCTTGACGCGCTTGGCAATCGAGGTTGGATCGATATCGATATGGACAATCTTCTTTGGTGAGCTGAGGAAGTGCGATGGGGACGAAATAACACGGTCGTCAAAGCGTGCACCTACGGCAATGAGCACATCGCAATGCTGCATTGCCATATTGGCTTCGTATAAGCCGTGCATGCCCAGCATGCCGAGGTTCTGCGAGTCGGAACCCGAAAAAGCGCCTAAGGCCATCAGGGTATTGACTGCTGGTACGCCCAGCATCTTGACCAGTTCGGTCACCTGATTCGAAGCATTCGATAATACAGCGCCACCGCCGATGTAGATGAGTGGGCGTTTGGCATCGGCCAACAGATTGACGGCCTTTTTGATCTGCCCCGGATGTCCCTTGGAAGGCGGATTGTAGGAGCGCAGGCTGACCGACTGTGGGTAGTGGAATTCAGCTTTGGCTATCGTCACATCCTTGGGGATATCAACGACAACCGGGCCTGGCCGGCCCGTCGTGGCGATATGGAACGCTTTTTTCATCGCACCGGCGATGTCGCGTACATCCTTGACCAGGATATTGTGCTTCACACAAGGACGGGTAATGCCGACCATGTCGACTTCCTGGAAGGCATCCAGGCCAATTGCCGGTGTCGGCACTTGCCCGGAGATGACCACCATGGGAATGGAGTCAAGATAGGCTGTGGCAATGCCGGTAATGGCATTGGTAGCGCCAGGGCCAGAGGTGACCAGGGCGACACCGACCTTCTGCGAAGAGCGCGAATAGCCGTCTGCCGCGTGGACTGCGCCTTGTTCATGGCGCACCAGCACATGTTTGAATTTGTCTTGCTTGAATATTGCGTCGTAGATTTCGAGTACCGCGCCGCCAGGGTAACCGAAGACATACTCAACGCCTTCTTCCTGCAAACAGCGGATAACGATTTCCGCACCGGATATTTCCATGATGTCTTCCTTTGTGGAGAGGACACTTCAAAAACAGCATTCAGCATCGCGTGATCGGACGATCATCTGGCGGAGTCATACCCTGCATGGCAGGGCAGGATGAAGTATCGCGAACAGACCAGTCTGCCGAGACAAAACACCATTACCGACGCAATCGCGGAGCAAAAGCCCCAGACCAACTTGTAAAACGAATACTAAATACTGCACCAATGCAGCAAAAAAGCCTGTAGGACTTTTGATCAGCACACTTGCTGTGTGCCTAAGCCAACCGGGTCGTCGCCGCGCGCTGCTTGTGGCGGCGGGGCGAACATCTAGGACTGCTGCCGATGTGGTGCCTGCGAGATAGTTGCAAGCGGGCACCGTCCGTGGCGGAAAGGGTATATCCGAACATAGCCGAGCGACACCCAGCTGGTCAAGTACGATTATTGAACTGGGCCAAGCCATCGGCCGGAATGCTTCGCCGCAAGCCGGTACTGGCGTTACAAGGGCTGAAGTCGTATCGTGGCGACCTCTTTAGAACGGAATCAATTGGCAGCGCATGACGACTACGTACCCTTTAGCCCCGCGCTGGCGCCGTTTGGTGGCGCTTTGTTATGAAACGTTGCTTCTAGTCGCTGTTTTATTGGCAGCGGGGATGTTATTTCAATTGCTCTGGCGTGGCGAACAAGCGTCGGTACTGCGCCGCTATGTTGAGTTTGGGTATCTGCTATCGCTATTGTTCGTGTACTTCGCTTGGTGCTGGCGTCGTTCTGGGCAAACGCTGGCGATGAAGACTTGGCGTCTGCGCCTGCAAGCGTGCGATGGGTCGGCGCCCAGTTGGCGAGCCATGCTGATCCGTTTTGTGTTGGCTTTGCTGATTTATGCCCCACTGGTGCCGATTTGGTTATGGGCTAAGCATGCACCGGGGATGAAATGGGCTGTCTGGGTGGCGGGTGTGTGGGCAGCGTTGCCTGCTATCTGGAGTTGGTTGGATCGTGACGGCCAGTTCTTTCATGATCGCGTGGCTGGAACTCAGATCGTACTAGTGCCTACGGTGCGTGAATAAGGTGAGATAGCGTAGAAGAGCCCGCTGATTGTCGGGGGGCATTTGTTCTTTGGCTTTAGTAAATGACACTAATGAAACGAAAAACCCGACTCGTTTGGGTCGGTTTTTTTTGTATCTCGTGGCCAGTCGCTCTCTCGAAACTGACGTATAACAAATTGAATTATAACGCACACATAGCATCACAACAATCAAGCAGGGGCACAAAAGGGGGCATATGCCAAAATACTGTCGTCTATTTGTATCCACTCATTAAAAACAGTCCCGAAGAAAGCAAAAATCAAAGCCCGTTTTGCTGCTCTCCTGATTTATTCCCCCTATTTCTCTATAAGCACACAAAAAGTGGGTGTAACCGGTGTTACGGTGTAACCAACTGCTAAAACCCCCGTGGCACAAGGCTTTCAGCGGTTACACCCTGGTTTCACACCCAGCGCTTCGTGTAACCAAACCGTGTAACCAGGCGCGAAATGGTCTGCTGGTTACCTTCATTTCTGGCCGCGTGTAACCAGGGTGTAACCACTTTCTGACTTTAAACCCTTGTCCTTACAGGCTTTTTTTTATTGGTTACACCGTTACACCGGTAACACCTGTTTTTTATGTCGCACTCGGCAGTGGTTCTGCTTCTGCTCCTTCCTTTCTTACGATGGCCAGGAATTTGTAGAAACGTCTCGGCTGCCTGGGTAGGTCGGGCGTCTTGTGCACCGAGGTGGATTTGCCATCATTCCCCGCCTGGAGCATGTCGGCTTTAACCAAGGCACTGGCCGCCATGATCTTGTCGAAACCCTCGGCAATCTCATCCGCAAATACACCTGGAAACACCAACCAATAGATCGAGTCGCTGCCCCGACGCCGGTAGCCAGCGCAGTTGGGCATGATGGGTTCACGGTCACTGCCGGCATCGTGCCAATCAATAAAGCGCGCAAACGCATTGGCGGCAAACCACGCTTCGGCTTGGTCGAGTATCTGGCTATCTTCGCGGTTCCCCAAGCCATAGCGCTGCAGCCAGTCGGCAAAGCATTGCTGCATGGCCTTGCGCCCTTCACCCGCTTCCCAACCGGTAAACCCTGCTTCGGTAGCCATCTCCAACGCTTCGCCTGTGACGGCAAAGCGTGAAGCAACTCGTCTTACTTGGCCACTCGCTTCTGCTTTGAGCAAGCCCACCAGATAGTCATCGGCACTCACCGCTTTATTCACCCGGCAACTAAGGGTTGATTTATTGGTGTCCGCCCCCAACTGATAGAAATGGACAAAGAAGACGGACGCAAGCTGTCGCGGCAAGAACAGCACGAAAGGCGCAAGCAAGCTGTGAGGCTGCATCGGCGTGGCATGCCCATCAAGGAAGTGGCAGTCAGCCTGGGCGTGGCGGAGGGAACGGTGCGCAGCGCAGTCAAGTCGGCCGATGCCGGGGGCCTCAAGGCGCTAGCCCCTAAACCCACAGGGCGCTCGCTGGGCCAGCAGCGGTGCCTGAGCGCCAATCAGGAACTACACATCCAGCGCTTGATCTGCAAGAACCGCCCCGAGCAACTCAAGCTGG
>NZ_PDZH01000055.1 GCF_002735695.1 Chitinimonas sp. BJB300
TACCATCGCCGACAAGCCCGTTGCTGTCGCCGCACCAAACGTGCTCAGCAAATAGTCGGTGTACAAATCGAGTTCTTTGTTCTTCATGGCGACAGGTTATCGTATGCACTGCGTAACATCAGTTAGTAAACAAGGAGCATCTCATATGAGGTCGAATCAGCGAGCTGCAAGCCAGCGTTGTACGCCTAGTCCAGCCGCCCGCCCGCTGGCGAAGCATGCTGTCAGCAGATAACCACCGGTTGGTGCTTCCCAGTCCAGCATTTCCCCGGCACAGAACACACCGGGTAGGGCTTTCAGCATCAATCCGGCATCGAGTGCTTCAAAGCATATGCCCCCAGCAGTGCTGATGGCTTCGTCGATAGGCCGTGGAGATTTCAAGATGATCGGTAATGCTTTGATGGCGGCTGCCAGTCTGGTGGCGTCCTGGAAGTCTTCCTTGCTCAGGCACTCATGTAGCAAACTCACCTTGACACCTGCCAGGCCGAGCCGGCTTTGCAAGTGGCTGGAAAGCGAACGCGAGCCACGGGGATGGTTCACTTCAGCCAGTACTCGCTCGGCACTGTGGTTGGGCAATAGATCGAGCAGCAGGGTGGCTGCACCTTGGATGTGGATCAGTTGTCGAATCCGCGCTGAAAAGGCGTAGATCAAGCTACCTTCCACACCGGCTTCGCTAATCACGAACTCGCCAGCTTTGTACTGGGTTTGTCCTTGGACATCGGTCAGGGCCAACGCAATCGACTTTAATGGGGCACCGGCGAATTTTTCGCGTAGATGTGTGCTCCAGCCCACATCGAAACCACAGTTTGCAGGTTGTAATGGTGCTGTTTTGACACCCTGTGCTGTCAGCAACGGTAGCCAACTGCCATCAGAACCGAGTCGCGCCCAGCTACCGCCCCCTAGCGCCAGCACAGTGGCGGCTGGGCGTAAGGTTGTTTCACCTGCCGGGGAAATAAAGCGTAGCGCGCCACTTTCATCCCAACCCAACCAACGGTGGCGCACATGCATCTGCACCCCGCCTGTCTTCAAGCGTTGTAGCCAAGCGCGCAATAGCGGCGCAGCCTTCATATCACTGGGGAAGATGCGTCCCGAGCTCCCCACAAAAGTTTGAATGCCCAGGCCATGAATCCAATCGCACAGGTCTGTGGGAGAGAAATCGGCCAGCAGACGGGCGATGTCGGTTTCCCGCTCGGCGTAGCGGCTAAGGAACTGGGCCATTGGTTCGGAATGGGTGATATTCATGCCGCCGACGCCAGCCAGCAGGAACTTACGCCCAACTGACGGCATGGCATCAAAAATATCCACTCGATAGCCGGCACCGACCAAGACTTCGGCAGCCATCAAGCCGGCAGGGCCTCCGCCGATGATGGCGACATATTGCGAGGAAGGGCTTTGCATGGGCAAAAGGGCGCGATTCTACCTAAGCTGCGCTTCAATCGCTTCGCAAACGCAGCGTAAAACCTTGATGCGGGCGTAGTATTTGTTGTTGGCTTCGACCAACAACCAAGGTGCGGCAGGTGTGCTGGTGCGTTCGACCATATCGTGTACGGCTTCGCGGTAGGCCGGCCATTTCTCGCGATTACGCCAGTCGTCGTCGGTAATTTTGAAACGTTTGAAGCCGGTTTCTTCACGCGCTTGGAAGCGTTTGAGTTGTTCGTCGGCATCAATGGCCAGCCAGAATTTCACGACGATGACGTTGGCGTCATGCAACTGCTGTTCAAAATCGTTGATCTCGCTATAAGCACGCATCCAATTGGCTTCGTCGGCAAAGCCTTCAACCCGCTCGACCAATACACGGCCGTACCAAGACCGGTCGAAAATGGCGAACCTGCCACGTCGTGGCAGCCGTCGCCAAAAACGCCAGAGATAGGGTTGGGCCAGCTCGTCTTCGCTGGGGGCGGCAATCGGATGAACGTGATAATGGCGTGCATCCAGCGCACCCGTCACCCGCCTGATTGCCCCGCCTTTGCCTGCGGCATCATTTCCTTCGAAGACCAATACGATACTGTGCTTATGCAGCTTGGGGTGGCGGCTCAGGGCATTGAGCCTGCCTTGCAGGACTTCCAGTTGTTCGGTGTAATCAGACTTGCTCATGGACTGATTCAGGATGAGTCGGTCGAGCACTCGCAAGCCATCCAATGGCGCCAGCAGAGGGGCACTTCGGGTAGTGGTGGGCTGTGGCATGGCCTGCGCCAGGCGTTGGCGCAGGGATTCGAGCAACTGCTTTCCAACGGTCAGGTTGCGATAGCGTTCATCCTCTCCATCGACCACCATCCAGGGGGCAACGCCGGTGCTGGTGCGCATCAGCACAGTTTCGGCCAGTTTGCGAAAAGTGTCGTAATGTTTTAGATGCATCCATTCGCGCTCACCAACACGCCAACGGGTTCGCGGGTCTTTTTCCAGAGCAGTCAGCCGGACTTTCTGGGCTTTTTTGCCAAGGTGGAACCAGAACTTGAGCAGCAGGATACCCTCTTCGGCCAGCATGGTTTCAAGCCGGATGATTTCATCCAGTCGGCTATGCAAGGCTGCGGTATCTACTTCTTCTTTAAATTGGGTGAAGACGGGCTCGGAATACCAGGACCCGAACAAAATGCCGATTCGCCCCTTGGCCGGCAGCGCGCGCCAATAGCGCCACATTGGTGGATATTCTTTTTCATCGCCACTGATATTGCCAAAAGCATGGGTGTCGATAAGGCGAGGGTCCATCCACTCATTGAGTAGATTGACCGTCTCACCTTTGCCCGCACCATCAAGGCCATTGATCAGAATCAAAACAGGAAAGCGAGCCACCGCTTGTAGCTCGTATTGGGCATCAAGTAGTGCTTCGCGTAGTCCAGGTACTTGCGCCTTGTAATCGCCCTTGCTGATCTGGTGGCCAAGTTCGGCGGCTTCAAACATAGCGGCTCCGATGGGTTTGGCTCTTAATTGTAGTCAGACCCATCGGAAAATGACCGCAGTAACCGGGCGTGTTGAAGCAGCCGATGATTTATACGGTGATTAATCCACGCTTTTTCAGCATGGGCTCGACCTGCGGGTCGCGGCCACGAAAGGCGCGGTAGGCCGCGGCGGGGTCCTGCTTGTTGCCGGCGCTGTAGATATGCTGCAACAGTCGATGGGCGGTGCTGGGTTCGAATGGATCGCCCGCTTCCTGAAATGCATTGAAGCCATCGGCATCGAGCACCTCCGCCCACATGTAGACGTAATAGCCGGCCGCATACCAAGGCCCGGAGAAGAGATGGCTGAAATGGCTCAGGTAATGCCGCTGGCCGATGTCTGCCGGTACACCCAACCGCTTGCATTGCTCGGCCTCGAATGCAGTGATATCCACCGTGGTGCCGTTGGGTAGGGAATGTAAGGCCATGTCGATCAGGGCGGGTGCGACATATTGCACCGTGGCCCAAGCTTGGTTGAACTGGCTGGCGGCTTTGAGTTTTGCCAGCAGTGCCGCCGGAATAACCGCGCCGCTTTGATAGTGGCGAGCGTGTTGGCGTAATACGGCTTCTTCCTTAGCCCAGTTCTCAAAAATCTGCGAAGGCAACTCGACAAAATCTCGCAGCACCTGGGTGCCGGCCAGCCGCTCGTACCGCACTTGGGACAGCAAGCCGTGCAAGCCATGACCAAACTCGTGGAATAGTGTACGGACGTCGTCAAAGCTCAACAGCGTGGTGTCGGCCTTGGCGAAGTTATTGTTATTGATGACGATAGGTGTTGTGCCGCCCGCAATGCCGGACTGGCTGCGGAAGATGCTCATCCATGCGCCGCTGCGTTTGCTGGGGCGGGCGAAATTGTCGCCGATAAACAAACCGACAAAGCCATTGCTGCGGTCACGTACTGCCCACAGGCGGGCATCGGGATGGTGCAGTGGAATATTGTGCTGCTCGATAAATTTCAGCCCAAATAAACGGCCGGCACAGTCGAACATGGCGGCAATCATGTTCTCCAGGGTGAAGTAAGGTTTGGTTTCTGCGTCGTCGAGGTCATACCGCTGCTGGCGTACCTTCTCGGCCAGATAACGCCAATCCCACGCCGCCAGCGGTGTAGGCAGGCCCAGTTCTGCGGCCTTGTCGTTCAACACGGCGCGGTCGGCCTCAGCTTTTTGCAGCGCAGGTTGCCAGGCTTGTTCCAGTAGGTTGAGCACTGCTGATGCTTTCCCGGCCATGCGATCGACCAGTTCATAGTCGGCATAGCTGTCGTAGCCCAAGATAGCGGCTTGCTCTTGGCGTAGGGCGACAATATGGGCTGCCAATGGGCGGTTGTCGTGTTCGCCAGCATGTGCGCCACGGGCAGTCCGCTCGCGCCAGATCGTTTCGCGTAGGTCGCGGCGGTCCGAGAAAGTCAGGAACGGTTCGGCAATCGACGGCGAGAGGGTAATGATGTAGCTACCGGCCGACAGACCGCGCTGGGTGGCGGCATTGCGCGCAGACGCACGGACAAAGTCGGGGAGGCCAGCAAGGTCGGCTTCGCCATTGAGTTCAAGCGTAAAGGCGGCTTCGTCGGCCAGGATATTCTGGCTGAAGCGGGTACAGGCTTCTGCCAGTTCGGCCATCACGGTGGCATGGCGGGCTTTGGCTTCTCCTTGCAGTTGGGCGCCGGCACGGACGAAATCCAGATGAACCCGTTCCAGAAGGCGGCTTTGCTCGGCATCAAGGCCCAGGCCGGCACGATCGCGGAACAAGGCATCGATACGCTGAAACAATCCGGCATGCATGTAGATGGCGCTTTCATGCGCCGCCAAGCGAGGGGCCATGGTCAGTTCCACCGCTTGTAATACCGGGGAGGTCTCACTTGAACACAGGTTGCTGAAAAGCAGGTCAATCTGCTTGAGTTGGCGGCCTGAGGCATCGAAGGTGACCAGTGTATTGGCAAAGCTTGGCAGTTCGGTTTGATCTGCGATTGCATCAAGCTCGGCCAGATGGGCCTGCATGGCAACGTCGAACGCGGGTAGAAAGTGCTCGGCCGCCACACGGTCGAAAGGCGGTAAGCCGTAGGGGGTGTTCCAGGCTTGTAGCAACGGGTTGTTGTTCAGCGCGTCGCGCATGGCGGTGGTTGTCCAATAAGGGAATCAGACGTGTATTCTAAACCGCGCTCAACCAATACCGAGTGGATGGCGACAGGCTGTTGCTAATGCGTATGAATGGTAAAAAGCAACCTGCCGGTGGGAAGAATTTATCCGTTACTGCAATTGCTGTGCTGATTAAAAACCTTCGCTTGTGATGGCCTTTGAATTGGTTCGATGAAGCCGAGGTTAGAAGTGGGGTGGGATGCGAGCCAGCAGGCTGGCAAGCATGGCTTGGCTGGGCCAACCGGGCGGTAACAATATGCCCCGGGCGAGTTCATGTCCTCCATCTTGCGCGGGGGCGTATTCAGCTACTTGCAAGGGCCAGTGTGGGTAGCTGAAATGGGCTTCCGTCTGGGCATGCCATTCGGTAAACGGCAAGGCTTGGTCATCTAGCGGACGTAGACCCAGCCAGTCGGGTTTGTTCAAGCTGCGCCATAGGCTATCGCCTCGCTGTTGCGGCAATACCTCACCCCAGCAGCGCCACCAACCGCGCAGGTGGTCTGTGGCCAAAAAGGCGGGTGCCGGGCTATCCAGCTCGCGATAAAACATGCGTCCGCGAAGCCATGCCATTGGTTGCACCGGTGCGCTGCTGCCCAGCGCTGTTTGGCCCGCCTGACTACCGGCCAGCTGTAACTGGTGCTGGAACAATCGGACCAGTTTCAGGGTTAATGCATCGCGTAAACCGGGGCCTACGTAACACAGCCCCTGTGCGGTTGGCAGCGCAATGAAGAATTTTACGGCCAGCTCTATATGTAGCAGCGGCCCGTGTGGTGGGCGCAGAAGATAGTCGATTTCCCCCAGGCTGATGCCTCCCTCGCGTACAGGCAATTGGCTTGCCAACAGCTGATAGCCGGGTAGACTGGCCAAGGCAGTTTGCAGGAGCATTTCGGCATGCCGGCCAAGCCGAAAGCCATGCTGTGTTGGTGGCAGGTTAGTAGTGAGATTGGCATGACTCAGCTGTTGCCACCACGACTCACCTAACTGGGCATCACCCTGCCTTACGCCAGGCGGTAACGCTTCATCAGCCAATAGCGGTGGCGAGCAAAGCAGCCAGTACAAGTCGGCGAGTTGAGGGGCTAGTAAGGTCAAAGGTCTGTGTCGATGTAAAGGGCGGATAGGCAGAGTGTAACGGGCGTGCGCCAAGCGGATTGGGCAATCAGGTCATGTGCTGTTACAAGGGCAGGAAATTAGCGCGACTATGCGGTACGCTAAGTATTGCCAGCCTATACTTGCTGCACGATCCCTGCGCTACCCCTATTCAAGGAGACAGCATGCATACTCGGGACCGATCCCCTCGTGGGGTACGAGAACAGATCATTCATCTGGCAGCCAAGCTGATGGCCGAGGAGCATATAGATGACTTCGGAACGGCCAAGCGCAAGGCGGCTCGCCGCCTGGGTTTGCCGGAGGGCAAAAATCTCCCCGGCAATGGCGAAATAGAAACCGCACTGCGTCAATACCGCAACATCTTCTCGCCAAACCATAGCCATGTGTTGGTTGAACTACGCCAAAAAGCGCTTAGCGCAATGCGTTTGTTCGCCGAGTTCAGGCCTTATTTGGTGGGCTCTGTACTGTCGGGCCTTGCCGGCCCGCATTCTGACATCAACCTGGTGATTTACTCAGACGACGCCAAGGCGGTGGAGATCCGCTGCCTCAATCTAGGCATCGACTATCGGATCGAGTCGCCACCATCAGGCCATACTACCTTGGCTTTTTATGAGGATGGCAGCTTGGTGCGGGTAAGTGTCCGTTCGGAGCAGGATGAGCGCCAAGGCGCCAGAGGTGCGACTGAGCCAATGGAGCGTGCCCGAATGAATCAGTTGGAGGCCATGCTGCTGGAAAGCACGGCCTCGCCTTGATCAGCCAAGCGCAGGTACTTCGTACATGCTTGGTAAGTGCGCCAGGGCGGTTGCCGGTATCTGCTACGGGCTATAACCCGGCGCGAAGCTTTACCAGCACGGTTTCGGTTTCGGGCCGGATGCCACGCCACAGGAAGAAGGCTTCGGCTGCTTGTTCCACCAGCATGCCCAAGCCATCCAAACGGCGTACAACGCCCGCAGCCTTAGCCTGTTGCAAAAACGGGGTTTCTGCCTTCCCGTACATCATGTCGTAAGCCAACCCGTCTGTTTGGCAAATTGAGGTGGGTAAAGGAAGCGCCTCGCCGGCAAGGCTCGCAGAGGTTGCGTTGATGATTAGGTCGAACGGTTGGTTAGGTAGCTCGGCAAGGCTGCAAGCGGTGATGGGGCCCAATTGGATGAACTGTGTAGCCAGCGCAATAGCCTTATCAGGCGAGCGATTGGCAATCACCAATTGAGCGGGCCTTTCCGCCAACAGTGGCCCAAGCACACCACGTGCCGCGCCGCCAGCGCCTAAAAGCAGTATGCGCAACCCTACTAATTTAAGGTGGCGCTGTAGGTCTCGTACCAAGCCAGCCCCATCCGTATTGTCGCCAACCACGCCTTCATCATCTAACCAAAGCGTATTCACTGCCCCTGCCAGTTCGGCGCGTTCAGTCAGGATATTGGCAAACCGGAAAGCTTCTTCCTTGAATGGCACCGTGACGTTGCAGCCACTACCGCCCATTGCCAGGAATTCAGCAGCGCGCTCGATAAAACTGTCGAGCGGTGCTTCCAGCCGTTCGTAGATCAGTTTCTGTTTTGTTTGTGCCGCAAATGCCGCATGGATGAGGGGAGACTTGCTGTGCTTAATCGGATTGCCGATGACGGCGTAACGGTCGGTCATGGTGACAGGTCAAATATTCAAGTGACAGCGTGTTGATGGAGAAGGCCGCGTAGCGCAATGCCTAGTTAATCAGCTTTTGGGCGGCTTTTTCCATGCGTTCCAGTGCTAAATTGCGTGGGACGGTGTGGGCGGCGATGCAGCGTGCTTGTGTGGCAGCGTCCTCTGCATCACAATCAGGAGGCTGGTTTTGAGCAGGCGGGGTAGCTGCGGACCTTGGCTTATTGGCGGCTGCAATCTCAGCGGGGCTCATGCCTTTGACTGTGTTTAATGGCTTAAGTTGGACCTCGATCGCTTGTTTGGTGGGGGTATCGCTGTAATGCAGTTGGCCTTTGGCATCTGTCCAACGATATACCGGCGCTGGGGGTTTC
This sequence comes from Chitinimonas sp. BJB300, assembly GCF_002735695.1. Lineage (GTDB taxonomy): Bacteria > Pseudomonadota > Gammaproteobacteria > Burkholderiales > Chitinimonadaceae > Chitinimonas. Next base: position 8,167 of record NZ_PDZH01000055.1, read on the forward strand.
GGCGGATTCAACATGGCATCAATGGCATCGCGTTGCCACCAGCCAATCGCCGCCCCTGCGGCGATCAGCACAAAAAGGACTCGCATGCTTAGCTTTGGGACCAGGGCAGGCCACGGCCTTTCCAGCCGTTGGTTTGGCCGCGTTGACCGGCTTCGTTGGGCTCGCCTTCAAAGCCTTCCAGTATGTTGTAACACTCACTAAAACCATGGGCTGCCGCCATGACTGCCGCTTCGTGCGAGCGTGCGCCCGTACGGCATAGAAAAAACAAGGCATGCTCGGCATCAACCTGATGTTTGAGTTGCTCAAGGAAATTGGGATTGGGCGTCATGCCGGGCCAGCTTTTCCATTCAACCTTGATGGCTTTTTCCGGCGTGCCTACAAATTGCCACTCTGCATGGGTACGGACATCCACCAAGCGCGCATTCGGCATCGTCGCTATCAAGGCGTGCGCTTCGTCTGGGGTAAGTGCGCCCGAATAAGGCAGGCTCATCTGTTCAGCGCGATCATGGGCGCGCTGTAGGATTTCGTTTTGTTGGCTCATAGGGATCCTCTTTGTAGCGTGGGTTGCAATACAGGGATTATGGCAAATAACATCCATCGCTTCATCGATGCACCAAAAAGAAGCGCTGCTTCTATTTTTGCACTTTAATGGGGCTTGCGCTTATTGCGATGAGCCTTTGCATGGCGTACTTACTTGGGCTGCGCGTAGTGGCATACTTCCTGCTCCACTTGGGCCGAGCGTGCACCGAGCGACTGCAAAGTGCGCGACGACTCTCTACAATTTGATTCCCCGCCGGCCTTAACTGATGGCCGGTCACCCAGGTTATCCACAGGAGTTATGAGCATGGCGGTCGCCGACGTTCTGAAGCAAATTAAAGAAAACGACATCCGATTTGTCGATCTGCGTTTCACCGACACTATCGGTAAGGAACAGCACGTTACTGTGCCATCCCATGTCGTTGACGAAGAATGGTTCAGCAATGGCCACGCGTTTGATGGTTCTTCGATCACCGGCTGGAAGGGTATTCAGGCCTCCGATATGTTGCTGATGCCGGACCCGGCAACAGCCAATATCGACCCATTCTTTGATGAGCCTACCCTGTTCATGACTTGTGATGTCATTGAGCCCGATACCGGCAAGGGTTATGACCGCGATCCACGTTCTATCGCCAAGCGTGCTGAGGCTTATCTGAAGGCATCGGGTCTGGGCGACACGGCTTACTTCGGGCCGGAACCTGAATTCTTTATCTTCGACGGCGTGCAATGGAACGTTGACATGACCGGCTGCTTCCTGAAGATCAGTTCGGACGAAGGCGCTTGGGCTTCGAATAGCGCCACCGAAGGCGGCAACACGGGGCATCGTCCTCGCGTTAAGGGCGGTTACTTCCCTGTTCCCCCGGTCGATAGCCACCAGGACATCCGTGCCGCCATGGTTGTGGTGCTGGAAGAGTTGGGTGTGCCAGTTGAAGTGTTTCACCACGAAGTCGCCAATGCAGGCCAAAACGAAATCGGCACCAAATTCAGCACCCTGACCCAGCGCGCTGACTGGACCCAGATTTTGAAGTACGTGGTGCACAACGTTGCCCACCAGTACGGCAAGACTGCCACTTTCATGCCAAAGCCGATTGTTGGCGACAATGGTTCAGGCATGCACGTGCACCAGTCAGTTTGGAAGGATGGCAAGAACCTGTTTGCCGGTAACGGCTATGCCGGTCTTTCAGAATTCGCCATCTACTACATCGGCGGCATCATCAAGCATGCCAAGGCGCTGAATGCGATCACCAATCCGGGCACCAACTCCTACAAGCGTCTGGTTCCGCATTACGAAGCACCGGTCAAGCTGGCTTACTCGGCTCGTAACCGCTCGGCTTCGATCCGTATTCCGCACGTGCAGTCGGATAAGGGCCGTCGTATCGAAGCTCGCTTTCCCGATCCACTAGCCAATCCGTACTTGGCCTTCTCGGCCTTGTTGATGGCGGGTCTGGACGGCGTACAGAACAAGATTCATCCTGGTGACCCTGCCGACAAGAATCTGTACGACCTGCCGCCGGAAGAAGACAAGCTGATCCCAACCGTGTGCGCTTCGTTGGATGAAGCCCTGGATTCACTGGACAAGGACCGTGAGTTCCTGACCCGCGGCGGTGTGTTCACCAATGAGTGGATTGATGCTTACATCGAATTGAAGATGAACGACGTCAACAGGATTCGAATGACGACTCATCCGGTTGAGTTCGACATGTACTACTCGCTGTAAGCTGAGAACTGTTTCAGCGGGCCTTAGAATCTGTTCAAAGTCTTGAGACCTAGGGCAAGGCAAGGCGAAAACAGCCGAGAAAGCGGAATTTACGCGTGGTAGATGAGCATTCCGAGGCTGTTTTCAACGCCGTATTGTTGACGTACAGCAGACGTTAGACCGGTTCTTAGGAAGCCCACGAGGCCCGCGTTAATGATAACTGACGCGGGTTTTTTGGGTCATTGACATGATCCATTACCTGCCGTGTGGGTTATCAATCACATACCGCCATCCAGCCCGCTTATCGTAGCGAAGTGTTTCCAAGGCTACGCCTTCTTGTTCCCCCAACTTCCAATGGCTGCGGGTCATCGCCAACTCGCCATTGATGTGGATGCTGCGTGACAGCGTTTTTATGGGGGCGGAGATGCCCATATAGGTAGATAGGGCGTTTATTACATTGTCCCGCCCTTTGATCGTTGTGCCATCCGCAGCGATAAATACGGCATCGGGTTCAAACAGACTACCTATGCCAACCTTATTCCCCGTTGCCAAATATTGTGCGAAGAGGCGGTGTACATCTTCCACAGTCGCAGGGGCTTCCGACGCATAAGTGCCACCGGCAAGCACCATAGCAAGCAACAACAATAATGATCGGGTCGTTCTACGTGGTTTGGCGATTCGAAACCATATTGTGCTGCCAACGCCTTGTAGATGGATACGTTTCATGATTTTTCCTTTGAAATGATGGCAGGTTTACCTTACAAGGCGTAATAATGCGGCCATTACTTTCCTAAATAAAGTAGGTTCCTTTTGGTAACTGCCCTGAAAGAAATCCGGAAAGAGCAGCCCCATTGCCCTGTCGATGGGGTAATGCATCTGCTGTTTGCCAAGTGGTCTGCACACATTATTTGGGTGCTGGGGCATGAGGGCGCGCAACGTTTTGGCGAGCTCAAGCGTCGGCTGGACCCGATATCGACCAAGACATTGACGGAACGATTACGCGAACTTGAGGCTGGGGCGTTGCTTCACCGTGATGTTGTGGCGACGATCCCACCGCAAGTGACTTATTCGCTGACGTCTAAGGGAGTCGCCATTTTTGGCGTGGTCGATCAGCTGGTGGGGCTGGCGGAAGAATGGGAAATGGCCACTTCGAATAGCCCGACGTTGTAATCCTGCATTGGCAACTTAGGTGCAGCTGGCTACATACCCAGCCGGTGTGTTCTATGTCGGCTTGTATTTTCGCGCGGCGAATGAACCTTGTTATGAGGGGTGTATCAAGACGTTGAATAGCTTAAGCAACATGGCCAACCTTGTATTGCCCCCGCCCAGCTTGTTTGGCGGCGTATAGCAGGCCGTCGGCGGTAGAGATCAGTTTTTCAGGGCCTTCGCTTTGTGGGTGGAAAGCGGCGGCGACGCCTAGGCTGATGGTGACGACATCGGCGATATCTGATTGGGCATGCACGATACCCAGCTGGCGGACAGCCAATTCCATTTCCTGTGCCATGGTTTCGGCGCCGGACAGCGGGGTTTCGGGGAGTATGCAGACAAACTCTTCTCCACCATACCGTGCAACGAGGTCATGTGACCGATTGGCGCACTTACGTAGTGTGGTTGCGACAGCACAAAGGCAAAGGTCGCCGGCTTGGTGACCATAGTGGTCGTTGTAGCGCTTGAAGAAATCGATATCGAGAATGATTAAAGACAGTGTTTGATTGGAACGTAGGCAACGACGCCATTCGGATTTGAGTGTTTCGTCAAAATTACGCCGATTGGCCACACCTGTCAGGCCGTCGACAAAGGCCAGTGAGCGAAGCAGATCGGATTGTCGCTTCAACGTAAGGTGGGTCCTCACGCGAGCCCTTACCACTTTGGGGTTGACGGGTTTACTAATGAAGTCGACGGCACCGATATCAAGTCCTCGTTCTTCATCAATTGGGTTGTCTTGAGCAGTAACAAAGATCACTGGTATAGCTTGAGTCAGCGGGTCGTTTTTGAGTTGGCGGCAGACTTCGTAGCCGTCCATATCGGGCATGACCACATCCAGCAAAATCAAATCCGGTTGCTTATTTTGGCAAAATTCCAGTGCTTGTGCGCCGCTGGTGGCCATGAATACTTCGTGGTCGTTATGGAAGATTTGGTACATCGTTTGGATATTGATGGCTTGATCATCCACCAATAAGAGACAAGGCCGGTTGTCCGATGTGCCCAGCAGAAGGTCTACCTGGCCGGAGGCATGTCTCATGCGATTACTGAGCGTAGATTGCAACATTTTTCCAATGCCAACTTGAAATCCAGACGATACATGGCCTCGTCGAGTGGCTGCAGATGCTCGGTCAATATGGGACCAAACGCCTGCTGTAGTTCGCAAAAAATGTCGGTAGCGCGCATGTTGCCATCCTTCAGGAAAGATTCAAGTTCGGAGAGGGATGCTTCAAAGGCGGCCTTGTCCAGGTCTTGATTGGCAGCGCTCGGGGGGAGTGGCAACTGTGGTGCCAATTCCTCGGCAATCTGTGTCAGGACACGGCTGTTATTCTCGATCATGTCCGTCAGGGTGGCGATCATCTCTGCATTTGCAGCAGCATCGCGAGGGTGACGTAGCTGTTGCTCGGCCTGAGCAATATAGATTGCCAACCCTTTGGCCCCTACCGTACCCGCCAGACCTTTGAGGGTATGCAGAAGCCGGCTGGCTTCAACCAGGGTGGCTTGCTGAAGATGCGCCTGCAGTTCGTTGACCATCGCCGCGGCATCCTGACTGAAGGAATGGATCATGCGGGCAAATAGCTCCTGGTTGCCGCTTAATCTTTGCAGCGCAATGTCCAGTTCTATATCAAGCTCGGCGATGAGGGTATTGATAGAGGCGTTGTTTTGTATGGCAATGCCCGCCGAATCGGCGGTTGATTTTGTACGGCCGCAATGGTGGAGCAGGGTGCTGACGAGTGAGTCAAGGTGGATGGGCTTGCCGATATGATCATTCATTCCTGCGGCAAGACAGGTTGCTTTGTCCGATGCCATGGCATTGGCAGTCATGGCGATAATGGATAGCCATGCCATAGCTGGATGGCGGCGAATCTCGCGCGTGGCGGTATAGCCGTCTATATCAGGCATCTGGATATCCATCAATACAGCATCGAATGGCGGCACGGCGTTGGTAGCGCGTGCTACACCCGCCACACCGCCACTGGCAACTTCAACATAGGCGCCTTCCGCGGACAGTAATTCCTGGGCTACCTGCTGGTTCAGCAAGTTGTCTTCTACGACCAAAAGGCGCAGCCCCTGAAGGCGATTCAGTACGGATTGGTTGCCGGATGGTTGTAAATGAACTTGGCCTGCAGTGGCATTGACCACGGCATCCAACAACATGGAAGCGGTGACTGGCTTGGTCAGGAAGCCATCCAGTGTGTTTGGATGGTGTTGTATCTTGTCGGCCAATATTTCACGATCATGTGCGCTGACCAGGATGACGGTGGGCGTGTGTACGCCGTTTTGCAGCAAGCGGATATGACGTGTTGTTTCCCAGCCATCCATATCCGGCATCTTCCAGTCCATGAAGACGACATCGTAGGGAAACCTGCCGGTGTCGCTCTGCTGCAGTAGCGCCAATGCCTCTCTGCCGCTGGCAGCCGTGTCTGCTTGCCACCCCAATGCATGGACCATATCCGACAGCACCTCGCGGGCGATAGGGTTGTCATCCACGATCAGGGTGCGCATTCCAGATTCATTGAGGGGGAAGCTGTGGGTGGCAGGCAGCAGGGTTTCGCTGATGGTTTTACCCACTGTCAACTTAAGGGTGAAGTAGAAACGGCTACCTACCCCCGGCGTACTCTCCACGGCCAGCTTGCCCCCCATGAGCTTGACCAAGCGCTGACTGATTGCCAAACCCAGCCCAGTTCCGCCAAAGCGCCGTGTAGTGGAGGCTTCTGCTTGTGTGAACACTTCGAAAATATGCTGTAAGGCATCGGCCGCGATGCCGATGCCTGAATCTTTGATGGTAAACAGTATCTCGGCTTGATTCTCGTGCAAGGACAAGCAGTCCAGCGCGACCAGGACCTCGCCATGCTGTGTGAATTTAACGGCATTGCCGGCAAGGTTGATCAGCACCTGTTTCAATCGCAATGCATCGCCCATCAGTACGGGTGGTAGTTTTGGGTCGATGGAGAACAGCATCTCCACATCATTGCTACTGGCCCCCGCTGAAAGGATTACGGACAGATCGCGCATGAGTTTGTCGGGGCGGAAAGGCTGGGTCTCCAGCAGCATCTTGCTGGCTTCCACTTTTGAGAAGTCGAGGATGTCATTAAGGATGCCCAGCAGCGACTGTGCAGCCGATAGCGCCTTCCCTGCATAATCTTGCTGCCGCACCGTTAGCTCAGTCCGTTGCAATACCTGCACCATGCCGAGAATGGCATTCATGGGCGTACGGATCTCATGACTCATATTCGCCAAAAACTGGCTTTTAGTCGTGCTGGCTAGCTCTGCTTGCTGCTTGGCTTCCTTGAGGGTGCTTTCATATTCCCGTGCCTGGGTCACGTCACGGCCAATGCCCAGATAACCCAGCAAATCATTATTGAATGAGCGTATGGCGGTCACAATCAACGTCATGGTGAGCCGACTGCCGTCTTTGCGCACATAAGTCCAATCCAACTGTTCAACACCATCACGGTCGGCCTTACCGGTGATGGTTGCAAATTCAGAGATACGTGTGCCTAACTCGGTCTCTAGTTGCAATCTACGTTTGGCTATTTCTTCGGGCAAATGCAAGCAAAGGGGTGTCCGAACACCAATCATTTCATCCGCGCAATAGCCTAGCATTCGCTCAGCTCCGCGATTAAAAATCGTAATCAGCCCCTCAGGGTTAGTTGCGATGATCGAGACTTCGGTGGCGGAATCAAGCACGCTACGCAAGAGTCCGCTGGTGCTGCGTAAGTCCTCTTCGGCTTGTTTACGTTTCGTAATGTCTTTATGCGTGCCTGACATCAATAACGGTTGGGCAATGTCTGTCCAGCGGTTGACTTTACCGCGGGCCAATATCCATACCCATGCGCCATTCTTATGGCGCATTCGTATTTCACATTCGTAATCGGGTTGGATACCGTTGAAATACAGGTCTAGCTGCTCCTGAGCCAATATCAGATCGTCGGGGTGAACTAGTGCCTGACATGTATCTATATTGACCGGGGCCAATTCATGTATTTCGTAACCGAGCATTTCGGCCCAGTACTTATTGATGACAACTTCACCAGTAGGCACATGCCATTCCCAGGTGCCTGCGCTGGTGCCTGACAAAATAGCACTTAACCGCTCACGTTCTGCCGCCAAGGCTTGTTCAATGTCTTTGATGCTGGTTTGATCAAGCATATAGCCGCGCAAAGCCAATAATTGGCCCGAGGTGTCGCGGTCTACTGTATTGAAATCATAAAACCATCGGTAGGTCCCGTCTTTGCAAAGCAAACGGTAACTGAGTTCGATATGGTGCTGGTCGCCGGCAACAAATTGGGTAATGGCTGCCTGAACCCGTACAGCCTCTTCCGGGTGTAGCAACGTAGCGAAGCCAAAATCACTTCCAGTGATTTCATCGGCGGCATAGCCTAAAACGGTTTCCGAATTGCGCGAAACATACTCGATGGGCCAACCCTCAGCAGGTTGCCAGATACGTACGAGAACCGGGCCATCTGCAAACAGGTCCCGTTCACGGCGGACTTGTTCCATAGCCAGCTTTTGCATGTTGATATCTTGAATTTGAACTACGAAGTAGAGCAGTTTGCCGGTGTAATCGCGCACAACCGATGCGGATTGTTGTATCCAAACAGTCTCGCCACTTTTACAGCGGTAACGGGTTTCCAGATGATAGTTACTGCACTTGCCCTGTATGAGATCTAGTAATAGGGCCTGGTTAGTAGGCAAATCGTCCGGGTGGGTAATTGCCTGAAAGGTAAGGTGGCGTAGTTCTTCCTCGCTGTAATCAACAATATCGAGTAAGGCCTGGTTAGTTTGAATGAATTGTCCTTCCCTGTTGACCAATGCCATGCCAATTGAGGCACCATCGAAAGAGGATCGAAAGCGCTCCTCCGCGTCACGCAGCTGGTTAGCGGCTTCACGTTCTTCGGTAATATCTTCATTGGTGCCCACCATTAGTACAGGTTGTCCTTGCTCATTCAAGATCAACTGTCCGTGAGCTTGAATGATGAGCTGCTGCCCGTCGCTATACCGTCCCACCCGAAAGGTGGCGTGAAAAGGCTGTCGCTCAGCAATAGCGGCCTGTAAGGTCGCCTCAACAGCGGCAATATCTTCGGGTTCGACTAATTTTTGCCAGCTGGCATAGGTACAGTAGATAGGGTCTAGAGGTAAACCGTATAGCCGAGACACACTTTCATCCCATTTCGTCTCACCTGTGACAAGATCGTATTCCCACACCGCCACGCCCGCAGCTTCAGTGGCTAGCTTCAGTCGTGCTTCGCTTTCTCGCAAAATCTGGGCGGCTTGTTTTTGAGCGCCAATATCGCGAAATACCATGACCCAGCTGTAGGTATGCGCAGCTTCCCGATTCGCTGTACAGCTAAGGCTGACGGATAGGCGCTCGCCTGTTGCGACTGGTAGCCAGGTATCGGATAGTTCGCGAATTTCCCCCTTGTAGGTGGGAGGGGAAAGCAGTTGGGCAAGTTCTGGTTGCCCGGCTTGGTCTAGTCGGGCAAAGAGGTTTTCCACTTCAATACTCTTTTGATTCCAACCAGTCAGCTTTGCCGCTGCGGCATTCATATAAGTAATCCGGCCCTCGGCATCGAAACTGATGACGCCCTCGTTGGCAATGTCTAGGATCCGGCGATGGTTTGCCTTGAGATGGGAAAACTGGCGACGTCGACTCTGAAGTAATGCGAAGCCCACCAACATCAAGAATGCGAGTAGTAAATACAGCAGGACTTGAGAGCGAAAGCTGTTGTACCAAGGTGCCAGGGTGGCTGATTGCAATTGGCTGACCGCTACAACAAGCGGCTTGTTCATTTGTAGATCAGGCGGGGAAACCGTGTATTGGGCGACCTGCCGCTGTTCGCCGGCTTTACGGTCAACCATCAGCGACTCTTGCTGTCGGCTGTCGCGATGGCTGCTGAAGAAGCTGGCCTGTGCGGAAAGATTCTGCCCCAACTGACTTTCTTTATTTGGCATTACCAAAAAGAGTAGGCCGTCCCCATGCGCGATGGCGCTCCACATATTTGGGGCAAACAGTACAGACGACATCAGGGTTTTGAAGTAATTGCGATCCAGGGTCGTCATCACTATGCCGTCGAATTGGCCACGCTCCCCTAATACGATTCGCGACAGGCTGAGGGCATAGCTGTTGTCGCTATTGGTACGGAAGGGGGGTGAAACATATAGCAGCCGAGGATTTGATTGGCGCAGTGGTACAGAAAAGTAATCATAGTCGGCGAAATTCTTGCCCATGAGTTGTGCATTGCTGCTTGCCCGCACTACACCTTCCCGATCAAGCACTGAAATGTGGCGTAGGCCTGGCTGTGCATGTGCCAAAGCACGCAGGTATACGTTCACTTGCGACCAATTCGCTACGCCATGAACGCGGGATAGCTCCGTCGTCAGGTCTCTTAGCAGGTTATCGGTCGTGTGTAGTTGGGCATCCAGGTTTTGGGCGATTACCCTTGCTTGATTTTGCAAGCGTGCAGCGGATTCGGCTTCGGCAGCTTGTTTATCCAGGTAAAGACGGGTGCCCATACCTATGCTTACTAACAGCAGGCATGACAGTACTAGAAACCACTGTGTGCGAAAGGAGGAAGGGGGCGTCATATCATTGCTGCTTGGTTATACCCGGATTGCAGTGCGCGTGTAGCAGGACTACGTGGATATGCCGGCGTCTATTACTTCCGACATTTGATATGGGTTATCACCGTACTGCCTAACTTGCGCTACGGGGCTGTATGTGGATACTTGCGTGTTTCCTACGTAATGCATTGTCCAAGGAGCACCATGAAACCCTTCGTCTCCCGCATGGAGTCCTTTATTTTCGCGAGCCGTTGGCTGCAAGCACCGTTGTACCTCGGTTTGATCGTGGCGCAGGCCGTCTACGTGTTCAAATTCATGCGTGAATTGGTGCATTTGGTTGGTGCCGCCAACAACATGGGCGAAACCGAGATCATGCTGATTGTGCTGGGCTTGATTGATGTGGTGATGATTGCCAACCTGCTGATCATGGTGGTGATTGGTGGTTATGAGACCTTCGTTTCCAAGATCGATTCCCTGGAGAAGCATGAAGACCGGCCTGAATGGCTGTCACATGTGAATGCAGGGGTACTCAAAACCAAGTTGGCACTTGCGCTGATTAGTATTTCCTCGATCCACTTACTCAAAACCTTTATTGGCCTGAGTGATCCAAATACCCCTCATCCTGGCGACTACCACAGCAGCGTTATGTGGCAGGTGCTGATTCATTGCACCTTCCTCGTATCGGCTGTCGTCATGGCTTTTACCGATAAGTTGATGCAACCCAAGGGACACTAGCGCCGATTGTTTTCAAGAAATTGTTCAAGCCAGGTAGCGCGTGGTGAGGCCAGACTGCTTTGCCCCGCGCATAGGCAGGCTTTGAACACAAGCCAGGAAAATGGACGCTTCGGCGTCCTTTTCGTTCAAATTTCGGCGCGACGTAGCCAGCCTGTTATCGACCATCGGGGACGTGATGCGGGCTGGACGGCATGCCAAAAGCGTTCTGAAGTGAACAACACCAAGCGCCCTGCTTGGGGGGCGACATCGCGGTATTCCCCTTGGCCTTCTGCATCCAGCCATAGGCGCAAATGCCCCCCCTCGCTGTCCTGCCAGTTCTCATTCAAATAGAACACGCAGGAAATCACCCGAGCCGTGTTGTCGCGAAAGCGGTCGCGATGGCGTTGATAAAAGCCGCCAGCAGGGTAGTGGGCATAGTGGAATTCACCATCGCGTAAGCCCAGATACAGCTCACGATTCAACGCTGCTTGTAATGCTGCAATGCATGTCCAGTAGGGGAGTTCGGCTGGCAGGCGATCAAGCGGGTCGAGCCAGCGTACGTCATCGGTACGGATATCGTCGCGCACATGCTGTTCGTTGGCGCGGCCTACGCCGGCGCGATGAAATTCACCTGCAGTGTGGCGTCGTTCGCCTTCGCTACGAAGGGCCGCTACTTCTGCTGATGAAAGAAAATCATCGACCACTACCCAGCCATGTTCGGCCAGCGTATCAATAATGGCAGGTAGCCGATAGGCAAAGTCAGTCATGAAATGAGGTATTTGTTTAAGTCTGTCAGGCGCAAGACCGTTGATTCCAAGAAACAAACAGCATGCTATTGATGTTCGAAACGGACCAATGCCAAGCTGCCCAGCAGATTGGGCAGGAAGGTGATCCGCTGTCCTTGGTGCATCACCATCTGGCTGGTGATGCGGGCTCCATGGGAGGACAGCAGCGCATCGAAATCGTTCAGGGTGCAGAGATGGATATTGGGGGTGTTGTACCACTGGTAGGGAATGGTTTCTGATACCGGCATGCGGCCCAGGGCCAGTTGGTAACGGTTTTCCCAATAACCGAAGTTGGGAAAGGTGACAATGCCGGTGCGACCGACGCGCAGCATTTCGTCGATGATGGCTTTCACGTGCCTCATCGACTGGATGGTGAGCGACAGCACGACATAGTCAAAGCTATTGGCTTCAAAGCCCGCCAACCCGGACTCAAGGTCACGTTGGATCACATTGACGCCGCGCGCTACGCAGCCAATGACACCTGCCATGTCAATTTCGACACCATAACCGCTGACCTGTTTATGTTCATGCAGGTGAGCCAGCAATTCGCCATCCCCACAACCTAGATCGAGCACCCGTGTACCCGGTGCAATCCAGCTGGCGATGCGCGCCAAGTCAGGCCGCAGTTCGTTGGGGATGCTCATGCCTGGACCTCATCAGCGACACGATTCAGATAGGCATGCATCAATTGCATATATGGCTCGTCCGTCATCAGGAAAGCATCATGGCCGTGTACTGATTCAATCTCTGCGTAACTGACGGATTTCTTGGCATCAAGCAGGGCTTTGACGGTTTCGCGCGAACGTTCGGGTGAAAAGCGCCAGTCTGAGGTGAAGCTGACAACAAGAAACTTGGCATCAGTAGTGGCCAGCGCTGCGGGCAGGCTCCCACCAAAGTGACGTGCCGGGTCGAAGTAATCGAGCGCCTTGGTCATCAGCAGATACGTATTGGCATCGAAAACATCCGCAAAGCGATCCCCTTGGTAGCGCAGATAACTCTCAATTTCGAATTCGGTCTCATAGTTGAATTGATATCCGCCCTCTCCCTTCAGTTGGCGACCAAACTTGCCGCCCATGCCTTCATCCGATAAGTAGGTGATATGTCCCAACATCCGCGCCAGCCGCAATCCGCGCCTAGGTATTGCCCCATGCTGGTAATAGTCGCCACCATGGAATTCCGGGTCGGTGAGGATGGCATTGCGGGCGACATCGTTGAAGGCGATATTCTGCGCCGTCAGCTTGGGTGCGGAGGCGATGGTGAGGCAATGCCGGATACGATGCGGAAAGGTAACCGTCCAACGCAAAGCCTGCATACCGCCAAGACTGCCGCCAATCACGGCAGCCCACTTCTCAATGCCCAGGCGGTCGGCAAGCTTTGCCTGTGATTGCACCCAGTCATTGACCACGACGACCGGAAACGCCGCCCCCCAAGGTTTGCTGGTGACTGGGTTAATGCTGATCGGCCCGGTGGAGCCATGACAGCCACCCAGATTATTCAGCCCCACCACAAAGAAGCGGTTGGTATCAATCGGTTTACCTGGCCCCACCATGGTGTCCCACCAGCCGGGGTATTTGTCGTCCTCGGCATAGCGGCCCGCCACGTGGTGATTACCCGATAGCGCATGGCAAATCAGGATGGCATTCGACCTATTGGCATTGAGCGAGCCATAGGTCTCGTACATCAACTGAAAGCCTGGCAATACAGCCCCCCCTTGCAGAGGGAAGGGCTCGTCGAAAACAGCACATTGAGCACTGACAATGCCGATGGAATGAGGGTCGTGAGTCATGTCGCTACGTTACAGCAGTGGCTATTTCAATGCTTGTTTTACCGCAGCAATAACCGTTTGCACATCAGCATCACTGATCGTCGGGCCGATAGGCAGACTCAACACTTCCGCATGGATACGTTCGGCAATGGGGAGGCTGCCGGCGGCAATGTTCAACTCGGCATAAGCGGGTTGCAGGTGCGGCGGTGTAGGGTAATGAATGACGGTACCAATGCCAAGCTCGGTCAACTTAGCCTGCAGGCGATCGCGGTTCGGATGGCGAATCACAAACAAGTGCCATACGGGCTCCATATCAGCAGGAACGACGGGCAACACAATTGGCAGGCCAGCCAACCCGGCCATGTACTGGCTGGCAATATCACGGCGTCTGGCGTTGTCAGCATCCATGAAGGGCAGCTTGACCCCCAGCAGAGCAGCTTGCAGTTCATCCAGACGGCAATTGAAACCCTTCACCTCGTTCACATACTTGGTGCGCGAGCCGTAATTGAGCAATACACGGACCTGTTCAGCCAGTACTGCATCATGGGTGGTTACTGCACCCGCATCGCCCAACGCGCCCAGGTTCTTGCCGGGATAGAAGCTAAAGCCTGCGGCATCACCCAGTTTGCCAACCCGCTGGCCTTTGTAATAAGCCCCATGCGCCTGCGCTGCGTCCTCGATCACTTTCAAACCATGCTTGGCTGCGATGGACTTGATAGGGTCCATGTCTGCTGGTTGCCCGTACAGATGTACCGCCATGATTGCTTTGGTGCGCGGTGTAATGGCCGCTTCAATCAAGGAGGGGTCAATATTGTAGGTAGCCTCAACCGGCTCTACAGGCACAGGTGTCGCACCCGCATAGGTCACGGCCAACCAAGTGGCGATATAGGTGTTAGACGGGACAATCACTTCATCGCCTGCGCCAATGCCATAGGCCCGCAAGATCAGATGGAGTGCATCCAAGCCATTACTGACGCCGATAGCTTGTTGGCTGCCGCAGTAAGCAGCGAAATCTTCTTCAAATTGCTTTAATTCCGCCCCCATGATGTACCAGCCCGAATCGAGCACCCGGGCAAAGGCAGCTTTTAATGCATCGGACTGGCGTTGATTGATGGATTTAAGATCGAGGAATGGAATGGGCATGGAGATTTGAGAAACTATGGATTTAAAGTACGGATGACGCGAGCAGGGTTACCAACAACGACTGTATAGGGTGGTACATCACGTGTTACCACACTACCGGCACCGACCATGGCACCTTCGCCAATGATAATGCCCGGCAGGATGGTTGCATTTGCACCGATTGAGGCGCCGCGCTGCACCAAGGTACGCGGAAAGCTTTCTGGATATTGGCGAGAGCGGGGAAAGGGATCATTGCTAAAGGTGGCATTTGGCCCAACAAAGACATCATCTTCCAGCGTTATGCCATCCCAAAGCTGTACGCCAGATTTAACGGTGACGCGGTTTCCCACCGTGACATCATTCTCTATTAAACAATGCGAGCAGATATTGGTGTCACTACCGATTGTTGCACCCGCGAGGATCACGACGTATTGCCAAATACGTGTGCCTTCTCCAATGGCTTGTGTTTGAACATCGCTGAGTGGATGGATCACGACCGGCTCTCTGGTTGGGTCAACGCCAGAAATTGTGCCTTATCCCGAATGTAGTCGCTCTCGTCGTAAAGCGAATCAGCCAACACCATCAGTACACAGTCTTCAGAAAAGTCATACATCTCACGCCAAACCATGGCTTCGACCAGGAGCCCTTGTGCGGGATTATCCAGCACTAGTTCAATTTGCTCATGGCCATCATCAAGCAGAAACCGGCAACTGCCGCGAACAGCTACGACCAATTGTTTGAGGTTCTTATGCGCATGAAAACCGCGGCGAACACCTTCTTTGGTCTCAAAAAGGTAGTAAACCCGCCTTACGGTGAAAGGCACGTTTTGGCCTTCTTCTAGTGCAATCAGGGAACCACGGTCGTCACCATGTTTCTGAAGGGGTAAGAGTTTGACGTTCATTTGGATGCGCTAGATAAATTCATATTCAGTTATTCGGCGGTAAATTGTCTCAGCAACTGTGCTAATGTAATCATACAGGCTGCTTTGTTAATCGCTTCGTCTCAAAACATAGGAAATCCAAACTCACTAGCGACACGGTTTTAATTCTGAGGATTATTTAGACCAAGATTTTCTAATTCGACCTTAAGGCTATTTAAATCTAAAATATAATCCTTAAAAGAGAGTTCATGTGTTGACTTCGCACCAGTGGGAAAAGTAATGTATCGCATATCTACACCTACTAGCTTTGCCAGTGTAGAAAATGCGGAGAAATCCGCATACTCTTCGGCCATCCAACAAAGTGCTTTGCTGCCTGTTCTACAGAACAATAAATTAGTCCATGCTGCACCAGTTGGGCCAGCAATGAATTCTGCACTCTGCATGAGGTTTATTTGCTCTTCAAAGCTAAGGTCCTCAGTAAATACTTGCTTAAACCCATATTGAGATAGCACGGCATAAACCTCATGCTGGTTATATTTACGACGACTGCCTTTTCGGCATAAGAAGATCCTTTCCCTGGTTGACGCTGAAAGGGAGCCATTTTCCCTTTCTAAGTATGCCAAGCATGTACTTCTTATGAATTCTAATGTATTGGGGGATATGTGAAAGTCCTTGGCCGAAAATATGGCGCCCGCTGCTAAATTGAAAGGGATCATACTGGCAGAATTTATATATACCAACCTATCAACAATATAATTGTTTCGCTTATTCAGTAAAATAATGGGGTGTTTTCCAGCGAATAACGTGAGGCTTTGCTTGAAGCTGGGTAACTTTAGTGCTTCTTCACTAACTAAAAGAGGATAATTTCCGTACTCTTTTGGTAGTGCATTTAAAAAAGAAATTTTTGGAAGTATCTCTAAAAGCCAATGATAATAGTTTGATGATCCATTGCCTGAGAGAAAAATACCGGCTTCAAGGTATGCTATTCGCCCTATGCGAACTCTTGCAGCATGTTGATCGTGGCTAACCAAGTTTCCAGATTCGTAGATGTAGTTATCTGGCTGAGGGCCTAATGATCGTTCTACAACAAGTTGATTAGTATTTGTGAGCACAGAAGAGGTATTGGCGTTTATACAGGCTCGCTGAAATACATAAGCATATACAGCTGGTAGTTTCACATGCGTTGCTTGTTGCTGGTGGTTTTGGTACTGTGGGCTATACGCCATACCATCCGTAACTGCCAGCAATGGTATTTTAATTACGGAGGTCAGCTCATCTAGCCAAACAATGGGAGTTGTTATGTATAAACTTCGATTGGAAAATATAAAGAAAATTATAAAGAATCGCTTTTCGGCATTATTGCAAGTCAATGCGCGCTGCATTATTTTACATAGCAGTCGATTTTTCAAAGAATGGATATCGAGTATTTTTTTAAACATAAGGAGATAGGGTCACTAATTTGTATTAAGTTAGACAATCTGTACTTACTGATGTATTTGACTAGAATTTGACAAATCCATCATAACGCGATTCGTTCAATTTACAAGCCATTTTGCCAGGAAGAAACTAGATAAACTTTTAGCAATGATTAAATGCTGCAGCGATTGCTTTTGGATATCGCCAATACCAAGGTAAGCCGGTGTGTTGCGTTGCTATTTTTAATAGAGAAAAGAGTTTGTCGTGACTATTTAGGTCGAGTAAGAAAGCCTTCTTACGCAAGGGTATGCGATAAAAATCCTGGGCCAGTGCTTCATGGCTAGTTAAGCGAGCATCTTGCAGTACTTGCTGGGCTTCGACAATTTCCAAGCGGAGTTTTTTACGCTTCCAGTGGCGACGCGCCTCCTTTGTCATGGCTAATGGCCTACTGGAAATGCCCCCTTCGCGATAGTGCACCAATGCATCAGCCAACGTAATTGCACCACCGAGGCAAAGGGCGCGGAATACGGTAACTTGGTCTTCATTTACCATGCCTTTAATAAACGGGCCGAAATGTTGATGTAAGCGGCGGGTAAAAGCGTGCGTTGCACCAACGATATGAGGGCGATGTTTGAACCATGCGGTTGGTACCATGCCATCCAGCCTATCGGTATGGATGTGTTCATCTAGTTGCCCGTCGTAATGCATGCTAATGCAATGGCTGGTGATCAGATCGGCTTTTTGGCCGCTTTTGTCCCATGCTTCAATCAGGAGACGGGCCCGTTTTGGCAGGGAGATATCGTCACCTGCAGAGGCAATCAACAAATCACATTGACTGGCGGCAATCAGGACATTCCAATGCGCACCAATGCCTAGATTCTGCTCATTTCGTCTAAGCGTAAGTCGGTGTGGACCCTTGTAATCCGATGCGACTGCTTGCAATACAGCAAAGGTATCGTCGGTCGATGCATCATCCGAAAACACAATATCCAAAGGTTCCGAGTCTTGCGCCAAGGCTGCTAGGGCGGATTCGCGTACCAAACTGGCTTGGTTGTAGGTAAGCAATAGAAATGCAACTCGCGGTTGATCCATCAATGCTGAATTCCTAGGTATTAATTTTGTTCATGATTCTGGCCGGATAGCAAAATCGTGAAGGTGCCAAGATCGGAAAGGTTTCGGTGGGCTGCAAAAAGAAACGAGAGACGATGTTGCGCTCTTGTCACCGCAGTAGGGCGAAGGTGAACTTAGAGTACGCACTAAGGCGTACCCGGATTTACGCTTGGCTCTGCTCGGGCTGGTTAAAGTACAGCTTTGCATATACCCCGCCACGCGCAAGTAGTTCCCGGTGATTGCCGATTTCCGCAATTTTTCCATTCTGCATTGCCACAATTCGGTCGGCATTTTCAATAGTGGAAAGGCGATGGGCGATGATGACGGTGGTTCTGCCCTTCATCAGAACATCAAGTGCTGCCTGCACTTGCCGTTCGGATTCGCTGTCCAGCGCGCTGGTTGCTTCGTCCAAGATCAGGATAGGCGCGTCCTTGTAGAGCGCACGGGCAATCGCTAAACGTTGACGTTGACCACCTGATAGACGAACACCGTTTTCACCAATCTGTGTCTGGTAACTGTTGGGCATTGCTTCGATAAAGTCAGCGGCGTAGGCGGCTTTGGCGGCAGCTTCCACGCGGGCCATGTCGATGCTTTCGCCCGAACCATAGGCAATATTGGCTGCCAGGCTATCGTTAAACAGCATTACATCCTGGCTTACCAGGGCGATCTGTTGGCGTAGGCTCGGTAACTGGTAGTCACGTAGGTCTACGCCATCAAGTTGTAACCTGCCCTCTAAGGGGTCGTAAAAGCGAGGTAGCAGTGTCGCCAACGTAGTTTTGCCACCGCCCGAGCTACCGACCAGAGCGATTACTTCACCTGGGGCGATGGTCAGGTCTATGCCATCGAGCGCCCAGCGTTCCGACTGGCCATAGCGAAAGCGCACTTGTTCGAAACGGATCTCACCACGGGCACGGACCACTGTGTGCTTGCCGTTGTCAGGCTCGACCGGTCGGTCAATCAGCCCGAATACTGTTTCGGCAGCGGCAAGGCCACGTTGTATTTGTTCGTTTACCTTGGTCAGGTTCTTGATTGGTTGCTGTAGCTGCATCATCAGCATGATGAATGCAATGAAAGCACCCGCAGTCAGCGCATCGGCCTGACTGCGCAGTGAAGCAAAGTAAATGATGGCGGCCAGTACGATAGCCACAATCAACATCACGACACCCGAATTCAGCGCGGAGGTGGTTTCCAGCTTCACAACCGTGTGCCGGACATGTTTGGCGGCACGGTCGAAACGCTCTTCTTCATAACGCTGGGCGCCGAATACTTTGACAATGCGTTGGCCCCCTAGCGATTCGTCGAGGATGCGTACCAGCTCAGCTATAGCACTTTGGCCAAACAAACTGAGTCGGCGCATACGTTTGCCCATAAGCGACACGCAGATGGCAATGCCTGGGATAACGGCAAAGCAGAACAGGGTGAGCTGCCAGTCTATTAGGAACAAGGAGATCAGGAGAAAAAGGACGGTCAGGCTGTCTTTAAAGAGCACCGTCAGCACTTGGGTATTAGCCTGGGTGATGGCGCCAACGTCATTGACTACCCGGGAAAGAAGTACACCAGCGGATTCCTGATCGTAAGTTGCAACCGGCAAGCGCATCAGTCTTGCAAACATCAAACTACGTAAATCGTGCTGAACCCGAGCAGCCAGCCAGGAAGAAGCGTAGGCATTCACATAGTTAGCTATAAAGCGCAAAAACGCGACAGCCAGCAGCGCTACCGGCACTCCCCACAGGGGCCAGTGTTGGGTCATATCGATTGGCAGAAGCTTGCCAATCGACGGTAATCCTTCCGTCTTGCTACCGAAGTTAAAGTCAATCAGCGGTTGAATCAGCCAGCTAAAGCTGGCTTCTGTTGCGGCAACCACAGCCAATGACACTATGGAAGCGACCAAGGGCCACTTGTAAACCAATGTGTGGCGGAGGATGCGGAAAGAGAGTTCGCGGCTGCTTGGCACAGAAGAGAGATTGGGAAATGAAATAAGCCCGCATTGTAACCGCCTTTCTTCCGAATGCCGGCAGTGCGGTACCTCGATGGGTCAATCACTATAAGGGCCGCAGCGATACTCACACTTAAGCCGAAGCTGGCAGACTTATGGCGTTGCTGGCTCATCTAGCCAAGCATGCAATACAGCATAAACCTTGGGATGCTTGAGTAAGCCCATATGGCCTATTCCCGCCAGTTGCACGACCTCAATATCCCCCTCCAAACCAGGGTCGCTGGCGCTGGCCAAAGGTACCATGCCATCTCCCAGCATTTGCGCCGTTGGGTGTTGCAGGCTGGGTAGCAAGCTGGCCGCCACAAACCGATAAGGCACTCCTGGCAGTAATGGTTGGGTTTGACCGCTATCCGGGTCCAATAAGCCATTGCGCAAATCTTGCACACCCTGGCTACGTTGTTCGGCTAGTATGGCCAGGGGGCTGCTGACTTGGCTTAGTTGCATCGCCACCGTTAATAGTCGGCCTATTCTCTCCAGCGGTGCACCGCGGTGAGGCGTACCAAGGCAGATCACCATGCGTAGAGATTTCAACCACGCCATACCGGCATCAGCCGCCAAGTAGCTTGCGCTGCGAGCCAGTAAACCACCCATGCTATGGCCCAGCAGCAACAAGTCACGTAAGGCTGGCAAGTCGGCATAGCATTCGTGCAGGTACATCGCCAAGGCGGCTGCATTGGTATGGACCGATAGCCCGCTGTTGTAACGCAGGTAAACCGGTGCATAGCCAAAATCCGTCTCCAGTTGCGCACCAATGTTTGCATCGCCCTGCCAGCAACGTTCGTCCAGGGCTAAGCCATGAATCAATACGCAAAGCCGACCGTTACTGCGGGCTACTTTTTCGGCCAGCTCTGTGCGGTTCAGCGGTAGCGTTGCGCCGGGTGCGTATAGGTTCATTTCGAAAGCCAATGGGTTGGAGCCTGCTTCCAACGTGTCGCCAAAGGCGCCGTTGAGTATGCTTTGCAAACGGCTGACTGGATGGGGCTGGGGATTCGGTCGCCAAGCCAGCCCAGCCAGCGAGAGCAACCCTACGCCGCCTAATCGAACCGCACCATACGCTTTACCCAGTACGGCGTTATGTACCTGGCGCACCATGCGCACCGGCACCTTTAACAGAGGGACACGTAACAGGGGGCTAAAGGAAACCTCAGCAATCGCACGATGCATGGCTTCCACTTGGCTGGCCGTATGAACAAAGGCTGCTTTGGCCGCCGGCAGGTAACCAGCACTGGGTGGTAAGGACTGCAAAGACTTGGGCATAGGGGGCCTTCGCAACAGCTTGAGCCTGAGCACTCGCTATCGCTATATTGAAGAAATATCCCAATCACACAACCAAACCTCTGTCGATAGAACTGAGCTGCACCAGCCAATCTTGACGTGCAGCCTAGACTCACTATCTGGCAAAAAACGTTAACTCGCCAACTCAACCTTCCTACTGCCATGATCCTTGACTTCGACATTTCGCCATCCGACGACGCCCGCAAGGAAATCGCGGCTGTCCTCACCCGCATCGATAAATTTCTGCAGGACCGTGAAAATGGCCTGGTCCACGCCAGCAAGCAAGACCTGCAAGCCTATTTGAAGCAGATGTTCAATTTTTCAACCGATGTTATCGGCATGGTGGTGCACAAAGAAAGCTATGAACTCAGCCTGGAGTTGGGCTATGTGAAAGTCGATTGCAAGCTCAAACGGTATTAAATTAAGTTATCAGAGACCTAGGTGCTGAATGCTTGCATCGGTATGCGGTGTAACTTCGCATTCTCTACTTCGTTCTTTTGCCTTGCTTTGGGAGGTTTTGAACAGGCAAGGTCTTTACATGCCTTGATGTGCAGGTGGTGTCGTTTGAACTTCCGCTTGCCATAACGGGTCTATTGAAACCGCGTTGGCCATGCTAAATATCCAAATGGATATGCTCCGCTTCCTCATTTGCCCCATTCCAGCCGGCCCACATGCCGCGCTACACTGCGAGGCACGCTTAGTAACTGATGTTACGCAGTGCATACGCTAACCTGTCGCCATGAAGAACAAAGAACTCGATTTGTACACCGACTATTTGCTGAGCACGTTTGGCGCGGCGACAGCAACGGGCTTGTCGGCGATGGTAGG
>NZ_PDZH01000056.1 GCF_002735695.1 Chitinimonas sp. BJB300
CACCTACCATCGCCGACAAGCCCGTTGCTGTCGCCGCACCAAACGTGCTCAGCAAATAGTCGGTGTACAAATCGAGTTCTTTGTTCTTCATGGCGACAGGTTATCGTATGCACTGCGTAACATCAGTCAATAATAAACCCGGTGCTTTAGCCCCAAATAAGGGTAATGTTCGTTCAACTCGTAAACAGCTCTTCGCTAGTCGCCACTGCTGTACCCAGTTTGCCCACCACCAGTCCCGCAGCCTTATTCGACCAACGCATCGCTTGTGCCAAGCTTTCACCCGCCGCCAACATCACTGCCAAAGTGGCGATAACGGTATCGCCTGCCCCTGAAACGTCAAATACCTCCTGTGCCAGGGTGGGTTCATTCGTCACGCCCGTCGCGTCAAACAAGCTCATGCCTTCTTCAGAGCGGGTCACAAGCAACGCATCCAAACCGAGTTCTGCACGCAAGTGCTGGGCTTTTCGACCCAACTCCGCATCATCTGCCCAGCGACCTGTCACCTGGCGTAACTCCACCCGATTGGGGGTCAGTAATGTCGCACCAGCATAGCGCCCATAATCCTCCCCTTTCGGGTCGACCAGTACAGGCTTGCCCGCTTTGCGCGCTGCCTCGATCATGCTGGTTACATGGGTCAAACCACCTTTACCGTAGTCAGACAAAACCACCACGTCATGCGCAGCAAGCGCAGCCCGGTATTCGTCCAACTTGGCGGCCAATACCTCATGGCTGGGGCTGTATTCAAAATCCAGGCGGATAAGCTGCTGCTGACGGGCAATAACACGCAGCTTTACGGTAGTAGTGATGCTGGCGTCTCGATACAGATTGGTAGTCACCTTATGCTGGCGCAACAAGTTCTGCAGGGCTGTCCCCGCCTCGTCATCACCCACCACCGACAGCAATGTCGCCTGCCCCCCAATCGCAGCAATATTGCGCGCCACATTTGCAGCACCACCCGCGCGCTCTTCAACGCGACTGATCTTGGCGATAGGCACCGGCGCCTCGGGTGAGATGCGTTCCACATCACCAAACCAATATCGGTCGAGCATCACATCGCCCACGATCAGGACGCGGGACTGTGCGAGTTTCTGACGAAGATCTTCGTATTTCATTGTTGTTTTGCCTTACCAACCCAGTGACAACCAGGCATTTAGGTATCCATAAAACGAAGGCTCAGTATCGAACCCGAACCGTCCAACAGTTAGCTAACGCTATTAGAACCTGTCTAAAATTTCGATAATTGAAGCGATACAGCACTAGAAATGACGCCGAGGTGCTGACTTTCCATGTGCAATGCCCGTTTTGGGGGCAACTTTGCTTTGCTTCACGCTGATTTATGAGACTTGAGACAGGCCTTGGACTGCCAAACTGGCATTGATCGTCTTTAAGGTTCCGATGGGATCTTTACTCTGCGTTATCGGGCGGCCAATCACTAAATAGTCTGCCCCTGCTGCCACAGCAACCTCGGGTGTCATGATACGGCTTTGATCCCCCGCTACACTACCCGCAGGCCTAATGCCTGGTGTAACCAATTTGAAATCAGGGCCGCAAAGTCGCTTCAAAACAGTGGCTTCCTGCGCAGAGCAAACCACCCCATCCATACGGCAGTCTTTCGCCAACCGGGCCAATAAAGACACTTGGATTGCAGGTTCCGGCAAACCAAGCTCTGCCAGTTCCTTGGCATCCATACTGGTCAACACGGTCACAGCGATCAACAATGGTTTATGCGCTTCGCTATCGACTGCATCTCTCGCAGCCAACATCATTGTACGCCCACCCAAAGCATGCACATTGACCATCCAAACACCGAGCCGGGCAGCGGACCGGACCGCTTGCGCCACCGTGTTGGGAATGTCGTGGAATTTCAAATCGAGAAAAACATCGAAACCACGCCCTACAAGCTGTTCAACCAACTGTGGGCCGGCGGCGGTAAAGAGTTCCTTCCCAACCTTGAGACGACACAGCGCAGGCGTGACTTTATCGGCAAAATCCAGTGCAGGTGCAGCTTCGTGGTAATCCAGCGCAACCAGAATCTTGGGGTCGTTCGACATACTTACTGCTCTTTCTGAAATTGAATAGGGAAGGCTAAGAACCTGTCTAAAGTCTGCTACGCGTCGGCAATATGGCGTTGAAAACACCCTCGGAATGCTCATTTACCACTTGTAAACTCCGCTTCCTCAGCTGTTTCCGCCTTATCTTGCCTTAGCTCGCGAGACTTTAGACAAGGTTCTAAGAACCCACTTTGCATCACCAACCCAGCCGGTCTTCACGCTTTGGTTTGGCCACGCGCAGGCAAAAAGCTTTCCCAGTCGTTGCAGGCCGGGCACCGCCAAAAATACTGGCGCGCTTTGAAACCGCAGGATGCGCAGTGGTACATGCTCAAACCACGAGTCGCTTCCTGCGTCAGACGCTGCATGGTTTCCAACTCGGCTCTGCGCTCGGGCGGCGATGTCTTAGTTTGGGCATCCTGTAATTTCAACAGCCCAGACATGGTTGGATTGCGGCGCAACTCTTCTCGCAGCCACTCATAGGCTGCCGCATCCGACTCGGTCGCCCCAATCCGCTCGACCACAATATCCAGCATATCCAGCTCTGGATACGTAGAAAGAAAACCCTTCAAGAGCGCCGTGCCTTCTTCCGCTTTGCCCAGCTTGTCATACGCCTCCAGCAACTTCCGTGCGGCAAAAGGCAAGAAACGATGATCCTGCGACTCAATCTTCAACCAGGCTTCAATTGCAGCAACGTAATCCCCGTTACTGACCGCCAGCTCACCCAACAACAAGTTAGCCCGGACACACTTACGATGCTCAGCCAATGCCTGCTGTAAATACTGTCGCGCCTCTTGCGGTTGCGAGCGCGTCATCGCCCCCGTCGCTAACTCACAATAGAACTCCGCAATCTCATGCTGATAGGTATGACTGGTATCACGCAGCTGCTGGGCTGTCTCAATCGCCTTTATCCATTCTTTTTCCTGCTGGTAGATATCCAATAGATGGCGGCGGGCAGCACGTGCGAAGTCTGTATCATTCAACTGACCAAACAACTCTTCCGCTCGATCAAACAACCCTGCCTTCATGAAGTCGAGCGCCAACTCGTATTGGGCCGATTGCTTCTCATATAGCTTTAGCTCCGGCCTGCTCAGGAGCTTTTGGTGCATACGGATAGCACGTTCAATCTCCCCCTTCTTACGGAACAGGTGACCAAGCGCAAACTGGAGCTCTATGGTTTCACTATGGTTACGGGCAAGGTCGACAAATACCTCCACGGCTTTATCGGTACGTTCACTCAACAGATGATTCAGACCCTCAAAATATTGCCGCGGCAATAACTTTGAATTGGCTAACAGATGACGGATATCAACCCTCGCTGCCAGCCATCCCAAGCCAAAACACAGCGGAAACAAAATGAGCCACCAGGCTTCAAATTCCACTTAAATATCCTTATTTGATTCAAAGCACCGCATCAAGCGGCACCACCGGTTCCACTTCATTGGGTGCAGTGGGTTTGGCACGCAATCTCTTCTGACTCTCTTGCAGCTGACGCCGTAATCGTCGCTGAGAAAGCAACATACTGCTGACACCAACCAATACGCCAAGCGCAAAGCAAAGCAGAATCAAAACAATCAAGGGAAGACGCAGCTCACTTCTGAACAAGCCATGTACCGAAACCAGCTCGGCATTGTTGAGCGCAAAAGCAAATAACAGCAGGAAGAGAACAATCCTGGCAAACCAAGCTAGGTAACGCACTGGCAGCTCCTTGGACGGGCAAGGCCGCTATTTTAACCGAGCAAACGATACCATTGCGGCAAAACTACTTACTTCATTACCCTGCCAAAACACTTTACAAAGAAAAACGCGGCATCTTGACGATGCCGCGTTTTTCTACTGCTGAAAGCTCAGGTCTAGTCAGAATTAATCCTGACCATCCACACGCTCCCTTAACTCTTTGCCAGCCTTGAAGTGGGGCACATATTTCTCTGGTACCGCGACTTTCGTCCCGGACTTCGGATTGCGTCCCACCCTTGGCGGGCGGTAATTCAGGTCAAAGCTGCCGAAACCCCGAATCTCGATACGCTGGCCGCTGGCAAGACTAACTGCCATTGCGTCCAGGATCGTCTTCACGGCCAACTCGGCGTCCTTCGCCACAAGCTGCGGATAACGCTCCGCAAGCTTGGCGATCAACTCGGACTTGGTCATGGGGCTACCGGAAGGCATCACGACTTACTCTTGGTTGCCCGAGAGCTTCGCCTTCAGCAATGCGCCCAGACTGGTCGTGCCGGCATTGCCCGTAGCTTCGCTGGATAGCTTGGTCATGGCGCTGGAGTCGTCTGACGAATCCTTGGCCTTGATCGACAAGTTGATCGAGCGATTCTTGCGATCAACGTTGATGATCATGGCTTCAACTTCGTCGCCTTCCTTCAGCACACTAGCGATGTTTTCAACGCGGTCGCGCGAAACTTCGGTAGCACGCAGGTAGCCTTCCACTTCTTCGCTCAGCGCGACGATAGCGCCCTTGGCATCCATCGACTTGACGATGCCCTTGACAACGGCACCCTTGTCGAAGGTTGATACGAAGTTGTTGAATGGATCACCTTCCATCTGCTTGATGCCCATGGAAATGCGCTCGCGCTCGACATCGATCGACAACACCAGGGCTTCAACTTCATCGCCCTTCTTGTAATTGCGAACGGCTTCTTCGCCAGTCTGGTTCCATGAAAGATCAGACAGATGAACCAGACCATCGATACCGCCAGGCAAGCCAATGAACACACCGAAGTCGGTAATCGACTTGATGGCACCCTTGATCTTGTCACCCTTCTTGTAGGTGGCTTGGAAATCGTCCCAAGGATTGGACATGCACTGCTTCATACCCAACGAGATACGACGACGGTCTTCATCGATCTCCAGGATCATCACTTCGACTTCATCGCCCAACTGGACGACCTTGGTCGGGTGGATGTTCTTGTTGGTCCAGTCCATTTCGGAAACGTGCACCAGACCTTCGATACCTTGTTCGATTTCAACAAATGCGCCGTAGTCGGTAATGTTGGTGACCTTGCCGAATAGGCGGGTATTTTGTGGGTAACGACGACCCAGGCCCACCCACGGATCTTCGCCGAGCTGCTTCAGACCCAAAGAAACGCGATTCTTCTCTTGATCGAACTTCAGCACCTTGGCAGTTACTTCGTCGCCAACGGTCAACACTTCGGACGGGTGCTTCACACGACGCCATGCCAAGTCGGTGATATGCAACAGGCCATCGATGCCACCCAGGTCTACGAATGCGCCGTAGTCGGTGATGTTCTTGACGATACCCTTGACGGTAGCGCCTTCGGACAAGGTGGACAGCAGCTTTTCGCGCTCTTCACCCATGGTCTCTTCCAGCACGGCACGACGCGAAACAACCACGTTGTTGCGCTTACGATCGAGCTTGATAACCTTGAACTCGATGTCCTTGCCTTCGAACGGCGTAGTATCCTTGATCGGGCGGATATCGACCAACGAGCCCGGCAAGAAAGCACGGATGCCGTTGATCATGACAGTCAGACCACCCTTGACCTTGCCAGAGATCAAACCGGTCTTGATGATCCCCTGTTCTAGAGCCTCTTCCAAATCAATCCACGCAGCCAGGCGCTTGGCCTTATCACGCGACAGCTTGGTCTCGCCAAAGCCATTTTCAACGTTTTCGATGGCGACTTGCACAAAATCACCAACCTTAACGTCGATCACGCCTTGGTCATTCTTGAATTCATTGATGTCAATCAGCGACTCGGACTTCAAGCCGGCATTAACAATCACAACCTTGTCTTCGACCGCAACAACCTCAGCGGTGATAACTTCACCAGCGCGCATTTCCTGGCGCGCGAGGCTTTCCTCGAAGAGGGCGGCAAAACTTTCCATAGAAGAAACTTCGGTAGTCATTTCAGATTTATCCAGATAGCCCACGTGTACTGCCTGTGGGGTCAAAAGTTAAAAAAGCCTTCCTTGCATTGCGCAAGGGTTAGGCACCTCCGACACACCGATCTGGCATCGGTCTGACGGTTTGCCTGCATTAGTTGGCGGATATCTCCCGCCAACCATCAAGCACAATCTGTACAGCCTTCTCAATACTCATTTCCGTCGTATCAAGCAGCCGTGCATCTGCAATTTGCCGAAGCGGCGCAACGGCCCGGGCTCGGTCTCGCGCATCGCGTTGCTCAATATCCAGCAAAATCCGCGAGATTGTAGCCTCTTCCCCTTTTGCAATCAACTGCTTATAGCGCCTATTCGCGCGTTCCCCTGCGCTGGCAGTCAAAAAAATCTTCAACTGGGCTTCGGGAAAGATTACCGATCCCATATCTCGCCCATCTGCGACCAAGCCTGGCGCTCGGGCAAAATCACGCTGGCGCTGCAGCAATGCCCTGCGTACCGAGGGCAAGACCGCCACCTTTGACGCACCTTCGCCAACCGCCTCCGTCCGGATCAGCTCCGTCGCATCCTCCCCTTCCAAAAGGATCATCCCCTCCAGAAATGCCACATCCAGACTGGCGGCAATCGCCGCGACGTTTGCCTCATCACCAAGGGCAACGCCGTGCTGAGTCGCGGCCAATGCCGTCAACCGATAGAGCGCGCCCGAATCAAGATAATGCCAACCTAAAGCCGCTGCGACGCGAGCAGCAACCGACCCCTTACCTGAAGCAGAAGGACCATCAATGGCAATTATCGGAATAGCACCCATACAACACCCTGCAAAGATTGATAGTGAAGCGTCTCGATTCAACCATCTTCAACGGCCCCGCTCTTGATATAAAACCCATTTCCGCGATACAAAGACAAGAATTATTGTCGGCGCCAAGTACTTCCCTGTGCCCCATCCTCCAACAAAATTCTGCTTTGGAGCAATACCTCTCGGATTCGATCCGATTCAGCGAAATTCTTTGCTTTACGCGCCTCGGTCCGCGCGATGATCAAGGCTTCAACTTCTTCAGCTGATATCTCTCCCTCACCACCTGGGCTGCCTTGCAAATACGCCTCTGGGTCGCGCTGCAGCAAACCGAGAATACCGCCCATACCCTGTAACTGCGCGGCTAGCCTGCTATCATTGGTGCGATTTACTTCTGCAGCGAGTTCATACAAGACAGCCACAGCCTCAGGCGTACCAAAATCATCATCCATTGCTGCCTTGAAGCGGCGGCCGTAATCACTCTCCCAGTCGATGGGCGTACGATCAACCGGTGGGCAAAGCTTCAGCGCTGTGTAAAGACGATCCAGGCCCGCCTTAGCATCCCGCATCAACTCTTCAGAATAGTTCACAGGACTGCGGTAGTGCGTGCGCGCCAAGAAGAAGCGAATCACTTCACCGTCAAAGTGTTTGAGCACATCACGAATAGTGAAGAAATTACCCAACGACTTCGACATCTTCTCGCCTTGGAGGCGCACAAAGCCATTGTGCAGCCAGTAATTCACATAATTGTGGTCATGGCAGCCTTCACTTTGGGCAATCTCATTCTCGTGATGAGGAAATTGCAGATCCTCACCGCCACCATGAATATCAAAATGTCTACCCAGATGGTGTTCTGACATTGCCGAGCACTCGATGTGCCAACCGGGCCGTCCCTTGCCCCACGGAGAGTCCCACTGTGGTTCGTCTGGCTTTGCTGCTTTCCAGAGCACAAAATCAAGAGGGTCGCGCTTATAGGGGTCAATGCCCACACGCTCACCGGCACGCAGGTCGTCCAGCGACTTACCCGATAACTTGCCATAGCCGGGAAACTCACGCACCGCATAGTACACATCGCCGTTTGCTGCAGTGTAAGCACGCCCCTTGGCAATCAACCCCTCAACAATTTGAATCATGCCCTGTACATGCTGTGTGGCACGCGGTTCATGGGTCGGCGACCGTAGCAATAACTTGGCGAGATCCTCCCGCATCTCTGCAATCGTTCTTTCAGTCAATGCCTCGGGCGTGATGCCTGCCTCCAGTGCACGTTTAATGATCTTGTCGTCAATATCCGTAATGTTTCGCACGTAATTCACCTCGTATCCAGAGGCATGCAGCCAGCGTACAACCACATCAAAAGCAGTCAACATGCGGGCATGGCCGATATGGCAGAGGTCATATACCGTCATGCCGCATACATACATACGTACCCTACCGGGTTCGATGGGTGTAAAGACCTGCTTTTCGCGGGCCAGCGTGTTGTAGACGGTGAGCATCAAACGACTCCGGATGATAGGAAATATTGCGGAGTGGTGATTCTAACAAGTGCGGCAAGCTAGGCAAAAAAGAGTTGGTTGGAAATTCATTCATAAGATGTCGAAAACTGTATATCAATGTTATATGATAGTTTGCTAATATACAGGTCGTATCTTGTGTAAAGCCCTTAGCAAGCGGTGCTTAGCAGGGCAAAGCACAGAAAACCGGCAAGGTGTTTGCCCCAAAGCATGGCCGGCCCATTTAAGGTGCCTACAAGTTGGTAGCGAACCTGTTCCTATGAAGATTCAGTACTCCAAGCTGCTGCAGGGGCAATGCACTCATGTCGCTAAAGTAAATTGTTCAAAGCAAGACGCATAACGGAGTTGGAGACTAAAGAAATGAAATTTCGCTGCACGCTTACGATATTTTTCCTCCTCGCTACCCCTGCCGCCGATGCTCTGGATAGCATTCATGATAGCGTCGAAGCCCTTCGTGAAATGGTCGATAGCACACTACCCGTTGGCCCATTCGCTAGCCCCCCCTACCTCGCCGATAGCAGCTTCAATAGCACTGATCTCATGCCTTGCTTAGAGGCGAAAGCTGGCTTAAAACCCATCTTTGAGACATCGAGCCCCACGCCCACCGCTCATTCTCAATGGCACAGCGATATGAAACGGGATATAGAGAGTGTGTCAACTGACAAAGAACGAGAAGTAGACCCCGACTTTAGCCAGGGCTATTTTGTTGCTACTCAGAAACTGCTAAGCAGCAAAGTCACTTCCCATACGCAGGCCCTACCGCAAAAAACTACGTCTGAGCCCGTCACCAAAGCGAGTCTTGCAACAGCAGAGCCAACGCCGACACTGGTGGATAATCTAGTAAAGCTGTCGAACCAAGCAGAGTTTGAAGTGACAGAGATACTTGTCACATCTGAAGTTTATGCAGCTGGCATTCGCAATGGGGAAATGCGGCTACTTAAAGTGATTAACGATATATTAGGCAGACACAGATTACAGTAACACCGCAATTTATAATTTTTGAAACGTTACTGGATATCGATCCAACGCATTCAGTCAAACAAGGAATGCAGGGCACTTTCAAGACAGATTAGCGTAATAAAAAAGCCGCATCTGATGCGGCTTTTTTAAAAAACACTTAAATCATCCCAAAAGCACATCACGAGAAACCCCCTGACGACGAAGCAGTCTCCGTAAGCTTTCCAGTGCTTCAATCTGTATTTGTCGCACTCTTTCACGCGTTAGCTGTAAATGCGCAGCCAAATCCTCCAGCGTACAGATATCGTAGCCATTCAGCCCGTAGCGCCGCTCAATTACCATACGCTGCTTGTCATTCAACTGCTTGAGCCAATCTCTTACATAACGCTGGATTTCCGCGTTTTGCAAGATCATCTCCGGTCCCTCCTGCTGCTCGTCTGGAATCGACTCTCCAATGGAAAGCATGGGGTCAATATCCAATGGGGCATCAAGAGAAGCCATGCGTTCGTTCAAACTCATAACGCGACGCACTTCTTCTACTGGCTTATCTACTTGATAAGCCACTTCATCCAGCGTAGGTTCACGCCCCATCTGGGCTTCCAAATGGCGCTGTGCACGCAGATAAACATTCAATTCTTTGATGACATGAACCGGCAACCGAATGGTGCGCGATTGATTCATGATGGCACGTTCGATACTCTGACGAATCCACCAAGTTGCATAAGTTGAAAAGCGGAAACCGCGCTCGGGATCGAATTTCTCCAACGCATGCATCAAGCCGATATTACCTTCTTCGATCAGGTCCAGCAGCGCCATACCACGATTGATATAGTGCTTAGCGATATTCACGACCAAGCGAAGATTATGTTCAATCATCTTCTGCCTGGCATCAAAATCACCCTGTACCACCAACCGCGCCAAACGTCTCTCCTCGTCCGGCGTCAGCAATGGATTCTGGCCAATATCATTCAGATAAATCTGTGTGACATCACCCGTCGACTCGGCAGCATAACGCTCCTTCTCTTCCGCCGGCACACCCTCTACTTCAACTTCGTCATCTACCTCCTCGCTCTGCTCCGCATCGTCAAGAAGGTCTTCGTCGAGCAACTCTTCGTCTACGGTATCAATGGCGTGGTTCATGATCAGCCCGTTGTCAGGTATTTCGATGGATCAACCGGCTTCCCAAAGCGCCGGATCTCAAAGTGCAACTTGACTTGCTCAGCATCGCTATTTCCCATTTCGGCAATCTTGTCTCCCTTTTTCACGTTATCCCCTTCCTTGACCAACAATTGATTGTTGTGCGCGTACGCTGACAAATAAGTTTTGTTGTGCTTGATGATGACAAGCTTGCCGTAACCACGCAGGCCGCTACCCGCATAGACCACTCGACCAGGGCTAGCCGCCAGCACAGGCTGACCCACTTTTCCACCAATATCCACCCCCTTGGCGGATTCGGAAAACGGCGTAATAACCTTGCCCGAAGTCGGCCAGACCCAATTGAGATCCTCTTCTCCAGAAGCGGCCGCCCTATCAACAGCAGGCTTAGACTCCTGCGGCTTGGCTTCTGCTGTTTTAAGATCAGTAGACTTGCTGTTCTCTACAACTTTCGTTGTATCTGTAACCTTGGGTGCAGATTGTTGCGGACCCTCAGCTTGGCGGGCGACGGTCGGGGCATCCGTACTGTAAGAAAGCTTAAGCGACCTAGGGTAGCTGATCGTAGCCACACCAGCGGCTACACCTGCAGTTGCAGTCGTCGCCTTCATAGGAGGAGTAACCTCCGCGTCCTGCTTGAGCGGCTTGAGTACAACTCCCGTACTTGTCTGGGCAGGCTCCTCACCTGGGTCCGTCAACCGCAATACTTGGTCAATCTTGATCAGATTGACATCTACCAGCTGATTCCAAGTTGCGATTTCTTTGTAATCAAGACCATTTTCCAGCGCAATGCTGTAAAGCGTATCGCCCGGCTTAACAACCCAGCTTTTCCCTTCTATCCCACCCGCTGCTGGTGAAGTGGCAGTCGCTACGGTGGGTGGCTTACTCGTCACAGAACCTTGTGGTTTGGTGCGATCAACCACTGGAACAGGACGAACCGGTTCAGTTGCGCAGGCGGCAAGCAGCAACACGGAAAAAAAACCGGTGGTTCGACAAACGTTCAACTCGTTACTCCCTTGTGGCGGTATTACATGTAGCGAGTGATACGGTAGGTCACCGAATCACAATGACAGTTTTATTGAAGCTAAGCAAGTCCAGGTAACATCGGCACAAATCTGACTTTCTCCAGTTTTGTATCAACAAAACCCTCTTCAGTACGTTCGATTATTCGAAGTTCCTGATTTACAGTGCCTATCGGAAAGACCATTCGCCCGCCAATTGCAAGCTGCGCCAACAACGCATCAGGCACATAAGCCGGTGCAGCAGCCATGACAATCACATCAAACGGTGCCGCTTCGGCAATGCCGATAAAACCGTCTCCATGCTTCAGACGGGCATTGTTAATACGTAGTTCACGCAAACGTAATCGAGCACGGTCCATCAATTGGGCAATCCGCTCGATTGAATACACCGTCTTGAAGAGTTGCGCAAGAACAACAGTCTGATAACCGCATCCGCCACCGATTTCCAATACCTTGTCGCGCCTTGCACCGCTGATGGCCAACTCCACCATGCGCGCCACGATATAGGGTTGTGAAATAGTCTGCCCCAGGCCGATCGGTAGGGAAACGTCATCATAGGCCCGATGCGACAGTGCTTCGTCAACAAAGATATGTCGGGGCGTATTGCCCATTACCGCCAGCACTTCTTCATTACGAATACCCTGCTGTCGCAAGCGTTCCACCAAACGGCCACGCGTACGGGCCGATGTCATGCCAATACCGGAAAAATCGTGTTTCACGCTGCGAACCAGGAAGAAAGAAATTCGAGTTGCTTAAAGGCTGTCAGATCAATCTGCAAAGGTGTGACTGAAACATAACCGTTTGCAACTGCCCAAAAGTCAGTATCTTCAGCCGCATCCTGAGCCTCCCCCACCGGGCCGACCCAGTAAATCGCTTCGCCCCGTGGATTTTGCGTCTTGATAACAGGCTCAGCCTTATGCCGACGCCCCAATCGGGTAACGCGCCAGCCCTTCAATTCGGCATAGGGTATATCGGGCACATTAACATTCAGCAATACCGCGCCGCGAATCGGGTCGCGGCATAAACGCGCCACCAAATCTTTCGCGACAAGGGCCGCGGTATCGAAATGCCCTGCCGAGCGCTTGGCCAGGGAAATGGCCACCGCTGGGATACCCAGCAAATAGCCTTCCGTTGCCGCAGCAACCGTGCCCGAATAGATTGTGTCGTCCCCCATATTGGCCCCGTGATTGATGCCGGAGAAAACCCAATCAGGCCGTTCGGCCAGCATCCCGGTGACCGCCAAATGCACGCAATCGGTCGGCGTGCCATTGACGTAGCAAAAGCCACTTGGCGCACACCGCAAACTCAGCGGACGATCCAGCGTCAGGGAATTAGATGCGCCACTACGATCACGCTCAGGGGCCACAACGTTGACCTCGCCTTGCCCTTGCAATATAGCGGCCAGCGCCGCCAGACCCGGTGCAAAGTAACCGTCGTCATTGCTCAACAGAAATTTCATGCAGCTCCCTTGCGCAGGCTATCAGCCTGCTTGTTACAACAGCCCTACACTCACGGCTGCTGCCTTGTTCCGACGCATTCTACCGTTGCAGCCACCTATGCGGAAAGCATGTGCATTACAACCTTTCCCTTCCTGAACACCTGCGCAGATAATCAACTCAGTTTCATAACTACTATAAAGGTGATTTCCCATGATTTTGAAACCTGAATTTCGATGCCTTTCCGCAGCAGCCGTGGGTTTGCTGCTTCTCTTAACAGGTTGCGCCAGCGACCGGTCAGCCAATGTCTATAACCCCTCCGAAGCCATGAGTGAATCTCGGGTACGTACGGGTGTTGTCGAATCAGTTCGGCCGGTAAAAATCCAATCCGACAGTGATCTGGGCAAAATCATAGGTGCCATCATTGGCGGTGTAGCGGCGGGTGGCAATGTCGGCAAAGGTAAAGGATCCATCGTTAGCGGCACCATCGGTGCAGCGGTAGGCGGGGCTGCCGGCAACGCCATCGGCAAACAAGCAAACAGCAAAGACGCACTGGAAATTGTCCTGCAAATGGATAGCGGCGAAGTGATCTCAATCGTTCAGGAGCCCGATGTACCCATGGCAGTCGGTCAGAAAGTACGTGTCATTAGCCAGGGGCGGGTAAGCCGTGTAGTCCCTCGCTAACACAGCGGGTTGATGATCAATATTGAGTAAGCGCGTCGCAATAGCGGCGCTTACCCACGTAAATATTAAAAAGCCGTTCACTTGGGTGAACGGCTTTTTGTCGCTTACTTACAACCGCCTATTTTTCTGCTGTCCCATATATCTCGATCTCCACACGCCTGTCTTTCGCATAGCAATCGATAAGCTTTGTTTTATCGTTCAACACCGATTGGCATTCTGCCGGAGTAGTCAATGGTTCTGTCATCCCCCTACCCTTGGCTCTGATCATATTGGCTGCCAGACCGCGTTCAATCAGCTGTGATCGGATAGCGGCAGCACGTTTCTCAGACACCTTCATTACGCGTTCGGGCTTACCGAGCCGATCAGAGTGACCTTCGACAACAATGCTGGTCTTGGCAGGGTCAAAGTTGCGTGCAAGCAGTTGGGCGTATAAATCATCCATTGCTTTTCGGCCATGCTGGTTCAATTCGGTCTTGCTAAAATCAAAGTAAGTTGCCGTACTCAAAGTCAGGGTTTCCAACTTCGTATTCGTCGCGGCCTTTGGCACAATCGGCGTGACTGCCGAAGGCACAGACATTGAAACTGGCGATAATGCAGGCTTGTCCAAAGCCATGACTGGCGGCAGGTCTGTATTGCAAGTCAGTAGGCCATCATCCTCAGCAATCCCACCATCCTCAACTTCAACGCGATCTTGAATCGGCTGTAAATCAAGGGCAGCCAAAAGGCGGTGGCCCGTGGTCAACGTACGCAGCGTAGCCAGATGCTGATCATGTTCCGCCGATACCGCAGCTCGCCGTGCTTCGAACAGTTCGTTCTCCGTATCCAGCAAGTCCAATAATGACCGCTGCCCAATATCGAATTGTTGACGATAAGCATCACGCGCTTTGGCGGTAGACAACTCATGCTGGGCAAGCAGTTTGAGCTGGTCGCGAATCTTTCGGATATCTTTCCAGGCAATAATGGCGGACTGACGCACATCACGACATGTCTTGTCTCGCAGGTCATATGCCGCATTCAATTGCTGGCTGTACTGACGGATCCGAGCGCTGTCGCTGCCGCCACGGAACAAGTTGTAATTGAGCACCACGCCCACCACCCGGTCACGGTATTCGCCACGGGCACCCGTCCGATTCCGCTCCACACCCTGGCTTGCTTGTAGTTCCAATGTGGGCCAGTTACCCGCCCGGCGCACTTCAACATCAGCACGGCCCGCACGGATACCTGCCACAGTGGCAAGGAAGCTAGGGTTATGGCGTATGGTATCGCGCAGGAATCCCTCGCCCGGTGGAAGCGAGGTTTCAAGGCTCGGCAGCTCCGCCAGATTAACCGCTGGCAACTCGCCCACGATGCGCTGATAACGCGCGGAAACATCGTACAAGTTGCTTTGTTCGGTCACCCAGTTCGACTCCGCCAGCGCTAAACGCCCGGTAGCCTGTTCCAAGTCAACCCTACGCCCTACCCCTGCACTCACCTTGCTATTCAATAAGGCATGTATGTCCGCATGGACTGTGTAGTTTTGCTTTGCCAACTCCACCATACGTCGATTGCGCAGCACATCAACATAGGCCCGGGCCGCTTCCAAGCCTACTTCATCGCTTATCGCGAGCAACTCGAAATAGCGTGATTGCTTGGCATGGCCAAGGCGACGGGTTTCGTTACGCGTAGCAAAGCCATCAAATAGCATCTGGCGAAGTTGAATACTGGCGCTGGGGTTTTGATAGCTATGCGAAGCAATGCCGGGTGCAGAGGAAGTGGTCCTGTTCGCCTCGGCATTCAAATCAAGGCGTGGGCGGTAATTGCCCTTTGCGGCATTTTGCTCTTCAGACGTGGCTTGCAGATTGTGGTAACGCAGGCGCACTTCCGGATTCTGCAAAATGGCCTGTTCTACTGCAGCTTTAAGCGTTTGCGGCGGGGCCGCCAGGGCTTGGCTGACACTCAACGCCAAAATGGTTAATGGCAAATAGCCGAACATTACTTTCATCTACACCTGTCTCCATGCTGTTGAAGCCAAACCGTCTCTCCTTTCCGGCCGACCCACGCTTTACCGTGCCAACGTACTTGTCTTGATACACAAGTGCCGACTTTATCTATATTTCAAACGGGGCGGATTATAACGGGCAATGCCCAGAAGAAAGCCATTTATCAGAATTTTCTAATTAATAAATTTTGATGCCCATTGCGGACAAACCGCTCAAAACCATACCGACGAAGATTGATGTGATCGCGCGCTGTTGCTCCCCTTCTAAAGCAATATCAGGTTCGATTCGATACCCTGGCGCTTGGTGGGGCATTCTGAGTGTGGTTACAGCCATGTCCATGGCCTACTCCGCCCCCGACTTTGATCTGCTGCTCGACACGCTTAATCGACGATGGGGCGCGGGCTCCACACAAAAATATCAAGCCTGGCGTACATTACTCGCCACCCCAGCCCAGCTCCCCGAGTTAGAGAAGCTCAAGCAGGTAAACGATTTCTTCAATCAGCAGATTCACTTCGAAGACGACAACGCCGTCTGGCACCAAGTGGACTACTGGGCAACGCCACTGGAAACCCTAGGACGGGGTGCGGGCGATTGCGAAGACTTCACCATCGCCAAATACTTCACATTGCAATTACTGGATGTGAATCCCACACGGATGCGGCTCACCTACGTCAAAGCGAAAATAGGTGGGCCAAGCAGTATCATTACACAGGCGCACATGGTACTGGCTTATTACAGCCAGCCCGATGCAGAACCCCTGATATTGGATAACCTGATAGGCGAAGTGCGTCCTGCATCCCGCCGACCTGATTTACTACCCGTATTCAGTTTCAACAGCGATGGCATCTGGGTAGCCGGCGGTATGCAGCCCAAATCCCCGGTGGACAAATTGTCGCGCTGGAAGGATCTGGTGCAACGCATGCATAGAGAAGGATTTGGCTTTTGAGTTGGAACTGTTGGCATACCAGCCACTAAGAACCTGTTCTCAAGCCGCACCGAAACATCAATAGTAAAACCCCTATCCAATCCAACTCAGCCCTCAGGAGAGAAAGGCATGTCCTTGCTAAGGCAACTGTGGCTAGTGGTAGCCATAGCGACGCTAATGGCTTTCTTGGGCGGCTTCGTGGTCAACCTGGCTACGGCACGCCAATATCTCGAACAACAATTACTGGCTCAAAGCAACGACACTGCCGCATCGCTCGCCTTGTCGATGTCACAGCAGAGTAAGGACACGGCAACCATAGAGTTGATGGTCAGTGCGCTGTTTGATTCCGGCCACTTCCGCTTGGTGCGATTTGAGAATATCAAAGGCCAACTCATCGCCGAGCGACGCAGCAAAGAAGGGGTCGAATCGGTCCCCGCATGGTTTATCCACTTCGTACCGCTGCATGTGGAAAACGGCACCGGGACGGTTACGGAAGGATGGCAGCAGGCCGGCAAGGTCATGGTGATTGCCCACGATCGCTTTGCCTATCAGTCCCTGTGGGAAGGCGTCCAAGCCTTCTTGGCGGTCATGGCGCTGATCGGACTGCTTTCCGGCTTTGCCATCTACACCCTCATGCGCTGGGTGCGTAAGCCGCTGGACCAATTGGTTGCGCAAGCGACAGCCATTGGCGAACAACATTTCATCACCATACAGGAACCCGGCATTCACGAACTACGCGTGGTCGTACGCAGCATGAATGCCATGGTCGCACGGGTAAAGGCCCTGTTTGGGGAACAGGCTGCGCACCTCGATGAATTGCGTACCCAAGCCAATCGCGATGCGCTTACCGGCCTCGCCAACCGGGACAACTTTCTGGGCCACCTACGCCAGACACTGACCGATGAAGCCGCCGTGCCACAAGGCGCATTGCTGCTGATACGTCTGCACGACCTTACCGGCATTAACCGTACGCTGGGCCGCGCGGGAACGGATATTTACCTTCACCGCATCAGCCAGGCATTGATGGCTGTCGCCGAGGCTGCCAGCGACTGCCTACTTGCACGGATGAATGGGGCGGACTTTGCCATCCTGGCTTCCGGCATCGGCCAGAGCGAAGCAGACACACTGGCAAAGCAATGTTTACGCGCATTAGAACGCTTACCCATGGAGGGTTTTATAGAACGCAGCAACATCGCCCATATCGGTGTCGGTTTTTATCGACGCGGCAGTAGCGAAAGCAGCTTGCT
Source organism: Chitinimonas sp. BJB300 (assembly GCF_002735695.1). GTDB lineage: Bacteria > Pseudomonadota > Gammaproteobacteria > Burkholderiales > Chitinimonadaceae > Chitinimonas. The sequence goes on from NZ_PDZH01000056.1 coordinate 17,616, forward strand.
GTCCAGTGCCGACCAAGCCTTGGCAAAGGCTGAAAACCAGAGCAGCAATGCCGTGGTGCTTGGTCATGTCGGCGAGGACGACAGCCCCGGCATCATTGAATGGCGTACGGTGTTGGACAACGCCATCACCAACCAGGCATTTGAATTGGCGACCTATCCCGTCCTTAGCCGTACTGGCCAGTTGTTACATTACGAGACATTGCTTCGGTTACGAAAACCTGATGGCGGCTTGCAGATGGCAGGGCAGTTCATACCTTTTGCTGCGCGGCTGGGTTATCTGGTCAGGCTGGATTTGATTGCCGTTGAACAAGCTTGCCAACTGCTGGCAAGCCATGCAGCAGACCTTGCCGTCCACTTATCTGCCGCCGCCGTCACAGATGCCGACTTTCGGTCCGAGCTGCAAACCCTGCTTGCACGTCACGGCGATGCCGGTAAACGGTTTTGGTTTGAGGTAAACGAATACGCGCTCCATGGCGACTATGCACAACTGGACCGCTTGTGCCAAGTGTTACATCGAATGGGTGCAAAGGTGGGCCTGGAACACTTTGGCCGCCAATTTGGGCATATTCCCGCACTGCACGAGCTGCAGCTGGATTATGTGAAGATAGATGGCAGCTTTATGCGCGATATCGCTCAGCACCCTGGCAACCAGCAGTTAGTGAAGGCCGTCATCAGTATCGCGGCAGGCATCGGCCTACAGGTGATTGCCGAAGCGGTACACGAGCAGGCTGAATGGGATGTACTGCGCGAACTGGGCATAGATGGCATGACGGGCCCCTTCGCCACCGAGCTATTCCGGCAGCAATCGTAACCGTACGTCATGCCTGCTGCATGCAGAGCCCGTCGTCACAGAGAGCCGAACCGGCGCTGCAACTCAACGAATACCGTGCACGCGCAAAGCCAGCTGTAGGCGATCGGTAACACCAAGTTTGGCGAAGGACGCAGCCAAATGAGCCTTCACTGTGCGCTCCGTAATACTGCACTGCACGGCGATCTCCCGATTGGATGCCCCGTTGGCAGCCAGACGTGCAATTTCCTGCTCACGCTCGGTCAACCCTTGCACCCAATCGGGTAGCCGTGGTGTTGCGGGTTGCGCCGCTAGCTGGACCGATCTGAGCAATTGCTGCATCAACGCCTGCCCAATCCAAACATTGCCACTGGCCACCACGCCCAAAATCTGCCGAAGCATTTCAAAATCGGCATAGGCATGGCAATAGGCTGCGAAACCTTGCTCCAATGCCGCTATCGCAACAGGACGTTGGGGGTTGGAGCTGGCCAGTACCAACCGGGCGACACCTCGCAAATGTACCCATTCCGGCGCATCCCAATGGGGTAGATCCGGTAAATCGGCATCTATCCAGACCACCGCGCCCGCGGGCAACTCCCATCCACCCAACTCGGCGAAGCTGGAGAGCAGGGAAGCAGAAGTTGCCACCAGGGCAGCCTGCCAGTGTTTAGCCAGGCCTGCATCATGGGTGATGAGGAAAAGTGGTATTTCGGTCATCGTTCAGTCAGAGAATTCGCTTTGGCACGCAAGATCGGCTTCAATAAATAAGACAGGATGGTCTTCTTGCCTGTGAGGATATCCACCTCGGCTACCATGCCCGGGATGATGGGCAATTTCTGTGGGCCCAAGCTGCTGGAGGCCGTACGTACGCGCACCAGGAAAAAAGCATTGCCGCGCTCGTCTGTCACCGTGTCTGCGCTGATATGTTCCAACGTGGCATCCAGCCCCCCATAAGTCGAAAAATCATAGGCGCTGAATTTAACCTGAGCTCGCTGTCCGGGGCGTAAAAAGGCGATATCCTTGGGTAGGATGCGTGCTTCCAGGACCAGTGCATCATCCGTTGGCACCACTTCTACCAGGTCTTTACCAGGCTGCACCACACCGCCCACCGTATTCACCAACAGTTGCTTGATGGTGCCGCGCACGGGCGAGCGGATTTCGGTTTGCTTGACCCGGTCTTCCAAGGCTAGGCTGCCTTCGGACAACGTACTGAGCTTGGCGTTGGCCTCGCTCAACTCGGTGCGGGCCTGGTTCTTGAACGCCAGTTCGACCTCTTGGATTTTGCGGCCCGCCTCGCTGATAGCCGCCTGGATGCGGGGTATATCGGCATTGGCGCTATCACGCTCACCACGGTAGCGGGAAACATCGCGCTCCAGTCGCAACAACTCCACTTCCGAAACAGCCCCTGTCTTTGCCAATGGGCGCGTCAACACCAACTCATGGGCTGTCAGATCATAGCTGCGTGAAGCCGTTTCCCGCTTGGCACGCAGGGAATTGAGTTCTTGCGAGCGTTGCATCATCTGCTGACGCGCCACACCAACCCCCGCTTCCAACTCCGCACGGCGTGACTCGTACAACATACGTTCCTGCTCTGCCAACTCCGGTACTTGTTGGGCCACTTCAGGCGGCGCAACAAACAACTTGCCGTCAGCCAGGGCTTTCAAGCGCGCGGCCTTCGCCAATAAAGCCAGATATTGCACCTGGTTTTCTCGCAGCGACGACATCATGCGCGTCGGGTCGACTTTCAGCAGCAAATCGCCAGCCTTCACCGACTGCCCTTCTCGCACCCGGATTTCCGACACCATGCCGCCATCCAGGCTTTGCAGCACCTGCACCTGGCGGGATGGAATCACCTTACCCTCGCCGCGGGTCACCTCATCAATCGGAGCCAACCCCGCCCAGATCAACAACACCAACACCGCCACCGCACTGATCCACACCAGATTACGCGCGCCACGCGGTGTCTGCTCTGCGATAGCCCAGTCGGCGTTGCTGTCGAAGTCATCGTCGCTGGATTGGTTCGGCGCAACAGCCGCCATCGCCTTGTCCATCCACGTTGAGCAAACGCCATAAACAGACCGCCAACGTTGTATCCAAGCTTGCCGGTTCATCAGTCGGCCCTGCCTATCCGGCCATGCTTGAGGGCTTCCACAACCTGCGCCTTGGGGCCGTCTGCCATGACTTGCCCACCATCGATCACAATCAGCCGGTCAACCAACTCAAGCAACGGTGTACGGTGCGTCACCAACAGCACCGTCTTGTGTAGGTAAAACTGGCGAAGGCGCGCCTTTAACGCCTCTTCGCTCTGATGATCCATCGCGCTGCTTGGTTCATCGAGCAGCAACATCGGCGGATCATTCAGCAGCGCACGTGCAATGCCAACCGCTTGCCGCTGCCCACCCGACAGTGACTCGCCACGCTCGCCAATCTGCATATCAAAGCCACTCGGGTGCCGATCAGCAAACTCGCTGACCCCAGCAAGATCTGCCGCCGCCAGAATCATCTGGTCATCAGCAAACGGTGCGCCAAAGGCAATATTTTCTTTCAACGAACCATAGAAAAGCGTGATGTCCTGGGGCACAAAACCCATGGCACGGCGCAACTCGGCAGGGTCGATCTGGCGGACATCGATCCCATCGATCAACACCGCGCCTTCGCTGGGTTGATAAAGCCCCAGAATCAACCGTTGGATAGTGGACTTTCCCGACCCGACGCGGCCGATGATCGCCACCTTTTCCCCTACCCGCATCTTGAACGAGACATTGTTCAATGCAGCATCTTCCCGCCCGGGGTAGGTGAAACTGACATTCTTGAATTCAATACGCCCTTCAAACCGGGTTCGGTGCAAAAAAGCGGAATCCTCGGGCCGCTCTGTTTCCGCTTTCATGTGGATTTCCACTGCACCAAGGCCAGCGCGGGCATTGTGGTACTGCATCAATAGGCCTGCGACCTGGCCAAACGGCCCCATTACCCGGCCGGACAACATGGACGCCGCGATAATGCCGCCCATGCTGATTTGATTGTCGATCAGCAAATAGACGCCTGTTATCACCACCGCAATAGAAACCAGTTGCGTCACCGACTGCGCCAGATTCAGCGTGGTGGACGACAGCACCTTGAGCTTGGCGCCGGTTTGCGCCAAAAACACCGTGGCGCGTTCCCATTTACGTTGGATCGTGCCTTCTGCCACCATGAATTTGATGGTTTCCAGACCGACCAGACTTTCCACCAAGGTGGCGTTGCGTTGCGCAGACGCCCGCTGCGTCACATCCACCAATTCCTGCATCTTCTGCTGCGCCAGCATCGACGCAAACACCACAATCGCCATGCCAACCAAGGGCGGCAGTATCAACCAAGGCGATATCCAGACCAACACCAACAGGAAAATCAATACAAAGGGCAGATCAACCAGCGCCGTCACCGGGGCAGAGGCAATGAATTCACGTACTGACTCGAACGCACGCAGGTTGGCTGCAAACGACCCCACCGAAGCGGGCCGCTGTGATAGCTTGAGATTCAGTACACGTTCCATGATCAATGACGACAGCGTGACATCAATCCGCTTGCCTGCCGTGTCGATGATGTGGGCGCGCATTACCCGCAATACAAAATCGAAAAGCAACATGAGGGCCGCGCCCAATGCCAGCACCCAGAGCGTTTCCTGCGCACGGTTCGGCACCACCCGGTCGTACACATTCATGGAAAACAGCGGCATCGCCAAAGCAAATATATTGATCAGCAACGCGGCAATCAAAGTATCGCGATAAAGCCTCCAGTTTTGCCCTACAACGCCCCAAAACCAGTGCCGGCTTTGTACTTTGCCGGTTTCCGGCGCACGTGCATCGAAATGGAATCGGGGCCGGACAAAAAACACCACGCCGGCATAAAGCGCTTCAAGTGCCTCCCGGCTCAGGATATCGGACGACTCACCACCTTCCGGGTAGCGCACCCTTGCCTCACCCGTCGGCAGCCATTCCAGCAGGATGCACGCCAACTTTCCCTTCAACAGCAACACTGCTGGCAGCAAGCCCGGGCGCAAGGCCTCCAGGGGTCGACGCACTATCCGCGCCGTCATGCCTGCGCGTGCCGCCGCTCGGGGCAACAAGCCAGGTGTCAGCAGATTGTCTTCCAAGGGCAAGCCGGCAGAGAGGGATTCACGCGTGGTCTTGATACCGAAAATACGGGCAATAGAAACTACGCAATCCAACAAAGGATCGAAATGACTTTGATGCTCTCCTACATGCCAGGAAAAAGAATCCGTTGTCTCGGATTGATCAGGATTGCCAGGAGTGCGGGTATTCATAAATCCAAATGGTCGTAAAGGGCGTGTCCTTTTTCCTTATTGCTTCGGTAAAGGCCGTGTAGGAGAACGTGGCCATCGCCCACTTTTTTGCGGATGCGCTGCCTAAAAAAGCAGCATCATAAGATAATTGTTTACAGAAAAATACCTTATTTTAAAAGCACTTAGGTTCACCTCATGGCTTGGGCACCATGGAACCTCACCAAACAACGCATGAGACAAACATGCACGTCAGTAAAGCCTGTTCTATATCTGCTGCACGTCTGCGATACGGCGTTGAAACAGCCTCGGAATGCGCATTTACCCCTTGTAAACGCCGCTTACTCTGTCGCCTTCGCCTATGTCTCATCCTGGCTCGCGAGACCTTGAACAGGCTTCAAGGGCATCTGGCTACGAGCCACTTGTGGGGTTGCGGGCCTCATCTCGCCCAATAACGATTTTGCAAGGCGCGTCCGCGCAGATTTGAAGTGGCTCTCGCACAGGGTCGGCGTTCAGCATCACTACATAAGCACAAAGGCCAGTAAATCCCTGGCCTTTGTGCTTGGCCGAGTCATACATGCCGGAGGCATGCATAATTTGGCAAGGAGCAGTTATCGCCTCGGCGGGTGTCTTACTTTGGGACACCATTCTCCCAGCGCTTCCAATTGCCAACGATGTCGTTGATCAACGGGCCGCCCACCTTGTACAGATTATTCACTGCCGGTACAAAGCCGCCTTGCTCGCCATAATTCAGCAAACCATCTCTATCGGTCTGGCCTGCATAAGGACGGTCGAAGTCTGCACCGGTGCGCAACACCGCTACCCGCTCGATATCCAAGCGACCAGCAGCTGAACCGCGCTTGAGCGCCTCATACGTCGCATTGTCTTCTTGCTGTGTCGTGCAGTAGGTGCCTTTGTCATCGGTCATTAGCTTGACCCAGTCACGTGCGCGCTTGCCCAGCGACTTACCGGCAAACCAGGTACCGCTACTGGCGGTATCGCACTGAATCACCGCTGGGGGTTGATTGGCTGGTGCGTACGCGTAATTTGCACGGAAGGTCTTAGCCTCATTGCTGTCATCGAGTTGCACATTCCTTGATAGGCTGATCGCCTTTTGCAGCAAACGTTCATTCAATTGGAAAACCTCGGTGCGGTAGTCAGGTTTGGGCTTTTCACCTGGTCCTTTGGTGGCAATGCCAAAGTAGCCGTATTCCCAACCTGCCGGCATTTCGCGCGTATCGATTTCCCACGCAATACCATAGTCAACCAGATAACGCGTCCAAGCAGCCGAACCCAGGGTACCTTGGGCTGGGTCGATACCTGCGATACCGGCCACCAGAAAGTAAGTCTTGCGCAGATCAAACTTGCCGCTGTAAATCAGCGCCGTCATTGTCGCCGCGGCATTGGCGTAACCCATGCCGGTAACCACGTTACAGACATCATTCCGATTACAACGAACCACCGGGTAGTCGGGTGATAGGCCCGGCACACGGATTTCCTGGTTCAGCTTCAGCTGTTTGACCCAGGGTTCACTTTCTGGTGCGAACATGCTGATCACCATCGCCTTTACCGGACGGGCGCGTCGAGCCTGGATGATGTCCGATACATCGACATTCGCCGCCATGACGGAACTGGAAGTGAGTACTGTCAACAATACTGCCGCGGGCAGCGGGTTCATCTTAAAAATAGTGGTGTGCTTCATAAGTAATTTACCTTCGGGAAAGGGAGAGTTGTTGCGCCGGGTCATCCGGCGCTACGAGTGCAGATCACCCGCGGCTTAGCGCGGCACACCCGACTTCCACTGTTCCCAATTGCTGACGATATTCCTGATCAAAGGACCACCTGCGATATACAGGTTGTTGATCGCGGGGACGAAACCACCCGACTCTTTCAAGATCAATGACTCATACGCTGTCTGGCCCGCATGCGGCCGGTCGAAGTTTGACGCGGTACGCAACACGGCGACGCGGTTCAAATCCAGCAAGCCCAGGTTGGCCCCACGCTTGAGCGCCTCATAGGTCGCGTTGTCTTCCTGCTGCGATGTACAGTAAGTACCCTTGCCATCGGTCAGCAGCTTGGTCCAATCCTCAGCCCGTTTACCCAGCAATTCACCATGCCACCAGGTGTCGCCCGCCATGGTGTCGCACTGTATAACGGCTGGCGGCTGGTTGGCTGGGGCCAAGGTGTACTTGGCGCGGTATTCACGGGCGACAGCGCTGTCATCCAGCACAACACCTTTCGACAAGGCCAGTGCCTTTTGCAGCAGTGCTTCGTTCAACTGGAATACTTCAGTCTTGTAATCCAATGGCGGTTTTTGTCCTGGCCCTTTGGTGTTGATGCCGATATAGCCCGTTGTCCAATCAGCAGGCATATCACGCGCATCCAATTCCCAGGCAATGCTGTAATCCACCAGATAGCGCGACCACGTTGCCGACCCCAATGTGCCTTGCTTCGGGTCGATACCTGCAATGCCGGCAATCAGGAAGTAGCTCTTCGACAAATCAAAGCGCCCGCTCAACACCAGTGCAGTAATCGATGCAGCAGCATTGGCATGGCCCATACCGGTAGTCACCTGGCAAACACCATCGGTATTGCAGTTCACCGCAGGGTAATCCGGCGACAGGCCCGGCACTCTATACTTCTGCGTCAACCTCAGGTTCTTGATCCAAGGTTCACTTTCCGGCCCGAACATACTGATCACCAACGCCTTAACCTTGCGGGGCGAGCCCGCTACGTCGCCTTGCTGGGGAGATGCCATAGCCGGCAGTGACGTCACCGCGGCAATGGAACTTGCCACGGCCAGCACTTTGTATTTCGTGCTCATGCGCTTCATAAGGGTTTCCGCTTTGAATTAGAGGTCCCGCCGTATAGCATGCAATAATCCATTTCATTAAATCCGAATGTTATGATTGTATTTATTAAAAAATAACTGCTTTACAGTTAGAGGCAGACCTGCCTATCTCAAATCAAGTACCTCCATCTCACTGCATTCAAATAAAAATCAATTGCTTAATTAATCACCGCATTGCTATCCATAACTGCTCTAGTACTTATTTACCCTGAAAAACAAATACTTTGATAGCGCATGCGCTGACCGGCATGACTTAAAAGCCATACAAATATATTCAAATAACGACACAGAACACACCATGAAAATGCCGCACCCAGACAGGGTCTGGCCCGGGCAAGTAAGCAAAGTCGCTATGAATCACATCGAAACAAAAATAATGCAACGAATTAGGTAAAAATCTGTGGGGAGCAGCTCAGGATCAAGCGCCGCAGGCCAGAATCATTTACTAGGCTCTTTAGTCGCAAAACCGCCCTTTTTGATTTTGCTCGATATCCACCCTTCCGTATATTCTTCAATCGACCAAGGCTTACCAAAGAAGAAGCCTTGAACTGCTGGGCAACCCATTGCGCGTAGAAGGCCAACCTGCTCGGGTGTCTCCAGGCCTTCCGCTGTTACTTCCAACTCCAAACTGTTCGCCATTTGCATAATGCCGGAAACCAGCCCGACATCCCGGCCCGTTCCGGGCAACGAGACAATAAAAGATCGATCAATCTTGATTCGGGTCACCGATAAATACTTTAGTAGCGCCAGGGAAGAAAATCCCGTACCAAAATCATCAATGGCCACACAAACGTGTAAATCCCGCATTGCCTGGACAATCTTACTGCTGGCATGAAAATCCTGTAGCATAGACTCTGTTACTTCTATTTCCAACAAGTGTGGCGAAATGCCCGATTTCATTAAAAGTGCTTTCAATTCAGTTAAAAACTCACTCCGTCTGAACTGAACTGAAGATATATTGATAGAAATAAATAACTGCGTGTCGTAACGGTGATTCCATTCAACAATTTGATTCACTGCGCTCTTGAGCACCCACGCGCCAATGGGAGCAATCGAGCCATTCTCTTCGGTAATATTAATAAACTTTTCCGGCTCTAGCAGCCCCAGTATAGGGTGCTGCCAACGTAGCAATGCTTCAAAGCCAATTAATTTCAAACCATAAAGATCAACAATTGGTTGATAATAAACAACGAACTCACCTCGTTCCAATGCGCCATGCAAACTTTGCTCGATGTTAATCCGCGTCCTGACATTCTCAACCAAATTACTGGAATAAGCACAGATTTGCCCCTTACCAAGACGTTTTGCTTCATACATGGCGCTGTCGGCAGCGCTCAGCAACTGCGCCGGGGTTTCACCATCCTCCGGATAGCGTGCCATGCCAATGCTTGCGCCAACAACTAATTGCTGCCCCTCCATATTAAAGGGTTCCAGCACAGTACTAAGAATTTTATTTGCAATACCAATCGTTTCAATCGACTGGCGTAAATCAGGTGCAATTACAACAAATTCATCCCCTCCCAACCGAATCGCCTCATCGTTACGCCGCATTGCACTGGTGATGCGAATAGCTATTTCCTTGATAACCCGGTCACCCACATGGTGTCCCATCGAATCGTTAATAGACTTGAATCCATCAAGGTCAATAAACAATATCGCAACATTACCGTGATGCTGCTTGGCGCGCTCAAGCTCAGTTTCCAGACGCTGATCAAGCAAATAACGATTTCCCAATCCCGTCAATGGGTCATGATAAGCCAAATGCGCTAATTGGCGTTCTGCTTCCCGGATTGCCGATATGTCCGAAAGGGTTTGTACATATTGTACGACGGTGCCTCGATTATCCCGCACGACACAAATATGTTGAAGGACCGGTAATATCCGCCCATCCTTACATTTAAAAGCCACTTCACCAGACCAAAAGCCACTCGGTATTTTGGCGATGTCGTTATATGAAAGATCCTGATCACGCCGATTAAGCAAAAATACAGCGGGGTGCTGGCCTACTGCATCTGATTCCACAAAACCTGTCAGACGTGTAAATGCAGGGTTGATGGAAATCACGATGCCGTCTGCATCCAGAATCAATATACCCTCAGCCGTGGCACGGAATACCACACTGGCTTGCTGCAAGCGCTCTTCCATTTCCTTCCGGAGGGTCACATCGCGCAAAGCACCTATCAATATCTGTTGATCGGGCGGCTTCAATCCCAAATTGCCATACATTTCAAACCATGCATGCTCACCATTATCTCTTAGCACACGGAATTCGCTCTTGAAGAACCCTGGCGCTTCAAGTACGGTTTTTACTTCTGGCAAATCTTCCGGGTGAATTTGGTCAAGCATCGCAGACAAGGGCATTTCTGCCGACTGCAACCCACTCCCCCAAATACGCCAAAAACGCTCATCTCCTTCAATTTCATCCTGCAGGGATGTCCATTCCCATGTCCCTAACTCGGCGGCCTCAATGGCAATCGCCAGCTTTTCTTCCGCTTTGCACAATGCGATTTCCACATCATGTCGTGAACGCGCCACCTGAATAGCCGCGTTCAATTCCATCACCTTGTAAGGTTTGGACAAATAACCAAAAGGCTTGGCGCATGCGGCACGGCTAACTGTTTTCTCATCGACATACGCCGTGAGAAAAATCACTGGGACTTTCCATTTTTCATAAATCATCTGGCAAGCATCAATACCGTCGCCCGGACCTTGCAAATGGATATCCATCAAAACCAGACTGGGGTGGTGCAACTCCACGGCATGCACAGCCGAAATCACGTTCGAATGAATACCACATACTTCGTGGCCTATCCCTTCCAGCGTCTGCCGCAAGTCCAACGCCACCACCGGCTCATCTTCAACAATCAGAATTCGCTCGGCGCGCATGACTAACCTCCCCGCTGACCAAGGCCCAGTTTTATATAGTCAACACCCTTAGAACCTGTTTACGCTCTTACTGCACAGCTGTGATCAGGGCTCATGTGCTGCTCGAAATCCTCATGTACAAAAGTACATTCCGGTTTATGCGCTGCGCTTCACCCTGCTGACACCTGCTGGTGGCAGATCTGAAAACGCCGATACACCTTAAGCATCGGTATACGTTATAGCCCACCAAGCATTACATCTGCCTTAAAAACCAGAAAAGGCTGTCCCATAATCTGGACAGCCTCCTCAAACGCACCCTCATGTCAGGCGCAGCCTACCGGTGTTGGGGCAAGGGTGAGGGGCATAGACTTACGCCCCACCCCAGTACCCCACCCACCTACCGCTTCACCCCCTCGATCTGAATCTCTACCCGACGGTTCGGCTGCAAACAACTCACCAGCGCCGGGGTCCGCTTGGTCTTCGTGCCGCACGCCACCACCTGGTCCGCCTTGCCACGTCCATGCACGCTCATCGAACCCGTGACGCCCCGCTCCTTCAGGTAGTTCGCTACCGCCTGCGCACGCCGCTCCGACAACGCCTGGTTGTAACGCTCCGTCCCCAGCCGGTCTGTGTAGCCTGTGATCGTCATCCGTTCGATCCGCGCATAGCCCTGGCTCAGCTTCCGGGCCAACTCATCCAGCTTCGCCCTGCCTTCCGGCAGCATGTCGTCCTTGCCCGAGCGGTCGAACCGGAACAACGCGCCGGCATCCAGCCGGACCTGTTCGGTCGTCATCACCGGCGGCTGCGCGACCGGCATCATCGGGGGCTGCGGTGCTTCAGGGGCGTGGCAGCGTTCCGCACTGCTGCTGCCCTGGCTCGTCATATCTTCGGCGATCTGGATGTACGGCTTGGCGTGCCGCCAGCCTTGCTGGTTGTACTCATTGCCGGCATGCACCAGTTCCACTTCACCACACGCGACCTTTTGCGCGGCGCAACCAAAACCGCTGTGCTGTTTCAACTGGCCCAGCTTCAGCCACAGGTCCGGGCGCAGCTTGGCTGCGCCGTTCACCTGCGGGGTCTGGTCGCCCGGGTTGGGGGTGGTGTTGGTTTCCAGCGCGCTGATGATCTTCACCGATTCCGTCAGGGCGCCCTGGGCGAACGCGGAACGGTCGTTGCGCGTGTATTCGTGGAACGAGACATCGAGCCAGCATTGTGCTTTCGAGAGGTAGTAGTCCGCTACCGGCACCGATTGACTATGCATGCCCCGATGCTTACCACCATGCATCCCACCACCCGGCATACTGCCCATGCCATCGTTAAGGGCTTTGATCCGCCCCTGGGTGGCCGCATAGCCGTTCTGGTCGGCGGCGATCGCCTGGTCGCTGATCCGATCCGAGGGCGCTGTCAGGGTAGCCCCTGCTGCCCAGCTGACGGCGCTTGTCCACA
>NZ_PDZH01000057.1 GCF_002735695.1 Chitinimonas sp. BJB300
AATGCCTGAGCATCAAGACGCAGAAGAACCCATTCGCACTTTGCCGCAAGTTACTGATCAACGCCTCCCGCGCGGCTTATGATCAGTTACAGCTGCTTCTCGCAGCTACTGCGTAACATCAGTTACTTAGCTGACTTTGCAGCACACCATTAGGAAATCCAATGACCACCTTGTATCCCGATATTGCCATCATCGGTGCCGGTACCGCCGGCCTCGCTGCCTATCGTGCTGCCCGTGCTGCTGGCAAAACGGCGCTGTTGATTGAAGGTGGTCCCTATGGTACGACTTGCGCCCGAGTGGGTTGCATGCCTTCCAAACTTCTGATTGCTGCCGCCGAAGCAGCCCATGAAATACGCCACGCCGCTGCATTTGGCATACACGTGGAGGGCCATATTCGTATTGATGGCCGTGAAGTAATGAACCGCGTGCGACATGAACGCGACCGCTTCGTCGGTTTTGTCATGAAAAGCGTAGAAGGTATTCCCATCGAAGACCGCTTGCGTGGCTACGCCCGCTTTATCGATCACCTGACGTTGAAAGTGGACAACCATACCACCGTCAAAGCCCAGCGCATCGTCATTGCCACCGGTTCCAGCCCAGCTATCCCAGCCAAATTCCACAACCTGGGAGACCGACTGATTGTCAACGACGACGTATTCAATTGGGAAACCTTGCCACGCCGTGTAGCGGTATTTGGTCCTGGTGTTATCGGCCTGGAATTAGGCCAATCATTGGCACGCCTTGGTGTTACCACCCGTGTGTTCGGCCGTGGCGGCCGCGTGGGCCCTTTCAGCGACCCAGCTATTCGCGACTACGCGCTTACAACGTTCCAAGATGAGTTTTATCTCGACCCGGATGTGCAGATAGACAGCATGCAACAGGAAGGAAATGAAGTCGTTATCACCTACCGCAAGCTAAACGGCGAAACAGTGACCGAGCATTTCGATTATGTACTGGCGGCCGTCGGCAGACAGCCGAATGTTGCCGGGCTCGACCTGCAAAATGCCGATATCGACCTGGATGAGCAGGGCGTACCTCTTTTTGACCCGGCTACGCTGCAATGCAGCCAGTCCGCCATCTTTATTGCCGGTGACGCCAACAACATCCTACCGCTATTGCATGAAGCCGCCGACGAGGGCAAGACAGCGGGCGAAAACGCTGCCCGTTACCCTCACGTGCAGTCGGGACTGCGCCGAGCCCCTATTGCAGTGGTGTTTACCGACCCTCAGCTCGCCATGGTTGGGCAACATTTTACCGCCCTTGAAGCAGGCAGCTTTGTTACCGGTGAGGTCAGTTTTGAAGACCAAGGCCGTAGCCGCGTCATGCTCAAAAACAAGGGCTTGATGCATGTGTACGCCGATAAAGCATCGGGCCGATTCCTCGGTGCAGAATGGATGGGCCCACGGGCGGAAAACATCGCCCACCTGTTGGCCTGGGCCTACCAGCAAGAGCTGACCATAGCCCAGATGCTGGACATGCCCTTCTACCACCCTGTGGTGGAAGAAGGCTTGCGGACGGCATTGCGTGATGCAGCCGCTAATCTAGATGGGTTTTCAAGCAATCGATAGCATGGGTTTTTCCCACCTTTTGAGCCTAGGCTGAGGCGTCTGTTAATTCCATTGCCGTCTCAAACGCATCCCTGCTTAGACTAAGTGTCGATAGTAACCGATCACCAATCTGTTCCCATTCACTGTCGATTTCCTGCATATGCTTTCTTTTTAACAGGTGCTCCGCCAACCTTGCCAACGCAATCAACTTAGCTGAATCAATATCCATCACCGATTCATCCTGCAGATAATCAAAGTCATGGTGATAAAGAATAGCGAGCGCCAAATGTTCTGGCAGAAACCAGGTGCGCGCTAGTAGATAACCCACTATTACATGCGATGTACTACGCGCTTCTTCTTCAATTTGCACAAAACGTGCTGGGTGCTCCATTGCTCGCGCCAAGGTGGCGATGTAACTAGGAAAACGCTGAGTCAGGACGGGAATGCCGCAATCACGAAACAAACAAAAAAGATAGGCTTGCTCAGCCTTACCAATGCGCAATTGCTTGGACAAGGAGGCGGCAATATTCGCGACGCACGTCGCCTCATCCCAAAATCTACCGAGTATCGGCGGCAATGGAATCAAACGCTTCAAGGCCAAGCCCGTGATGAGTGAACTAAGGTTGGCGTTACCCAAAAACTGTAGGGCATCATCAATGCTGTCCAGATGCCCCCCACCGAAGCTGGGGGAATTGGCCGCTTTCAATACCATGGCCGATAAGCTTAGATCACGTCTAATAATGCTTGCCAACTCACCCGGTGCCGCCTCATGGGCTTGTGCGGCCCGCAAGTCTGATAACACTGCAGGCAACGAGGGCAACGTTAAGCTTTTGAGTAATTTAGCTGTGTCCTCATCATTCAGTAGGCGATCCATACCTTTCCCCTCAGGTTGCACGACCTTGTGAAGCACTTATTGACGTGCTGTGCGTAAATTCGCAGGGGCCGCTTGGCTAAACGTAGTACGAAACGGATTGATATCCAAGCCACCTCGACGGGTATAACGGGCATACACTGTTAATGCTTGAGGTTTACATTGGCGCATTACATCCATAAAGATGCGCTCTACACACTGCTCGTGGAATTCATTGTGCTGGCGGAAGGAAATCAGATACTGCAACAAGCCTCCACGCTCGATGGCTTCACCCCGATAGCGAATCTGCACGCTACCCCAATCCGGCTGGCCGGTAACCAGGCAATTAGACTTGAGCAGGTTGGAACACAACGTCTCTTCTACCATGCCCTGCGCTGCAACCGTACGCAGCAAGGCAGGTGCTGGCTGGTAATGCGTAACCTCCACATCGAGGTTATCAATGCAGTATCCATCGAGCTCCGCCACCTGTTCGCGGCCAAATGCATCCGGCAATACGATACGCACATTCACTGTTCTACCAGCCGCGGCGCTTAAATCGCGGACCAGCCTAGCTTTTAGTTCATCAATACCGTCGAGTCGGGTTTGGTTAAAACTGTTGAGATACAGCTTGAAGCTCTTCGACTCAATGATATTAGGCGAATCAGCTGGCACACTGAAGCTCACCAGCGCCACCAGGGGTTTGCCTTTGAGGTTGAGCCACGACAACTCATAGGCATTCCAGATATCACTCCCAAAGAACGGCAGTACAGCCGGCACACCAATTTCATCGCGCTTGGTTTGGCGGGGAATGGGAAATAACAGGCTTGGATCGTAATGCTCGATATAGGCGCTTGTCTTACCTAGGGGAGAAAGTTCGGGTTGCATGTCATGACGCTTAAAAAGATAGGAATAAGCGATTTTACCCGGCCTGCGGATGGTTTTCTCAGCACCCTTTATGGATAAACTGGCGATAGTTACGCGTATCCTGCGGTGAATATGATCAGCAGCTGGCTAATCCTACCGGCCATGGGATAATCCCGATTCTATTTTTCTGGGCTTCGCCGTGCCATCCATCATCGCCTTTTCCCATCAAGCACCCCTCCCCGAATACGATTTTCCACGTGAAGCCCGTCGTATCCAAGGTGTTCCGCAACGTACTACTTGGAATCATTTCACCAATGCATCCGGTGAGATGTTCGCCGGCATATGGGCCTGCGAAGTGGGCAGTTGGCGGATTGAATTTGGCGCTCACGAAGACGAATTCTTCTTTGTCACCCAGGGCCGTTGCCGGATCATCGACGCAGCAGGTACCACCGTCGAAGCCGGCCCAGGCGAGTCACTCGTCATTCCAGCGGGGTTCAAAGGCGTATTCGAAGTACTGGAGCCGATGCAAAAACATTATGTCATCGTAGAGCGCAAAACCGCCTGAGTTAGGGCGTTGCTGAGCCAGGTACTCAGGGCACACACCCGGGAATACAACTTGGGGAGATAGAACTCACCCACCGACGCTACTTGCTGCGATAATTCGCGCCTTCCTCAAATCATCAAAAAAACTTCATGTTCGATTTTTTTAGCGGGCTCGATTTCTGGGTCGCCGCCAGCCTTGTTCTTGCTTTCGGTTTCATAATGGCATTTGAGTTCATCAACGGCTTTCATGACACCGCCAACGCCGTCGCCACAGTTATCTACACCAAGGCTATGCCACCCAAGCAAGCGGTGGTGATGTCGGGCATTTTCAATTTTCTTGGCGTGCTGCTGGGTGGGGTGGGGGTTGCCTACGCCATTGTTCACCTTCTACCGGTAGAACTGCTGATCAACGTAAACACCGGGCATGGCTTGGCGATGGTGTTCTCGTTGTTGTCGGCCGCCATTTTGTGGAATTTGGGTACTTGGTATCTGGGCATCCCTGCATCCAGCTCCCATACCCTGATTGGTTCTATTCTGGGCGTAGGCATCACCAATGCGATACTGACCGGCATCCCGCTATCTGAAGGCGTCAACTGGCAGAAAGCACTCGATATCGCTCTTTCTTTGGTGATCTCTCCCACTGCTGGCTTCATGGTAGCCGCCCTGTTGTTGATCTTGTTTCTCAAGTGGTTCCCGTTGTCGAAGATGCATAAGACACCGGAGACCCGGAAATTGGTGGATGGTAAGAAGCATCCTCCATTCTGGAGCCGCCTTACCCTCGTGCTGTCGGCCATGGGGGTCAGCTTCGTGCATGGTTCCAACGATGGTCAAAAGGGGATTGGCTTGATGATGCTGGTACTGATCGGCATCGTCCCTTCACAGTTTGCACTCGATGTTAATAGCTCCACCTACCAAATCGAACGCACACGCGATGCCGCGGTCTTTCTGCAGCAGTTCTATCACGCCAATGAGGCGGAACTGATCCAGAACCAGGCTACCGGGACCGCCAACGGCACTGATCTGCCAAACAAGTTCAAATGCGAAGCGGCACAGACTCAAGCCACTATCGGCAATCTGCTGTTGACGATCAACAATGTACGTGACTACCACGACCTGGCGCCGGAAACCCGTTCCCAAGTCCGTCGCTCGCTACTTTGCCTGGACGATACAGCCAAGAAGATTAGCAAGCTTCCCGACCTTGCCAAGCGCGATAAGGACAACTTGGCGAAGCTGCGTAAAGACCTGACCAGCACGACGGAATACGCGCCCATTTGGGTTATCGTCGCGGTAGCGCTCGCTTTGGGTATCGGTACAATGGTTGGCTGGAAGCGTGTAGTGGAAACCGTGGGTGAAAAGATCGGCCGCCAAGGCATGACCTACGCTCAGGGCATGAGCGCCCAAATCGTTGCTGTCGCCGCCATCGGCATGGCGAACGTGTTCAGTCTGCCTGTCTCAACAACGCATGTGCTTTCATCCGGTGTGGCGGGCACAATGGTAGCCAATCGAATCGGCCTGCAAGGCAACACCGTACGCAATATTCTGATTGCCTGGGTACTTACCTTGCCGGTATCAATCTGTCTGTCAGGGGGATTATTCTGGATGGCGGTTAAGCTATTCGATTAAACGATGCGTGCAAAAAACAAAGCCACCCAATGCGGTGGCTTTGTTTTTTTAGAACCTGTCTAAAGTCTCGCGAGCTAGGGCAAGATAAGGCGAAAACAGCTGAGGAAGCAGAGTTTACAAGTGGTAAATGAGTATTCCGAGGGTGTTTTCAACGCCATATTGCCGACGCACAGCAGACTTTAGACAGGTTCTTAGCACGTGCTCAACGTCACACAATGCAAAAAGATCAGGCCCCTTACGGATTCCAGACTCTACGTAGCATTCACGAAGCCCCATCAAGCGTTACCGCCAGTAAACACCAAAGTGCAAAGCAGTTCGGAACCACCCCGGTTCAACGGCATCAGCACACCATTTTCACCAATCAGCACATGCGGCTCATCTTGTTCAGTTGGGCTCATGGTGGGGTTATACAGATACCAACCCGCTTCATTGCGGCTGATAATGGCAGGCGCAAGCGGAATACCCGCTTGCAATGCAGTAATAAAATCGTTGTACATATGTAGCAAGGCCTACCAATATCCCAGAGTCAGCGAGCTGTGTTCCGTAGCAACATGGGTACAACTCGTCAACTTTCAAGCTTCCCATTCCGAACATCCTGACACAGCCTCATCCCTACCCAATGTATCCTCAGCTAGGTTCACTCGCAAACCGGGCTGCATGGGAATCTGGTATCGTTCCGGCCAGCATCAAACCTTGGGTACCGGCTCAAAGTCTGTAGCACAGCGCCTGCGTTACATGGCTACGCAGCAAGACCGTAAGCAGGCACAAGGCTTGAATACTCATTTGCAGCGCCTCTTTCCTATACCTGGCAACGATGTGCTTACGCGCCCGGTGGCAACACCGCTACCGCAGAGCCAGGTAATTAACCAACCTGATGGAGTACTTCTATGCGCCAAGCCTGGCTTGCTGGCCTTGCACTGCTGCTTTCCCCTCTGGCTCAAGCAGACAGCCTCGATTTGCAACTAAGCAGTGATGTATTCTCCGGGCGCTACTCATCCGGTCTACTGGGTAAGTCGGCCAATATGGACTTCGGATTTCAGCACCATACCGACAATGGCAATGTCGCTACGGTAGGCCTCGAAGTGGAACAGATTAGCGGGAAGCGCGACAGCTTGGCGTTGGGTGCGCAAGTCGTAGGTATCTTCAATGACTACGATAATGCCACCGCGCTAGCGATTGGTGGCCGCTTCAATGTCGGTCTACCCAGCTTGCCTAAGGTACGCATAGGCGGCCATTTGTGGGCTGCACCGGGTGTTACCACATCGGGCGCCAAGAAATACGTGGATGCAGGCGTGCGCGTGGGTTATCAGGCGCTGGATCGTGGTGAAATCTACGTGGGCTATCGCAACACCAAGATAGGCTACAAAAACCGCGTTGATCATGAAATGCAAGACGCAGTCCATGTCGGCATAGAGCTGAGCTTTTAAACCGACACCAAAAAAACAAGCCACTCATTTGGGTGGCTTGTTTTTTGATGAAACCCCATACATATGAATGCAAGCTTCTGCCGGACAAAACTAGCCATCTAGTCTCGTCCCAAGCCAATCAGTACTCGGGTTACTTCAAGCGTATCAACCGACCCGGCAAAGTCTGGCTTCCCTTCAGCGATTCGAATTTATCGCCCATTGCGGCATCTATCGCCTCCAGCCGTGCACTGGCGCTGGGATGGGTGGTGAACAATAACTCCACAGCATTGGGTTGTTGCTCGGCCAACGCATCGATTTTTTGCAGTACAGATGTCAAGCCCATCGGGTCGTAACCCGCACGCGCCGCCAGTACAATACCGATCCGGTCGGATTCAAACTCCGCGCCCTGGTCCAACTTGCGTGCCAACATCTCGGCACCTTTACCAATAACGGCATCTGCTTTATCAGCCTGCTTCAGCTCTTTACCCAATACCGCACTGCCCGCCTGCAACCAACTGCCTTTACGCAGCAGTTTCAGTTGGTGCTTTTGCTGCACATGGGCAATTTCATGTCCCAATACACCAGCCAGTTCCGCTTCACTGCCCAGTTGCTGGTACAACCCCTTACTGACGAAGACATAGCCACCGGGCATGGCGAACGCATTCACCGCCGGGCTGTCGATCACACCAAATACCCAAGGCAGATCAGGCCGATCACTTTGTTGCGCAACCCAGCGGCCAACCTTGTTGACGTATTGCTGCAGCTTCGCGTCCGTTATCAGCGGATACTGCCCCAACAGCCGACCAGCTACCCGTTGGCCAATAGCCCTTTCCTGCTCTTCAGAAGCAGTACCCACCAAAACCGTGTCGCCATCCACACCCAGTTTTTTCTGTAAGCCTTCATTGATGCCTTGCTTCAGGATGTCCTTCAAGCTTTCAGCGGCAACAGGAACCGTGCACAGGGCCGCGCTGCATAACACTGCAAGTAGTTTACCCATGCTCATTTTCCCTCCGCCAGCCATGCCACACGGCGTGCTTGCAGTTTGGCGGCTTTGGCAAAAGCAGCCGCTTCTTGCTCGCTCACGCTGATTGCCTCTGCACGCGCCAATGCGGCAGCATCAAACTTCGCTTCGGCCAGTGCACCCGCTTCATTTTCCTTGCCACTGCTTAGGCCACGAATACCCGTGGTGTTCACGATTTTTCCGCTCCCAAGCCGGCCGGTATTCAAGCTCGCCATATTGCTGCCCGGTATCGCTGCAGTACCGCTCTTGAGCGACAGGCTACGCACCCAACCTGTCTGCTTGCCCAATTGGACATTGGCCCATGCACCCTGCTTCTTCAGCACGGTCACGCTGCTGCCTCGTTGAAGGGTGGCTTGTGAAGGCGCATCAAGGAAAGGCTTGCTACGCAGACTGTCTTCCTTGAGCAGTGTGGCGGTCTCTGCTGCCAGGGCTGGCAGCGCCAGGCTGCACAGGGCGGTAAGCAAGTAACGTTTCATGTACTGATCTCTTGGCTGGGAGTAGGAATTTGGGTTTGTAAAAATGCTTGCGCCAGAAGTGCTTGCCATACGACTTGTGGCTTGGCGGTGGGTTCAACGTCTGCCTTCAGGGCCGTGCAACAAACCAAGCGGTAATGGTGCAGGCCAGTGTGCGCCTGCCATTGTGCTACCAGTCGACGCAACTCGGCTTCATCGAGCAAGGTAGGTTGGTCGGCGGGATGTAGCTGGGTAAACAGGAGGCTACCCTCCAACATTCTCCAACCGCCATACTGGCTGCCTGCAAGGCTCATAGCACAGGCTTGTAATGCATTGGGTAGGCTGCCACAAAGCTTGTCGAGTAACGATTCGGCCATGGGTTCACCCCGCTCATCCAACATTTGCAGCCATGCCAATTCGGCTTGCTGCCCCGCTTGGGTGTGTTGGCTTCGCGTCCAGGCGCTGTCTTCCAACGCGCGACGGGTGGCAAAGGCATAGAGCTTGGCCAAGGTGAAGTAAGCAATACTAAAGCTGACCGGCCCCAGCAAGTTGATGTAGTAATTACTGAGATTAATGCTGGCGTACGACAGCATCAGCAAGAATATCTGCGACAGACCAAACCAGCGCGCCAGTTTTTCGGGCGCGGCATGGCGGTAAAAACTCCAGGCTGTTGCCCAGACAAGCACCAACGCCAGCAGAAGATACAACCAACGTAAGGCCGGCACACGCAGGTAGTCATCATGCTTGAGGTTATCGATGGCAGTTGCCACGACTTCAACCCCCGGAAACTGCTCGGCGACCGGACTGGCCTTGATGTCAAACAAGCTCGGCGCAGTCGAACCGATGATGATGATCTTGTTACGGAACTCGTCACGCGGCCTTGCCGGGTACTCGCTCAAACTATCTCGATACACATCGGCAAAGCTGATATAGCGGTAATTGAAGGGTTTGCCGCGCCAGTTAAGCAACATACTGGATGGCAACCGCGTGGGTAGTTTGCCACTGTCGTAAAGCACACGGGCGGGTAGCGATGGCAACCTTACGCCACCGTGGTCTTCATACACACCGTATTGACGGATGATGCCGTCTGGGTCCGGCACGGTGGAGTTGAAACCGAGCCGGCCACTCGCCAATCCGGCAGGGAAATAAGGCAGGATGCCGGCAATGGTCGCCTCGCCCGTCCCCAGTCTGTGTGCTCCAGGAATCTGGCTGGCCTTGAGTTCGCTGCTCGCATCCTGTTCTGGACTCAAGCGCACCCAAGGCAGGTAACAATTTGAACAGGCTTTCAGAAACGCATCGAACGCCGTATCGCTATCGGGATTGAAGACATCAGGCTCACTAAACAGAATGTCAAATACCAAGGCGCGTGGCGCCTGGGCATTGATCTGGCTCAGCACATCAGCCAACACCTGGCGGGGCCAAGGCCAGCGTCCCAGTTCGGGTGCCAGTTGCGCCAGGCTGGCTTCATCGATATCGAGAATCACGATGTCTGGGTCCGGCTCAGCTGTCACCAAGCGATGTTTGACCAGCGTATCGAAACTGGCTTGGCGTAGATCGAACAACTTATGCAGATACAGCGCATCAACCACCGCAAATACACTGATGGCAACGGCCAGATAGAGATAAAAATAATGGCGCAGGCACCGGGCCAACCAGTTGCCCAAACGGCCATAGAGCGTACCCACACGGTCGGCCAGCTTTAGCTGCCAGCGTAAAAATGACATGGCGACCCATCTCTGTAAGAACAAGGGTAGAAAATTGAAATCAAGGCTGCATTCTAACGCGCTTGTAGCGCCAAGAATGCCAGGCAAATTACTCACTCCTTTAAGTTGCATAATTAATGCAACTTAAATATCATTGCAAGCAAATACACAAAGAGCCTTCACCATGCAACTCACCCGCTTCTCTGACCTTGGCATGCGCACATTGATGTACCTAAGCATGCATGAAGCCGATCGCACCCTACCGGTGACGATTGCCGAAATCGCCAGCCAGTTCGAGATACCGCATAACCACTTGGTCAAGGTAGTCAATAAGCTGGGTAAGCTCGGTTGGATCACCGCGATCCGTGGGCGAAATGGCGGCTTGCGACTTGCCACTCCCCCCGAAGCCCTGAAGCTGGGTCAAGTACTGCGTGGCTTGGAAGGCAACACTGAACTGATCAGCTGTGAAGCCCCGCCTTGCACCCTACGCGGTCGATGCCTACTGAAAGGCGCACTGAACGCCGGCCTGGAGGCTTTCTTTACCAAGATGGACGAGTACACGCTGGCTGATGTGTGCGCCAAGCGAACAGGCGAGGCACTCATCACATTGCACCGCCAGTTTCTCAGTCAACAAGCATTGAGGCATTGATATGCGCCCTATCGCAGACGCCATTGGCTTAGCCACCGTCGAGAAAGTAGTCGATGCTTTCTACGCGGCAATACGCCAACACCCTACCCTGGCTGGCCCTTTTGGCCGAGTAACAGATTGGCCCGAACACCTAAGGCATCTGAGCCATTTCTGGTGGGTAACCCTAGGGGGCAAGCGATACCTCGACTATCGCTATAACGTGCCAGAACGCCACGCAGCTGCCGGCTTTACGCCCGAGTTGCTCCAGGACTGGCTTGCCCTGTTCCGGCAAACCGTGCACACCCATCTGGATGTTGATCTGGCAAATGCTTGGCTGGCGAGGGTGGAGCGTATTGGCGAATCGCTGAGGCTCATGCACGAACTGGGCCAGTTTCCGCCTCCTCCCGCCTTCGAATCGGTCCCTGTCACCACTTTGCCTTCTTAACCGGAGAACAAGCCATGCTGAATATTCTCTTCTTTCGCCACTTATCGACCTACCTTCTTTCGATGGCAGTACTGCTCAGCCTCAGCGGCTTCTACCTCGGTTATATACAACCGGACCACCGTAGCCTGCCAGCACAAGTCAGTGGTCACCTCATGCTATTGATAGGGCCAGGCCTGCTGAAAATCGGTTATGTGCTGCACTTGGCTGTCGAAGAATCAACCAAGGCAACACAGCATCCCGGCAGGGCTACGCTCGCTATCGCGTCAAATCACTTGCCTTAAATGTTACATATTAAATACCACAAAAGGAGAAATACCATGCTGTCACAAACAGCCCGCCCTTATATCGATGCCAGTGTGCCGGTTTTACGTGAACACGGCGCGGCCATCACCACCCAGTTCTACACCACGCTTTTCGAAGACCATCCTGAACTCATGCACATCTTCAATATGGGCAATCAGGCCAATGGTAGCCAACAACAGTCACTGGCCGCCGCCGTATATGCCTATGCCGCCAACATCGACAATGCTGCTGCGCTGACGCCCGTACTGACGCGTATCACGCACAAGCATGCTTCCATTGGCATTAAGCCCGAGCACTACCCTATTGTCGGCCGCCATTTGCTTGCCGCCATCCAGACCATACTCGGCGAAGCCGCTACCCCCGCACTGCTGGCAGCCTGGGATGAAGCCTATGGACTATTGGCCACGCAATTGATTGCTATGGAAAAACAACTCTATGTGCAAGCAGATATTGAAGCGGGCGACCTACGCCCATTAAAAGTGATCGCGGTAAGCCAAGAGAGCGAAACTGTACGGTCTTATTACTTACAAACCCAAGACAGCCAATCACCAGGCGATTTCAAACCGGGTCAATACGTGAGTATAGCGGTTCAACTAGGGCCATTACGTCAGCTGCGGCAATACAGCCTATCGGACTCACCCGACCAACCCTGGTGGCGTATCAGCGTCAAACGCGTATCGGGGACAGCGCTGACGCAATCTGGCCAAGTGTCGAACTGGCTACATGCCAATGTTAAGGTAGGCGACCAGCTGCTGGCAGGGGCTGCCTTTGGCGACTTTGCCCCGACCTTGGAGAGTGATATCCCAATCACGCTGATTTCAGCAGGCATTGGCATCACCCCCATGATTTCGGTGCTGAATACGCTGAATGAAAGACGACCGGCACGGCCGGTAGTTTTCGCCTACGCCACCCAGCATGGTCGCCATCATGCGCTACGAGAAGATCTAACCATCGCGAGAACCAAACAATCCGGCCTGAAGGAAATTATCTTCTACGAAGCACCGCTAAGTACCGACGAGATAGGACAGGATTACCATCATCAAGGTCGTATGCAACTGGAAGGGCTGTTAGATGAGGAAACGCTGAAAGGGGAGTTCTATCTCTGTGGCCCAGTGGGCTTTATGCAGCAGCAATGGCAAGAACTGTTGGAAGCAGGCGTCAGCCCAAAGCAAATCCAGCGCGAGGTGTTTGGCCCCGATCTACTGGACCATCTCGCTTAACCTGGGCGAAGCTTTATAAAGAGCAGGCTTTATAGCCTGCTCTAATAACAGCTGCGCATCGACGACCCAGAGTGTTATCTACTCACTCACACCTAACCAATTGGCGCAAACTGGGTAACCATATTGGCGCAGCGCTTCCGTCATATTATCGGCCACGCGGCGTAAGTCGGCTGATGTACCGCCGGGCAGTACCACAGGCTCATCCAGCAATGTTTCCAACGCTAACGACGCCTCTTCACGCAGATAGTCGCTTAATGATTGAGCACTGACCGCATTATTCGATTGCCGCTGTCGTACTGCTGCCACCAAGGCAGTTAACTGATCAAACCGTGGCTGAAAACTTGCCAAGCCCTTGGCACCAGGCAGCAACAACTGATAAGCAGCCAAGCTGCTTTCAAATTGACTTAATACATCGGTGGATTCCGCCTTGGATACTGCAACCGGCTTCGGTGGGCTGTCGGTCATCTCCAAAGGGCCAACCCTGAATTCATGCGCGATGCCGCTCTCATCCCATATACCGGCAAATGCGTAATGGCCTTCCGATTGCAGCTTGATCTGGCCAGTCAGGCCAAACGGCACTACCTGGGCAAACTGCTCGTCAGCCCCCTTTGGTGGGTAGACGGTGTATTCCCCTTCAAGCCCCTGCAAGCCTTCACGCAATGCCAGCTCGAATTCACCTTCATAATGTCCCTCGTCCTCGGTCTGGCCCAGGTAGCTGATGCGGAGCACGTCACCGTCATACACCACGCGACGCGCCTCTAAGCACACATCTTCCCATTCGATGCTATTGGAGACCCAAACAAGACTAACAGACTGCATGGTTTTTCCTTTGAAACCGACTCACTATCCCTTCTCCCCCTTCGTCATCCGGGGCACGTACCGCACATTATCAAACAAAAAGGCGCTTTCGCTACATTACGTAGACGGCGCCTTAAGTATTTCTATATTTCTAATGGGTGGTAGCCCCACACCCCAGGATTCAGCCACCAACATCGCAGTTGAGGGTGGCCATGACTTAGAACCTGTTTACGATCTTACTGCGTAGCCGTGATCAGGGTTTATGTGCTGCTCCAAATCCTCATGTACAAAAGTACATTCCGGTTTCTGCGCTGCGCTTCACCCCGCTGACGACTGCTCGCTACAGATCGTAAACAGGCTCTTAGATCAGTGCATCACTTTGTAGCTAATCATCGCTGCATTGTGCTTTGCAAACCTGATACTTATTTGTCGTTACTTTGCGAGGCCTTCAATGCCAGGTAAACACGAAGGGCTACATAAGCATCATTCGCAGCGTAGCGGCGCTGGCTTACACTCAGGTTGGGCACAGCCCAATTGGACATCTTTGCGCTTTTGGACTTGCGATAGTGTTGACCAAACATTATTGCAACAGCCTGTACGGCGCCTACTGTATTGCGATAACCCGCCTTGCGAAAACGCCCCGCCAAGTCATCAATCCCCTGACACTGCAGCTTGTGATTGCTTGCCAGCAGAGAAATATCAGAACGTAGGTCAAAACCTATCTTGCGTATATCAGGGGCAACCAATAGATCACGCAAGGGGGCAGGCAGGGTATTACCTTGTATAGGGAATAGATAAGCCCGCGTAGCAGTGCACAACTGAATCAGATGCGGACCCTGCGCTGGATCGCCCTTATTGAAAGTTGGCTTTGATTCGGTATCAAATCCCAACAAACCCGCTTTGCGCATATCGGCGCACGCTGCCGCAATGGCAGTCGAAGTTTGCACCACTTCGATCGCCTCCAGCGGTAGGCCAGTAAAATCCGGCATAGCCTGGATTGCTTCCTTAGTCAGGATCTGCGGCCCCATATCGCCTTTTTGGGTAGGTGGCGGTACCAGGACGATCGGACTGGTAAGGGTGACCGGTTGACGGAAAAACTTACGGAGCGCTGTGCTTAAACGTTGCATGAGATTCATGGTTGAACCCCAAAAAATAGTGACTGAGCAAGCCGATGGTGGAAGAAAAAACGGGCAGACATGATTTCCTGAACGATCAATATGACAATTAAATAAGCGAATATATCAGTAACTGGCCGCCTTGCCTTGACACACCGCTTATCGGTCGGCTTCTTTACCCACTTTGTTTCCCTAATCAAACCTATCTCATGATCTATACTTAGTCATGCGGTATTGTCTTGTAGTTCGTACGATACCGTACCGAGGAGGCCACCCTGCCCCCCATCAGGGTACAGAAAACAAGAACGAGATGACACATCGAATCATGGTTTGCCATGCCGTCGTTGCTGCCCGCCAATTCCGTATCCGTTGCTACACTCAGCTACTGCTGATGGTGACGGCAACATTCAGCTTGGCTACAGAACTCTCCATCTGTGTAGGTCGACAAGAACAAGCCCCCTTTGTCTTTACCTCTCCCAAAACAGGTGAACTCACCGGTTTGGGAATAGACATATTGGCAGAAGTCGCCAAGCAGCTGGACCACACATTTCAGTTAAAAGCACTGCCGCAAGCACGCTGCATTGAAGACGTCAAACGTGGCCGCCACGCTTTAGGCTTGAATATGAGCACTGGCGTAACCAAACAGGCAGGTCTAATGGGATCGGAAGCCTACTTCAAGCTGCATCCTGAACTGTACGTCCTAAGTAAAGTTGCTGCCAAGCTTCCTGCCAAACCCAAGCCAAGTGATCTGGTTCAGCTCCAGCTATGTGGTTTGAGCGGCCTGAGCTACGAAGACTTTGGTATCTCCAGCCAACAGGTCGATACCGGCACCAATCTGTACTCAGAACTGGTACAAAAGCTCTTACTGGGCCGTTGCGAAGGCATGCTGGAATTCCGGGAGATTGTGGCTGGCCTTTACCTGATCGACAAGCACACAGGAGAACTGGCGAGTTCAGCCAGAATTTCCCGCCTACCGCTTCTAGACCAACCCGTGGTGGGGCTGCACCTTGTCGCCAGCGACACACCAGGGGGTCGACAACTGATCCAACACTTGAACCCCGTACTCATACGTCTGCGCAAAGAACACCGGATCGAACAAATGCTGAGCACTTATCTGCAGCAGTAAAAGATGGGACAAACCATGCGATCTGATCTATGCCTACCCATCCTGGCTAGCCTGCTCCTACCAGTCGCGCTGGCCGAACCGCAGTCAAAGCTACAACTGTCAGGCTTTGGCAGCATTGCAGCCACCCGTACCGACGACGACGCCATCGCCTTCAAACGTAGCTTTCAATCACGTGCGAACAGCAAAACCTGGGCATTCGATGCCGACTCCCGCCTTGGGTTGCAGTTGGATATGGCTCCAAGCGATAATTGGCATGGCGTCCTGCAAGTCGTGGGCATGCAGCGCGAAAAAGGTACATTCGATCCTACCGTAGAATGGGCCAATCTGGCCTGGGAAGTCAATCCTTCATGGCGTCTACGGCTAGGCCGCATGGTGACACCTGTCACCAGTAGTTCGGAATCCCGCGATGTAGGCTACGCGCAATTGAGCGCCCGGCCCCCCCTTGAAACCATCGGCATCTATCCAATGGTAGGGCACGATGGTGCCGACATTCGTTACCGGCACAGCCTGGGCGAGGGGGAAATGCGAGTTCAGATGTTTGCCGGACAAACACGTTACAAGCTCCCCTTTCTCGCCTACACCGTCGATAAGGTCTATGGCGCAGCAATCAACTATGCCGTGAATGACTGGACGCTACGTTACGCCCATACCCGTCTGGATGACGCACGCGCAACAGGGGGCAGCTACGTCACCACCATTGGTTCACTATTGCCCAGCCTCAACGCCATCGCTCCTTACTGTGTCAATGTCGAATGCAGCGATCTGATCCCACGCATCAATCGGCTGACCACAGGCTGGGGGGGAAGATTCAACGTTATTTCCCTCAGTTACGATGATGGGAATTGGAACCTGATGTCCGAATACGCCACCCGGAAGGTGAACACATTCATCAGTGATGCCCGCTCGCTCGTAACCCAACTGGGCTACCGAATCAATAATTTCACCCCTTATGTCGGGTTCAATAAAGTCGATTCGATCAATCGCCAACAACCTGTTCAATTTGTGGTTAGTGACCCCGCCCAGCAAGCCAATGCCGACATCCTCGCCGCTATCGTATCCAGGTCCTTGTTATTTCCACAGGCAGCAATTCGAAATGTCATTGGTCTGCGTTGGGACGCGCATCGGAATCTTGCATTGAAAATTCAGGTTGATCAGGTTAAACACAAATACCCACAAGCGTCCTACACCGGCTTTTATGTGAGAACCACCGCGCCAGACGGCTCATTGGTGCCCTACGATGGCAAGGTGCGGGTCTATAGCATCTCGGCTGACTTTATCTTCTAGGGAAGGGGCACTCATGAGCCGGCTGTTCCAACTCTGCCTATTCATCATTTGCTGCCTTGGCACTCAGGCGGAGATTGTCGTCGTCATCGCGGCCGACTCCCCGATTTCACGGCTGTCACGCGCGCAACTTGTCGAAGTCTTTTCTGGCCGAACCCGCATGGTCAATGGCGTAACCATTACCCCGATTGAATATATTAATGCAAATCGCGATCAGTTCTACCAACACGTACTCGGTCGAACGAGCAATCAAATGCGAGCAGCCTGGGCCAAACTACTGTTCACCGGGGAAGGCCAGCCACCTCGGGAATTCTCATCACTCGGTGAAGCTCGCAGCCAGGTTATCAGCGCCCCTGGCTTGATTACCTATATCGATGCACAGCAAGTCGGGCCAGGTTTAAAAGTGGTCTATCAATAAACCCTGCCCACTCTCAGGCCTGCACGCGTAGCGTTGCCCGTTAACCATCCCGCAAACAAGAGAAAAACCTTAGAACCTGTCTAAAGTCTGCTGTGCGTCAGCAATACGGCGTTGAGAACACCCTCGGAATGCTCATTTACCAATCGAAAACTCCGCTTCCTCGGCTGTTTCCGCCTTGTCTAGCTCTAGCTCACGAGACTTTAGACAGGTTCTTAGAAGGTGTAACCTAAGGATAATCGGCTTTCAGTATCCAAATGACGCTCACTCGTATCGATAGGCCGGCCATAAGTCAGGGTCAACCGGGCACGCAGTGATAGATGCTCACTCAAGGCTTGTTTTAGGCCAACCTCAGCTTCGATCCGCTCTTCATTACCACTACGTTCCAACTCCAGGGTTTGAAAAGCATTCAGCGTCTCATTCAATGGGTAATCCAACCTATTTCGCACTACCCACAATAAGGCGCGTTTACGCGTATTGTCACGGTAGTTGGACTGGCGCATACCCAAACCTGTTTCAAACCGAAGCTCTCCCGCACCCACGGCCATACCGCCGACCCCGACACCGGTCGTCCACGAAACACGACTTTGCGTCGAGCTCAATTGATCTGCCTTGTACTCGGGGTCTACGAACACAAAATGCCGCTCTGGCGCATCCCACCATTCGAACTTAGGCGATATCAGATAGCGGTCATTCACACGCTTCAGGGGCAGGCCTGCCTTACTCTCAGCCTCGTGCCTCACTTCCACCTGCAGCTTGGTGCGATGCGTACCGGAACGCCGTTCCAACTCAGTATCAAGCTCCCAGGCCACCTCTCGAGTGCTACCTGCAGCGAAGCGGGCACTTGCATCTATATCCC
The DNA here is from genome assembly GCF_002735695.1 of Chitinimonas sp. BJB300. Taxonomy (GTDB): domain Bacteria; phylum Pseudomonadota; class Gammaproteobacteria; order Burkholderiales; family Chitinimonadaceae; genus Chitinimonas. The sequence continues at coordinate 18,200 of NZ_PDZH01000057.1, forward strand.
CCAACCACTGCACTGGCTCCGCCCGTAATTGATCAATGCTTAATAACAGACAAATCAAACCGGTCAGTATCCTAACTACCGATTTGTGCCCATTCATGTACCCCATCCCATTCTTTCTTCAAGCCAAACCAAAGCGATATTTGCAACGATAAAAACCAGAGAATCGTTTCAAATCCGGCACATAGCAAACACGCTTCCTCTCAACCAACGCACATCGCAGCAACAAGATGATTTTCCGAGTGCTTGGCTATGAGTTGCCCAGCAGCAGACCTTGCCAATCATCAATGCGGTCGTTTAGTCGCTGACAGCGTAGACGCAATTTGGGGACTACACGCCCCTACGGCCCCGAGACGTAGCCGCTCAAGCACAGGCGCTGAAAAATCTCACCGACACCGAATCGCCACGGTATAGACCGGCCATCTGGAAACCAGCCACTTACCAAAGATCGAGACTTTCTTTGTCCAAAAAGTGATCTTCTATCTTGCGTCGCGTATCGCCACGCTTAGCTTGTCGCTTACTGTGCTGCTCTCCGCTCAGGGGGGCTTCTGTCATCAAACGGTGTAGCGCAGCGTCGGTATCCGGTTCACCCAACGAACGGGTCTTAGATTGTCTGGTATTAGTCATTACATCCCTGTCTAGCGTATTGGGAAGATGAAGCTAGTCTGACTTTAGCACTGCCATGTTACGTCCAAAAGTGGCAAATCCCTAATCACCACACGGTAAAAATACAGCAACACTCCATATTGCAAACTACGCCGGCAATACCCGGTCTGTGTTTGCAACACGCCCAAACACAAAGAAAAAGCACCAACCATAGGGTCGGTGCTTTTATTGTACGCCTTGGGCAACTCACCCGTGTTGCGACCATCTCAACAAGTGATTTAGATACCTGAAATCTTGAAGATACGGATCAAAGGTGTTGCGCTATCTGGCCCAAACCAGCGATTGAAAATACGCACAGCCTCGCCACTTTGCTCAGCTTCGACCAAGGCTTCATTCATCAGCTTCACAAAACGGGTCTCACCCTTGCGTACAGCCATGCCGAAGGCTTCGGTAGAGAGTGCAAACACCGAAATCTCATATTGGTCACGGTTAGACATCTTGACCTGCAAGCCAGCCAAGGCAGGCTCATCGGCAGTCACACCATCAATCTTGCCATTATTCAAAAAGGCAATCGCGGCATTGGTATCATCCATCGAGATCAACATCGCTTTTGGAAAAAGCTGCTTGAACTGGGTTTCCGAAGTGGTGCCGCGCGCAACACCAATGCTGCCGCCTGCCAATGAGTTCAAATCTGGGAACCGGCCTTTACGTGCAAGTACTTTCTGGCCAGTGACGAAATAACCGTAAGAGAAATCTACCTGGCGCTCACGCTCCACCGTCTTGGTCATGGTCGATACGATGACATCGACCTTTTTCGAGCGAAGCAGATTGACCCGATCCGCAGGGTCAAGATTTTGCACCACAAACTTGACACCCAATTTCTTGGCCACCAAGGCAGCCATATCCACATCGTAGCCGGAAATGGTTTTGTCTTTATTCTGGAAACCAAACGGTGGCGCATCTGCATTGGTCCCTACCACCAGTTGGCCACGCGCCTTGACCTCATCTAATAAATCGGCCTGAGCCGCCCCTTGTAATAGGAAGAACAACACGCAAGTACTTATAAATCGATACATCATCGTTTTTTTCCGTCAGGCTGAGAAAGTTTTAAAAGCTGAACAATAACATTGTCATAGCGCTATTTTAGGGCAAATGCCAAGTTTCTGCCCGATCAGTAAAGGGGGTCTACTTGTCACCAGGGTTCTTATGTTGGCACCATCAGCAAAACAGGACGGAAAACAGCACAGGGTGCGGATAAGCAAAGGTGTACCTGAACATGGCCACCCCGCTCAACAACATTCCCAATGACTGCAATACACGCTACACCAACTTGCTTTCAACCAGCTGCCGTTCACATTCAGCCTGTATATCCTGGGCAAATGGCGACTCATACCTAGGGCCACGCGCTTCCATCATCTCATGTACTGCATATAAGCCTGCTTCACGCGACAGACTATCGGCCATCTGGCGGGCCAACTGGTCAGCCAACGCTGAAAACTGACGGGTTTCACCTTCCGGCAACACCAACTTCGCCTCGGTTAACCAACGCCCTGCCAGACTTGTACCCTGCGATTCAGTTATCCAGATACCTTGTTCGTAAAAAACCGAAAGCTGTTCCGCCACCAAGGCAAATAGCAGGGCCTTGCGCACAGTTAAGTCAACGGTGGATGAATGCGACATGCAGCGACAGCAGTGAGGTAAAGGGCGTGCAGCTTAGCACGCCCCGGTTCGCCCAAGAACCTGTTCGACGTCAGCTGCACGACGGCGATAGAGCGTTGAAGCCCCATCGGAATGTTCATTTACCACCGGTAAAAGCGCCCTACTCGCTACTTTCTATGAGGGAAATCTGCTGCACCGAATTCGGGCAGAACGCTCCATCAAGCTACTCGGAAGCCCCTATCCGTTCCAGCGCATGGAGTACCTGGCTACTTGCCTGTTCCATCTTATGGACTGAATCGAGCATGGCTGTCGCGTTCCCTGCGCGAAATTGACTGACCGCCGATTGCGCATGCTTATGCAATTGTTGATGGGGCACTTCCATTTCACGATAGCCCGGCTGGCCGACATGCTGGTGGCCCTCACCCTGATAAAACCATTTCCCAAGGCGGCATTCCGTGTGATCAACAAAGTCATTCTCGGTTTCTTGACTCAAACCAAACAATACGCGGTAGACACGTAACGCAGTCAAAAGATGGTCAATCTTGGCCACCTCGCAAAAACCACACAGAGAAGACGACGTGGTCGTTTTTTCAGCCGTAGCGGCCAAAGACAATACGTGATTCATGGTTTGGGCCGCAGCCTGGCCATTCTGGCTGAATTGGCCCGATTGACTTGCCAAGGTCTCCATTTTCACGCGACTGGCGCTGCTATCGTCGCGCATGCCTGCCACCAGTTCGGCAATCTCTCCCGTCGCTTTGGTCGTACGTTCCGCCAGCTGGCGCACCTCGTCCGCCACCACCGCAAAACCACGCCCCGCCTCCCCTGCACGGGCTGCCTCAATGGCTGCATTCAAAGCCAGCAAGTTAGTCTGGTCGGCAACTTCCTTGATCATTTGCACGATGCCGCCAATCTGCTGGGCACGCGTATCAAGCTCGGCAACCTGGCTGGCTGCCTGAGAAGAATCACGGGCAAGCGAGCCCAGCTGGGTGGCGATTGTCTTAATCTCCTTCGCACAACTGGTGGTTGCCGTGGCCATCTCGCTCGCCCGCAGACGTTCCTCCTGCATGCCCTTTGCCAGCTGGCTCATACTGGCATGCGTACTGCCCATTGACTCTGTCATCCGCTGCATTTGCTCAACCAGCTTATGGGTGCTCGTCAGGTTCTGCTTACAATCATGCAACTGGGTATTCACAGCTTGTGACTGCGTATCTGCCAAGGACAGCTTCCTTGTTTGATCAGCCAATTGCTGCTCAAGCGCCGTAATCTGCTGTTGCGCCACATCCAGTTGCCTCGAATTGCCAAACATGACCCACTCCTAGGTATACAGCCAATGCAGACCAGTATAGGTAGCCAAACAAACGTAAGGCAAAGTACTTCAACCAAGCGCAGAACCTAGTCCTGGCCTTATTCGCACAAAAGTGCACCACCGCACAAACCTATCTATAGGCAGGCAGCTTTCTCATGCTGCGCTAGATATAAATAGCCAATAACTGCTCGCGACAATCCTATAAAGGCAGTATTGAATTAAAACGACAACTTGCTTTCACCCAAGCAAAATTCGGGTGACACAGAGGATTGCGACGTAAGCGTCAGCAAGCAAAATCGCCAAGAATTGTCTAGATTGCTTAACAACGATTCAAACACCCTGCCCAATACTAAAGCTAGATGGAGCACAGCTATGCAATCTGTACTTGAGCAATTCAGTATCAAGGCCAAGATTCTCGGTTTGATCATGCTAGGTATGGCAGCGATGCTAATCGTCGGTTTTGTCGGCAGCCAACGTACTGCCGAGATGAACGACCTGACCGTTGACATGTATAAGAATGCGCTCCAACCGATTCAATGGCTTGCCGTAGCGAACCAATATGCCACCTATATCAGTCGCAGTGACTACCGCCATCTTTCTGAATATGAACAGGCTAAATACGACGAGATAGCAAGCTTACGGCAAAAGCAAGCGACGGAAATGAACCGGCTGTTGGACCTTTACCGCAAAACTACTCTTACCCCTCCTGAAGTCGATGCATTACGTCGCTATGATGCTGCTTGGGCTGCGATGGAAGAAACCTGCAAGAAAGTGATTCAACTCAGCAAGTCCGATACCGGCGATCATGTAAAGAAGTATGAGGCTTCCAAAATGATGGCAGCGGAGTGCCGCCCCAAGTTCCAGGTAGCTGATGATGCCCTAACCGAACTGGTCAAGATAAACCAAGGACTTGCCGAAAAGTCCATTTCCAATGCATCCACCACCTATGAGGGTGCCAGAAAATTCATCATTGGCTCCATTATCATCGCCGCCATTGTGCTCCTATCCTTAGGCCTTATTGTACAAAATGGGATTGTTGCAGCCTTGAAGCGTGGTTCTGTAGCACTAAGCAAAATCGGCAGCGGGGACTTTTCCGGTGCCATCGACGCCCAGGGCAACGACGAAATTGCCAATATGATGAAATCGCTGGCCACGATGCAATCGCAACTGCGCACAACAATGACCGCCATTGTGCAATCTGCGCAAACTGTGGCAAGTTCGGCAGAGGAGTTAAACGCAGCAACGGTGGAAGTGCTGGCCAGCATCGACCACCAAGTAGACGCTACAGCCGGTGCCGCAGCTGCAATCGAAGAACTGACTGTCAGCATCGACCATATCTCTCAAAATGCCGCCATGGCCAATGACCATGCATGTGGCGCCGGCAAACAGGCCAAGGCGGGAAATGAAGATGTACAAGGGGCCAGCCAACTGGTCAAGCAGGTCAACGACAGCGTGGCGCAGTCTGCCAGCGACTTGGAATCGCTCTCCAATCAAGCAGTGCAGATTGGTTCCATTGCCACTGTCATCAAGGATGTTGCCGACCAGACTAACCTGCTGGCGCTCAACGCTGCCATCGAAGCCGCCCGTGCAGGCGAGCAAGGCCGTGGGTTCGCGGTTGTAGCCGATGAGGTCAGAAAGCTCGCAGAGCGCACGACGAGCTCGGCGTCTGAAATCACCAAGATGATCGGCACAATACAAACTGGCGCGAAGGCCGCGGTAGAGAGCATGCAGACCAGCCGCAACATCGTCGGCAACGTCGTAGCTGCTTCCGAACGCGCCTCCAACACCATCAGCGAAGTAGAAGCCAGTGCAGACGAGGTCGTGCAGGCTATTGGTGGCATAGCCACTTCCACGCGTGAACAGAGTCATTCCAGCACTGACCTGGCCAAGCGCGTCGAAGCCATCGCCCAGATGTCTGATGAAAACCGTGCAACCGTCAGCAGCGTCTCACAGGCCGCGCAGGAACTAGCCAACGTTGCGGAAGGTCTGCAACGCTCCATGGAACAGTTCAAACTGGCCTAAACTCACGTAAATTCTCCGCGGCTCCCGTCATCCGACGGGGGCCGCGGCATTTTGTGCTTGATCAACCGCCCAGCGCTTCTTCCAGCGTAGCAATAAACCGTGCGTTCTCTTCCGGCAAACCGATCGAAACCCGCAGGCTATCTCGCAGCCCATAGCTCGCCAATGGGCGAATAATCACCCCTCGCTGCAACATGAACTGGTTCAGCGCCGGGCCATCTCCCACATGAAAGGCAATGAAATTGCCATAGCTGGGGATAAACGGCACGCCCAGACGCACAAAGGCACTTGAGATTTGCTGCAACCCCTCGGTATTGATGCGAATGGTTTCCTGCAGATAGTCTCCATCGTCCAACGCCGCCACGGCAGCGGCTTGCGCCAAGCTGTTCACATTGAAGGGCTGCCGTACGCGATTCATCAGGTCTGCCACTTCCGGCGCAGCAATCGCAAAACCGATGCGTAAACCCGCCAAGCCATACGCCTTGGATAAAGTACGGCAGATGACGAGGTTGGGAAGCAAGCGCTGCAACGCAATCGAATCGACACGCCTTTCCCTGGGCAGATATTCGCTATAAGCCTCATCCAGCACCACCAGCACCGAAGGTGGGCACTGCGTCATGAACTCAACCAGATCACCCGGGCGGCAGAGTGTGCCGGTAGGGTTGTTGGGGTTGGCAATAAACACCAGCTTGGTATTCGGCTGGATGGCCGCCAGCATGGCGGTAAGGTCGTGCCCATACTCAACCGCCTGGGCCTCGATACCCCTTGCACCGACCGCCTGCGTGGCCAATGGGTAGACGGCAAAGGAATACTGCGAATACACCACGGAATCGGCCGGTGTCAGAAACGTACGGGCGACCAGTTCCAAAATATCGTTGGAACCGTTGCCCAATACGATTTGATTCAAACCCACACCAAATTTACCTATCAATGCCTGCTTCAATGCAAACCCATTGCCGTCGGGATAGCGCGCCAAGTCGTCCATCGCTTCCAACATTGCCGCACGCGCCTTAGGGCTGATACCGAGCGGATTCTCATTCGAAGCCAATTTAACGATACTGGCTTCATCCAGATTCATTTCACGGGCAAGCTCGGCAATCGGTTTACCGGGCTGATACGGCGCAATGGCGCGGATGTAATCGGGAGCAAGCTGGATAAGGGACATAAGGGGGTTCCATTGCGACAAAAGAGGTAATCACGGTATGCGGGCCAAAAGATGGATGCTGGGTATATTTTCCTTGGCACGACTAGGCTTGAACCAACCGCAGCGTCATTAAACGGGCACCTGTCGGACTTTCGGCCAGCGTAGTGCGTATTGCTTGGCCTCAACCCGTGCTCGATAGGCAGCTGGGTTGCAACCAGGGCTCGGCCGCACCCATAAATCGAATAAATCGGTCAAACCGTGGGGAGCGATGATGTGAAGCCCATCATTTTCATCCAGCCAAACCGCTACGGCAGTCGCGGTTTCCGGCCAGGAAGCGACCGCAGCGCTTAAATTGGTAAAAGGCGGGATAGCGTAACCAAAGTAATCGGCAAACCAGCTATGTACACCCGCTTGATTGACCACTTCCCACTTAAATGCCGGCAATTTCTGCTGCAGCATTATTTGCAGTGCAGTATCACGTTCAGGGCGGATATCGCCTGCATTGAAATAGCACAAGTCGATATCTGAATGCTGATGGGGCAAGGGTTCCCAACCATGCGCGACATCCCAGACTAGATTCCGCACTGCGCCGGCGCCAATGCACCACTCGCTTAGATTTAATTCCCGTGCTGCATACAAGGCCTGCATCAACCAAGGGGAAGCATAAATCAGCGCCCGTAAATGGTCCGCATGGTCATGGAAGGTTATGTCACGCACCGCTAGCTGTGCGCCAGCGACACCTTGCCAGCAGCCCAATCACCCTTGGGTGCCTGATGCCCACGCATCGCCTTGAGTAGCGCTTCCGGAGTATCCGCCACGTGAAAGAGATTGAGATGGCCACCGCGAACAAAACCTTCTTGTTCGGCATGCTTCACCCAGGCCAGTAATGAGTCGAAATAACCTGCGACATTTAGGAGGCCAATAGGCTTGGCGTGAATATGCAGCTGCGCCCAGGTCAGGATTTCGAACAACTCATCAAGCGTCCCAAAGCCGCCGGGCAACGCAATAAAACCATCCGAGCGCTCTGCCATAACGGCTTTACGAGTGTGCATGCTATCGACTTCGATCAGTTCGGTAGACCCAGGATGCGCCAGTTCCTTTTCAACCATAAAGCCAGGAATGACGCCAATGGTTTGACCGCCGGCGGCCAGCACAGCATCGGCAATCACCCCCATCAGCCCTACCCTACCGCCGCCCCAGACCAAGCTTAATTGCTGCTCGGCCAAAGTACGGCCCAATTCAGCCGCCGCTTCCTGATAAATCACACGCTGGCCAAATGCCGAGCCGCAAAAAACACAAATCGATTGCATGTTCTAATCCATCATCCGTTCTGGAAATAGCCGATGAGAGGCCAGCATACCGCACGCCTACTGCGATGCACTTATCACAGTACCGCAACCGGATAAGCACCCAATACCTTCACAAAAGCCGCGCGCTGGCGCAAAGCGTTGAGCGTGTTCTGTACTTTTTCCTCGGCTGCATGGCCTTCAATATCGACAAAAAAGACATACTCCCACAGGCCGGTACGCGAAGGACGCGACTCGAACTTGGTCATGGATACGCCATTCTCCGCCAAGGGCGAAAGCAGCTGGTGCACAGCCCCAGGCTGGTTCTGAGCCGACATCACCAAACTGGTCTTATCGCGGCCGCTCGGTGTGGTCTCGTGGTAACCCAAAACCAGGAAGCGCGTTGTGTTGTTGGGCTCGTCTTCAATATTCTCAACAAGCTTATTCAAACCAAAACGCTCTGCGGCTGCATCACCGGCAATGGCCACGCAGCTGCCGTCCAGGCTGGCCAATCGGGCGGCTTCGGCATTGGAGGAAACCGATACACGCTCAACCTCCACCGGCAGGTTGTCGTTCAACCATTCGTGGCACTGGGCCAGACTTTGGGCATGAGAGTAAACACGGCGAATACCGTCGAAACCTTCTTCACGGCGCAGTAAATGATGGTGAATACGCAATTCCACTTCGCCGCATACCCTGAGCGGCGTGCTGACCATCAAGTCCAACGTACGGCCTACCGCGCCTTCGGTGGAGTTTTCCACCGGCGCAACCACATAGTCGGCCGAACGCGCTTCCACCACCCGGAATGCTTCGTCGATTGAGGCGCAGGATTGTGTTACCGCCGCATGGCCAAAGTGCTTAATGGCGGCCGACTGGCTAAAGGTGCCCTCCGGCCCCAGATAGGCAATCGTCAGCGGGCGCTCGATGCTAAGACAGGCGGACATGATCTCGCGGAAGAGCTTCGCTACCGATTCATCGGTAAGCGGACCGACATTGAGCTGCCGTATACGCGCAAGTACCTGCGCTTCACGCTCAGGCCGGTATACCAAGCCGCTGCCTTTGAGCTCGCCAATCGAGCGCGCGTGACCTGCACGCTCGTTGAGTAGTTTCAGAATGTGGACATCGAGCGCATCAATGGCATCGCGATGGGATTTGAGAGTTTCGTCAGACATGCTGGCCCGTTTTCACTATGCGCCTTGGACTTATGGCGCGGGAGGTAATGAGGATAGCATGGCTTGTCCACCCCTTTTTAGAAGGGATTTGCACAATGACCGTGGCATTGAGGCACAATGCCACAGCCTTCCATCTCACCCTCATGCATACAAGATGCTAGCTGCACAGTGCCCATAGATTAGCCAATACAACCTGGGATTCTGGCCGCAGATACGTAAGAAAAACCAGCCCGAGTACCACCAATATCACCGCAACAATGACAAATCGGCGCTTCATTTGGCCAATGACAGCGCTGGGCTGCGGTCAATGGCTTGCTCGCGTATTGGCCAGTTAATAATGGCTGCCATCACCCCCAGGGCAATCGAGATATACCAAACGACGTTGTAAGAACCCGTATGGTCGTATAGCCAACCCCCGAGCCAAACACCGAGGAAGCTTCCTATCTGATGCGAGAAGAAAACGAAGCCCGATAACATACCCAGATGCTTCACCCCAAAGATGGTCGCGATCACCCCGTTGGTGAGCGGGACGGTGGAAAGCCAAAAGAAGCCCATGAAGGCAGCAAAGGCCCAGACACTCCATTGCGACAAAGGCACAAGCAAGAACAAAGTAATCGCTACGGCACGCGCCAAGTAGATAGCCGAAAGAAGATATTTCTTGGTAATGCGCGCGCCTAGTTGGCCTGCGGTGTAGGTACCGAAGACATTAAAGAGTCCGATCAGCGCCAGTGCAATCGCCGCCACGCTGGGCGGTAAACCAAAGTCTTTCAAATAAGCCGGGAGGTGAACCCCAATAAACACCACCTGAAAGCCGCAAACGAAATAACCGGCCATCAGCATCTGGAAGCTGGGGTAGCGGAATGCTTCGCCTGCTGCAGCCCAGACACTTTGGCTACCTTGTGGGTGGGGTGGCTGAGGCGGTTCCTTCAAACCCCTTGCCGCAGGAACAATCAATAACGACATCGCAGCCAGGATCAACAATGCATTGGCCCAATCGACGCCTGAAATGAGCTGTTGCTCGACCGGCACCATCAGAAACTGGCCGAAGCTCCCGGCGGCTGACGCAATACCCATGGCTTGCGAGCGCCGATTTTCTGGTACGGTCCGGCCTATTACGCCAAACACGATGCTGTAGGTTGACCCCGAAAGGGCAAGGCCAAGCAATAAGCCCGCGGAGCCAGAAAACAGCAGCCCAGTGCTCGACACCGTCATCAGTGCAAGCCCTGCGGCATACAGAATCGCCCCGACCACCAGCACTTTTACCGCTCCCCAACGGTCGGCCAATGCGCCGGTAAAGGGCTGCGCCAAACCCCAGACCAGATTCTGGAAGCCCAGGGCAAAAGCAAATACCTCACGCGTCCAGCCAAACTCACCGGTCATCGGCTGTAGAAAAAACCCGAAACCGTGCCGAATGCCCATCGAAAGCGAAACAATAAGGCCGGCGCACACTAAAACACGGGTAATGGGGGACATAAGTACAGCTCCAAAGACTATGCGCCTACTGTGTGCCAACCAGCTTTCCCTGCATAGTTACAGTTTCAATGTACTTCGACAGTACAGTTTGCCCAAATAGAAACGCCACACGGAGCGTGTGGCGTTTCTTGGTCATGTGCGCCCAGCATGGGCGCACTCCTGCGGGTGGAAGTCCCGCCGTAAGTTGATCACAGCGAACGAAGTGAAGCGCAACTGCGTGAGGGCGACCGAGCGTGGGAAGGAAGCGTGGATCGTAAAC
>NZ_PDZH01000058.1 GCF_002735695.1 Chitinimonas sp. BJB300
ACTTCCTTGATGGGCATGCCACGCCGATGCAGCCTCACAGCTTGCTTGCGCCTTTCGTGCTGTTCTTGCCGCGACAGCTTGCGTCCGTCTTCTTTGTCCATTTCTATCAGTTGGGGGCGGACACCAACAAATCAACCCTTAGTTGCCGGGTGAATAGTCCGCCCAGCACTGCCTTGGCCGATATACCTTGGCGTATCAACATGGTCATCATGTCCTGAAAGTCCGCCGTTGTACCGGGCAGACGGTCGCCCAGTTGCTGGGCCAAGGTATTGATGCGGGCAAATTCGGCACTGACTTGGCCGTCCTTTTGCATCATCGCCACGCGCAAGCCCGCACCGGCATTTTCCGCGCTGGCGTAGGCGCTTACCGGGGCCATCATCGCCCGACCCGTCACATACCCCGCCCCCAGCATGGCGGCACCATTGCCCGCCACGTTATTGCGCGTCGCCATTGCCTTGTCATACCGCGCCCGCAAGGCGGTGGCTTGGCGCATGCGCTCATTCACCCCTTTCAGCCGGTCCTGTTGGGCCTTCAGGGCATCATTGGCCTGATTGATTTGGCGGGCCAGCCCGCTCTCATGGTCGCCTAGTTGCCGAACGCTCACGCCGGCCTCGCGCAAGCGGGCTTTCGCGGCGCGAAGCGGCCCAGCCAGTGCGATATGGTCTTGCCCCAACTGCTTAACCTGCTTACCGGCGAGCTTGGCTTTCTCGCTGTAGTTGCGGGTCGCGTTCTGCGCCGCCCTAAATTCGCTTTCGAGCTTTTCTAGTTCGGTCCTGGCTTTGTACATCTGATAGCCAAAGCCGGCGTGCTTGTCATTACCAGCAGCCATTTGCGCCACATACAGCATGTGGGTACTGCGTGCGGTCTCTACCTTGCCCACCAACGCCGCTTGGGCGGCCCTGGCTTGCTCGGTCTTGTCCTTGAACTCGGCTAGCTTCGCCTTGGCTTTATGCAATGCCTCGGTGGATGCACTGGCCTGCTTCCTTAGCGCGGTGAACGTATTCACGTTGCTTTGCTGCGCGTTCAGCGCCTTCAGTTGGTTGCGGATGGCGTCCACCTTGCCAGCGGTCTCGCGGCTGGCCGCGCTGACGCTGCGTAGCGGCGCAGTCAGCTTGTCCACCGCAGAAAGCAGGACTTGAAGTTTTAGTTTCTGGTCACTCATGGGATTCACAGGGCAAAAGGGTTGCCCCATCGTGCCCCGCGCACGCCCCTGCGTCAGGCACTGGCGCTTGTGTGGGCAGCCCCCACAAAATCCGCCAGCCGCTTCGCCGCCTGTGCGTGAATCACGGCGTCCTGCTCAATACCGACAAAGCGGCAACCCGCCTCAAGCGCCGCAATCCCCGTCGAACCCGAACCCAAGAAGGGATCCAAAACGACATGACCAGGGCGGGTGGAACACTCCATGATGTGGCGCATCAAGGGCAGGGGCTTTTCGCAAGGATGCTTGCCGGCATAAGGCTGCACTACCGGGAAATGCCAGACATCCGTGTGCGGTGCCACGTTGTCCATGGCAAAGGGTCGGCATAGCGCTTGATATTGCTGCTTTAGGGTGTCGTATTCCTTTTTTAAAAAATGGTAGTCGGTCCGCAGCACGGCATGACCGGCACCCAGCACCGCAGCGGGGTGCGACAGAGCATCACCCGGCCGGCTACGAAATAGCTGTTGCAACCACGCGTAGGCTGCGGGTGTCGGCATCGCCCATTGCGAACGACTGAACCAATGTGTCGCCATGCCCCCTTTGCTATTGGGTGTGCCGCGCCACACACGCCAAGCCGCGTCAATCTCGCTACATCGCCAGCCCGCCCGCTGGCGCTCATCATCCAGATAGCGGCGCAGTGGCTCGAATAGGGTACGCCGTAGGGCAGCACACTTGGCCTTGTAACCGGCCGCATCCTCGGCGGTACTGTCTGCACCGTAATGCTCGGCGAACAGGATGCGCTCGGTTTGCGGAAAGAAACGCCGCTGGCTGGCACGGCACGTACCAAGATGCTTGCCGGAAGGCTTCGCCCACACAATGTGATTCAACACCTGCAACCGCTCGGCGATCAGCATTTCCACCCGTGCCGCCATGGCCGGCGAGGCGAACAGGTAGAGCGAGCCGCTCGGCTTCAGGATACGGGCGAACTGGTCGAGTACCCGCCCCATCCAGACGGCGAACGCATCGGCAGTACGCCATTGGCGGTCCCAGGCGTCCGACTTGACCCGAAAATAAGGCGGGTCGGTGATGATGGCATCGACGGCATCGTCGGGCAGGCTCGCCAGCAGGGGCAGGCAATCAGCGTGGTGCAGGGTATAGGGGGGAGCAAAAAGCGCCATGAGATTTCCAAATCATGGCGCTCGGTGGCGCGCTAGGTACGGGGGCGCGTGGCCTTCAAGGTATTCAGGGTTTTACAACGGGGGCACTTAATCACCAGCAGGGTGTAAGTGCCTTCGCCCAGTTTGCGGTGGCAACTGCCGCAGCGTATCGATTCCATAATGGTGAGCTTGGTCTGTGCTAGGCTCTTACCCCCTTCGCGCGAAGGGGGCGGCCTTGGCTTGCTCACTGTCCGACCAGTGGGTAAGTGGTTGGGAGGGGTGTTCTAAGCACCCACCCCAACCGCCGTCTCTTTGCGGTCAGTCTTCGACCTCACGCCGGACTCGGGCGCGTTCGCGCCAGTCGGCCAGTTCCGACACCACCCATTCCCCCATGACATCCGGCTGCCAATGAAAGACCACGGCGATATCGGCCATGGCGTCCTCTACGCGCTCGGGGAGACCTCCGCCCGCACCGCTTTCGTCAGCAAAAAATCGCCCACTGCCGAACCCAATTGCAAGAGATCAGCCGGGTCTAAGGCCGCCATATCCGGCTCGGTCAAGGCTGGTTCACTGATGCGCGGCACCACCTTAAAAATGGCATTGGTCTCCATCTGTAGCAGACTGGCCAGATTGAGCCCGCGCAGGCTACCCGACTTGGGTTTGCGCAAAGTGACAGCGGTAATCGTCTGTTCACCGCGCTGAATCGGCGTATCCAGGGTAATCAACTTGGTGTCGGGGCTGGTCGTTGTAACCAGGGCTGTTGATGTGCTTTTAGACATGGTGTTTCCTTGTTGGGGTTAGGGGGTTTAGCGGCCAATGGCCTTACGGGCTGCCGCGAGGCGGTCTTGTCCGTTCACGATCAGGACCATGTTCGCTTGGTCTATCTCGATCACGGTCGCGCCGTTAATGATTTGCTTGTAGTAACTGAGGTGCAGCTTGGCTTTAAACGTGGTGTCGTCGCCGGCCTTGCCGCTGCCGTAGTCGAGTTCCTGAATACGCCCACGCACCACGATTTCCACGGCGTCATAGTCGAGACTGTCTTCGCGCTGGTAGTAACCGGCAAAGCGCAGCAGCACGGCGTCGTGCTTGGTGGCGGCATACTGGTTCAGCGCCTCACGAATCAAGCCGCCGTAGGTGATTTCCATTTCCAGCTTTTCTTGGCCCATGTCGATGCCAACCGGGCCATCCATGCCCCCGGCGCGGAAGTCCTCAAACTTGCGCGAGAGTTTGGGCAGGGTGACTTCGGTGGCTTCGCCAGCGTGGTCCACCCCATCCATAAAGGTATTGAAGTATTTGAGCTTGCGAGGCAATGCCATAAAGGTTCCTTGTCTAGGCGTTAATCTTGGCGGCGAAGTCGGCCAAATAGCGGTCGGTAATGCGCTGGCGTAGCGTCAGGTTTTCCAGCGGGGGGACGGGGGTATAGTCGTAATCAATCGCCAATTTGCCGCTCTTGAGCGTCGCCTCGGTGTTAATCGTCGGGTCATACCAAGCCTTGCCACCCAGCAGGTAGCCGCTGGCGATCAGTTCGCGGAATTTGGCGTTGATGCCTTCGATGATGTCCTTCACCAGCATCGGGGTCATGGGCTTGTCGATGGCCCACAACAGCGATTCGGCAAACAGATCGGCCAACACTTGGCTGGTGCGGGTGTAGTTCTCGAAGGCAAATAGCGGCTCGTCCGAACAGGAACGCGAACCCCAAATGCGGAACCCCTGGCTACGAATCGGACAGGTCACTTCCTTGCTATTGAGGTAGCCCGCATCGGTAGCCGGGTCCTGCAAGTCCCAGAACACATCACGTTCCAGGCCGGTTACGCCATTGAGTGCCACATTCGACAGGGTCTTGTGCCAGCCTTGTTCTTCGTCGAGCTTGGCGCGCAACCCCACCGCGAGGGCAGTCGCCCAGCGCACGGCCGGCTTATTGGTGTTGGTGTCCCAGGCAATCAGGTCGGGCCAGATCACCATGACTTCCCGTTGCCCAAAGTTGCCGCGATAGGTCGCGGCCTGCTCCTTGGTCTTGGCGCCCCAGGCCGACACATAGGCAAAGGCACGTAGCTTTTGCGCAATGCCGACCAGTTCAGCCGCGACGGGCTGGGTATCCAGACCAGGACACGCCAGAATGCGCGGCTTCACGCCGAACATGGTTTCCGCCATCAAGAGGGCTTTCATGCCGGTATAGCGGCCCGCTGCATTGGTGGTGCCAATCACATTGCTGTTGGTGGCTTCTTCAGCGGTCACACCATCCACACCCGGCACGGCAGGACGCGCCGGCACCGCAGCGTTGTTGCCACTGGCAGGTATCGCCGGCGTACCGGGTTCGGCCGGGATAGCGGCACGCGCCACACCTTGCGCCACCCGCACCACCACAATCAGCGGCTTGGCTTGGTCGGCAATCGCATCGAGCGTGGCGGATAAGGTGCCCTTGCTGCCGGCTTTGCCGATAGCGGTCTGGACTTCGGTAATCAGAACAGGGGTATCAAGGGGGAAGGTTGCCGCATCGGCATCGTCTGCGGTGCAGACAAGGCCGATTACAGCGGTACTTGGGGTACGGGCGAGGCGTACACCCGTATTGATTTCAACGACGCGCACGCCGTGGTGGTAGTCAGTCGCCATCGTCTTTCCAGGGTTGAGTTCATCACCCCGTCAGACTACCCAGCGTGGGCGGTGCGGTCAGTCAATGCGGATTGTGTGGGCGGCCACGACAACCCCGGCGCTTAATCGGGCCAACCGGCTGCCGGCACAAACGCCTTGAGGGCCTTGAGGTCCAGGGCGTCTACCTCAGCCTTGCGGGCGCGACAGTGTGCGTGCAATGCTTCATTACGCTCTGCCAACGCGACCGCCATGCCCATCATTCCCACGGCATCCAGTTCAAGCTCGCTGTTATCGGCACAGGTCCAGCTTGTCACAAACGGTTGGCCCAGCGACTTGGCCGCCATCGCCGCCATGACCGCACTGGTAATGCGGCCCATGCTGGCCGGGTCGGCGTCGATGGTCTTGCCTTGATAGCAAAACCCCTCATCCTCGCGTCGCAAGCGCTCGTGATTAAGGGCCTGATGCAGTTGTGAGCGCAATTGGGGTGCAGTCAGCTCAGGCATCCGCGCCATGGGCTGCCCGGTCGGGCTGGGCACAATCTCCGCGCCGTTCGACTGCGCTTGCAGCAACTCAGTATGCAGCGTGGGCGTAATCGGCTGCGCATCGTCGGGCAAGGGGTCGTGCATTGTATCGTCAAAGAATCCCCGCTCTTTGGGGCTGTAAAACAAGGTCATGGCTTTTTCCTCAGTAACCAATGGCTATCCAGCAGGTCGAACCGACCACACCGCCAATCCCCCCGCCCCACGCCGCGCCCGCATAAATCTGGAAATTGAACCGGGTGACATTGGTATGCGCGAACGCTTCCACCCCGCTGGTCGCGGTTGCATCGACACTCCCCACCACTGAGGCGCAGGCATTGGGAAACGCAATGGGAAACGTGATGGTTTGCGGGCTGGCTGTGGTGGTAATCGTGCCCCATTGCAAAATCATCCCGCTGGGCAGGCGCTGATAACCGCTGATATTCGGGCTGCTAGTGAATTGGTCGCGCATCAGGTTGCGCACATGGCGCTTGACCCATTCGGTCGTCGCCAGCTGTTGGTCTTCTGCTGCGGGCGATACGGTCGCGGCTGAGGCGTAGCCGGTCACGGCCAGATTGCCGCCAACACTGAGATGGGAGGGCATGCGCCAGTGCCGGCTGGGATCGATACTAAACAGGTAATCGGTCTGTGAGTTATACGCGGCCAGTAACACGGAAGAATCACGGTATAGGAAGGTGTCGCTACTCTGGCCGGCATAGCGTAGATAGATTCGGCCTTGCGCCTGCCCTTCGCCAAAGAAACCATGCCCCGCACTCCACAAGTGCTTGCCGTTATAGACGCGCACACACTCGTTGTCGGTCATGTACAGCCCACCGCCATAGGTCTCATTGAACCAGCCGGTGGCACCGGTACTACGGAACCAGTTATCGCAATACGGGCTTACGCCCTTAAAAGTCACAGGGCCGGTAATCGTGCCTCCGCTAAGCGATAGCGAATACTTGCCGTAGTTGTAACTGGTCAGCAACTCGCCATCCTTGCCGCTGTTGGTGCGGACCTTGAGCGCGTCATTGCCATCGTGATACAGCGTGACCGCCGTATAGCCCATGCGATGAAAACCCAGCATGACAGGCGAACCGTCAGCAGTTTGTAGCTCTAAATTGCACTCGCTATAGCTGTTGTTGGCGATGGCGGGGTTATTTCTAACGGCCAACAGCTTGCCATTCAGGCTACCCCCGCTCAGCGGCAGCGCATAGCGGCCCACGTTCGCATCCGTCAGCACATTGCGCCACGGCCCCCAGGTGTTGGCGTTGACGCCCTGGCGCACGGCCAAGCCGTCGCCCACGCTGATTTCGGACGGCCACCCACCCGAGCCGCCCGCGCTATCCCAGGCCGCCACCGACAACACATGCGCGTAGGCAACACAGGCCGCAAGCGGCGGGGTGCCGGCCGCGTCGCGGGTCTTGAATGCCAGCCCCAAGGCATAGCCGGGCTTGTCCTTGGGCGCGTCTTTCGCATTGCGGGTATCGACAGCAAAGAGGGTTGAATGCCCGTGCTTGGTCGGGTCAACAGTGACGTTCAGCACCGCGTTGGCGGACCCATCAAACGCCGCGCTGCCGCTGACATCGCCTTGTAAAGCAATCGTGCGCGCCGTGCGCAGACGCTCGACACTGCTCGCGGTGGCGGCATTGCCGGTGATATCGGCGGGCAGTACGCCGGCACTGTTCAGGCGTAAGAGCTTGTTAGGTGCGGGGGTCGCGCTCACATCACTGGCCGGCACCGCGTCGGTAATGCCGAAACCCGCCAAGGTGGTCGGATTGCTACCCGCCACGATGCGGCCCTTGGCGTCGGCGGTGACACTGCGATAGGTACCCGCCGCGACACCGCTGGGTGCCAAGGTCAACGGCGCGGCAATGTCGCGTTTGCCATCAAATGACACCGCCCAGGTGGCATCACCGCTCGCCTTGATCGTTCGCGCCGTTGCCAGGGCGGTGGCTTTGCCGGCTGGCGTGTCGCCACTCGCCAGCGCGTCTACCTTGTCCTTGAGGTAGCGCGTGCGGTTCGCCAGTTCACGGTGTGGGCGGTTATCGACGCCATTCGGCCCGCCTTCTACCGGGTCGGTGGTGGCGATTTCATAGATGGTGTCGGTGTAGGTGGCTTGTTCGGTAAGGTGGTTGCTGTCCATGTTTAAGCCTCTCCATGGCTGATAGTGGCGTCATAGCGTGCTTGGCCGTTGTGTCGCCATGCCGCGCGCCGAAAATCCAGGCGGCGCAAATGGCAGCGGGCGGGCACCACGGTGCCCAGTAGTCGGCGTGTCAGCGCGGCTTGGTCGATGGTCATCGGGCGATTCAGCTCTATGCTGTATTCCGCCCAATGCGCCGCAGGTTTGCCGGCTTCGGCTGAGTGGGCCTTGCCTTCAATGATGTGTACTTCGAAACCCCGGTCCGGGTCATAGAAACCCACCCCGCGCAGGATGCGTTTGACGGAGGCTACGGTGCCCTTGCTACGGTGAACGCCCAACGATTCGCGTATGACCTGGCGTCGTG
Source organism: Chitinimonas sp. BJB300 (assembly GCF_002735695.1). GTDB lineage: Bacteria > Pseudomonadota > Gammaproteobacteria > Burkholderiales > Chitinimonadaceae > Chitinimonas. The sequence continues at coordinate 7,907 of NZ_PDZH01000058.1, forward strand.
TCGCTTCCGGCCACGTCTCGTCCCATTCATCAATGGACAAGGCCCAGGCGAGATAAGACAAAACCGCGACGGGCGCACGATCGGCGGCGTTCATGTCCGCCAGCAGTTCCGGCGACAAATCCAGCGCGCAGACATCGGCAAGGTCACGCAGCAAAGGCGTGGCATTGGGGGGTAACAGGCTAGATTTCATCGGTATTGACCGTGGTTAAGGTGATAGCGGTACACAGCGCGGCTTGGCGGGGGGTGGTGAGGATGTCAGCGCTCGGCGACTGAATCACCACGCGGACAATGCCGGGCTGGTGCAAAGCGGCGTACAGGCCCGACAGCGGTACATCCGCCCCCAGCTTGCGGCGTGCAGCCAGATAAGCGTCCAGCTTGGCGCGTGCCGCAGCAGGCGCGGGGGCACTCTCGGGGCGGTTGGTGACATAGAGTTGCGCAACCACCGTGTACGCGGTCACGGTCGCGGCTTCGACCAATACCGTGTCGCACAGGGGGCGCACGGTCTCGGCATTCAAAGCGGCCGTTACCGTATCAAGCTGTGACGCGGCCGGAATGCCGCTAGGCCCGCTATCTAGCACCGTCACGCGCACCTGCCCCGGACTGGGTGAATCGATAGCGACATCGGCAACAGCCGCACTGGCTGATAGCGCGTGATAGACATAGCTCCCCACCGGCCCCGCCGTGCTGAACCCCTCTAACGCCAGCTGGGTGCGATAGCGCAGGCGGTCGTCGCTTTCCATCACGGCCGGCCTAGGCGGGTCGGCCAAGGGGTCGGCGGGCTGGACGATCAAGCGCGCCACGCCATACTCGGCGGCGCGATGGTCCAGGTCCGCCCCTGTCGCATACGCCAGCATGCCGGCCAACGAGGCGTCATTGATGCGCTGGCGTAGCAGCACTTCGCGATAGGCGCTTTCCTGCAACAGGATCGTCAGCGGTTCGGATTCGAGCGCCAGCGTTGCCGCCAATGCCTTGGCCCGTTCCGGGTCGGTTTGGCGGGCCAGCAGGGCGGCTTTGCGCTGGGAAAACAGGGTTTCGTAGTCGAGCGGCTCGACCACCTTTGGGGCAGGCAAGGCGTTGATGTCGATCATGTCCGCGCCCCCATTTGCAGGCGCAGCGATAGGTCTAGCTTTTGCTGGCGGAACGCTTCGTCACGCCGCGTGCAATCGATGCTCACCACCACTTCGCCGGCCTGCGCGCCGATGGCAACCAATACCCGCGACAACTGAATGCGCGGCTCCCAACGTAACAGCGCCATCACCACGGCCGCATTAAGCTTGGCGATGGTGGCGCGGTTAATCGGTTGGTCAATCAGCGCGGGCAGCAGTGAACCAAAGTCGCGCCGCATCACCCGGCTGCCAATCGGCGTGGTCAGCACGCAGCTTATCGATTGCTTGAGGTGGTCGATGCCGGTCAACGTTTGGCCGGTATGAGGGTGCAAGCCGCTGTAAGCCATGCTCAGCCCCCCAACGGCGGACTGGTCGGCGCGCCGTCGCCTTGTTCTTGATGGGTGTGGCTCTTCAGGCTCACGCCACCGGCCACGACATCGCCGGACACGGTCAGGCCGCCTTGCTGAATTTGCATGGCCCCGTTAATGGTGGCGACTGCGCCACCCGCACCGCCACTGCCGGACATGCCACCCATGAAGGACAGGGCCTTTTGCACCACGAGGTTGCCGGTAATGGTGGTCGTGGGTGCATCAATGGTGACGCTGCCCCCGGCCTTGATCGTGACGCTATCGCCCACCTCGGCAACCAGGGTCTGGCCGGCCTTGGCGGTGATGCTGCCACTGGCATCCAGCAGCGCGGTTTTAATCCCCGTTGCGATCAGTGCGCCTAGGGCATGGTCATAGCAAAGGTAGGCACCATCAGGGAAGGTGATGACATGGGTATGGGGTTGGCTATCTGGCGCGGGCTTTTGCGCGGAATACAGACCCAGCAGCACGAAGCCGGCCGCGACTTCGCCACTGGGGCAGAGCACAAGGACTTGTTCGCCTACCGTGGGCGGGTTCCAGGTGCGCGTATCGCCAGCGCGGCGTTCTAACCAGGGCAGCCACTCGGTTTCGAGCGAGCCGGTTTTAACCCGGCACAGCGCGCTGGTGTGGTCGATGGCGGTAATGGTGCCCGAGCGGATCAGGCTTTCGAAGCGGCGGGAAAGGTCGGCGTAATTTGGCATGTGCGCAGCTTGCCGGGGTAGGCTACGCGTGTCATGGAATGGGGATTGTGTGGGGTGTGGTTACAAGCCAGGAGCAGTAGGCTTTACAAATAAATCCAGCTTCACGGCAAAAGAAATGCAGCATTGAGAATCAAGCTATTAATCCGGCAATATGAAAGAGCATATAGACTTACGGCACTTGGAACCTAATACATTGTTTAAAAACAGCTTTTGGTTTTGTCCATATTCTCTATCTAATTGCCGCACTAATAACTATGATTCACTTAAATAGATCTAGTAGGTATTGAACATGTCTTAACTGGAGTCAGTATGTCAAATAGATTAATTAAATTCTGCAAGCGAGAACATAATATTTCTCTTGGTGCACAAAAAATAAGAATTGGTACGTTAGATGATTTTAGAAGATTGGAATGCCTAACACTTCGGGACAAATAGGAAGGAACATCTCACTTTACCTTCCCAGAAGGATTTACATTTAATATGGATAATTCATTGTCAGAAGCACTTACTTGCGGTTCAGTCACTTCTGATGGATCAGTTTTAGTTACAGCAAAAAAAGGCGCATCAATTAGGTTTAATATCGATAATTGTTATGCCTTTTGTGTAGCAAGTCTTGACCATGAGCCAACACTTGAAGAAGCAAAGAAATTTGACCCGGCGTATGACTCTGCTTATGAGATACTAAATCCAATTGCGTTTAACAAAATCACAACAGATGTCTTAGCACAGTCTCTGGCAATTCGGCATATCTCACCACAGCATCATAAAACTCTCATCGAAACCCCACTGTCAGAGATGACAATTAACGTACAAGGAATAAATAGAAGTGTCATCTACATGCCATCAAGATGTATAAGAATATCCTCTGTTAACGAATTTCCTGAATTGGTAAAAATATTTCATGGAGGCTTGGCAAGGATTTTTATAAAGCTTCAAAAAGATAACTATCAATGCGAATACCGGTTTGCATTCATTGTTGCTGACAAAAATGGTAAACAAATGAAAGTCAAAAAGGACCCAATACTAATTTCATCAGGCAGCCTGCAAAGCGTTTGTCGCAATGTAGAACTGATCTAGCTGGCTGCTGAAATACTGATTTCAGTACACCCAATCTACCCTCCTGCAGGTAAAACCGAGCAAAAAAATGTTCCCACTCGGTTTCGAGCGAACCGGTTTTAACCCGGCACAGCGCACTGGCGTGGTCGATAGCAATGATGGTGCCCGAGCGGATCAGGCTTTCGAAACGGCGGGAGAGTTCGGCGTAATTTGGCATGTGCGCAGCTTGCCGGGGTAGGCTACGCGCGTCATGGAACAGGGATTGCGTGGTTAGCAGTAGAACCAGACCAATTGAGGCTGGAAGTATTCTTAAAAGCTATTTATGAAAACAGCTTGGGCGGCGAGTTATTTATTTTTTTAATTCTGCGTCATTTGGATTACTTACCTCTCCATATGCTCTCATCAAGTCCTGCTCATTGTTTATGTGATTAAGAATTCCGACTTTAATATCTCCATTATCTATTTTTTTATAGATTGCGCGAAGTTTCATAGCAGCTTCACTATTGTTTGCATTGAAATTATTTCTTAATAAACTTGAATGGTTTTTGTAGATACTCTTGACACAGTATTGGTAGCAATTTATAGGAAATGGGTATGGGTAACATACTTTATCAGTACATTCTTCGCCAGCAAATAAATATACAGATGAAATGACTAAATATAAATAAGCCGTATTTCTTGATTTATTCATCACGCACCTTTTCTTCAATAAAAATCCATGCCGCAAGATATATTAAAAGCCAAAAACCAAGACAAAGCAATGAATACTTAAGGAAACTCATTTGATCTAAATATAGTTCATTAATGCTTTGGGAAATCTTGGGTATCATGTCTTCCTTGACAAATAATGAAGATAGATATGATCTAACTAATTTATCACCTTGCCACAGGGATATAGCCAGGAAAGCCCATGCAGGAACAAATAAAAAATATGTAAGCTTCAAGCTTAACTGTGCTGGCTTATGATGGGATGTGCCAATTATGGTAGCAACAGAGCCACCAAATATAACTAACGACCACTGAGAAATTTGAGATGAGCAATCAACAACTTGTTTTAGATTGTTGATCACTTCACTCAAGATTTCCTCCATCAAGTCATTATAATTTTCTGACGCGAATTCTTTTTAGCCTAAGCAACAAGATTTGCCAACACCAAGTCCGTCACCCGCTTCCTATCGGCATCACTCAGCCCCAACAAAGGCCGCGCCACATACGTCACTTCCGGCCCGCCCCGTTTTACCTTATCGCGTAAGCCGTAATGGTGGACACGCGCCACCCATTGCGCCCGCCCCGCGAATGTCACGCTTGCCTCGTCCCCCTTCGCGCCCGCCTTGAGGTTGCGCGCCATGCGCAGCTTGGTGAACATGCGCTTACGGATCTGTCCTTTCTTTTCTCTTAGCTTGTTGGGCTTACGCGGGGCAAAGGCTTCGCCCTCGGGCGTGACTTGTTGGGCGATGCGCTGGACATTGGCGCGGCGTAGGTCGGTGGCAATCTGGCGAACCAGCTGGCGGCGTTCACTGGCAGATAGCTTTTGCAGCAGGCCGTCGCACCAGTCGGCAAGGTGGCTTAACTCGGCCATGCTGGCGCTACCGTTTCACCCAGGCCTAAACCGGGCAAGGTATGCGCCCATAGGTTGCCGCTGGGGATGTTTTCGCCCAGGTGCATCACTTCCAGCCCGCCGTTGCTTTCCGCCACCTTGACGCGCTCGGTCAGCATCAGCTTGATTTCGATGTCGCTGGTCTCATGGCTCAACGGTTCCACCACAAAGCCAATGCCGCTGGCCTGCCTGTCAGCGTTCAGGATCAGCTCGGGCTGGTGGGTCTTCAGCCAAAGCAGTATCGGTACAAACACCGTATCGGCATGGTCGGCGAAGTCGAGCACGATCATTTTCAAGGTGTACTGGTATTCAAACGACAAGCTTTTACCCCAGTTGGTGCGCAGCTTGCCGTCTTCAATGAAGACCAGGAGCTTATCCGGGTCATTCGCGAGCGTCGGCACCAGCCGGGTCAGGTGCTCGCGTAGCAGCTTGGGTTTGAGCATCGTCGGCTTTCTGACAGGCTATCGTCATGTCTACTTGGGCAGCGCAAACCGCCCAGGCGAGTTCAGTCGTTTCAATCTGCCGCAACAAGTCCCGGTTCTGCTTGGCTTGGCTCGCTGGCAACTGGCACGGCGTCAGGCGTGGACAGCCATTCACGATAAGCGGCCGCACTGACAAAGGCGGGGCGCTCGCGCAGCCGGGCAACATCGGCAGGCAGAGGCTCAGCGCCCCAAGCACGCACAGCAGCGTTTTCATGTTCCAGTCTTTCGTAGTATTGGGCGCGCTGGGCAGCCAAGGTTTTCAGGGTATCGGTGAGGGCCTGCCGGTTCGCCTCCAAGGCTTGCAGGCGCTTGGATAACGCAACCACGGCAGACAATTGTTCTTTGAGTTCCACCTTGTCGGCTTCTAACGTGTCCGCGTACTCGGCTAGCGCGGTCTCACGCGCCATCGACCGGCCCAAATCCCCCGCATTGCGATAGAGCAGGCAGACATTCATCGCAAAAAAGGCGATCACCAAGCGCCACACCCACGGACTCATGCTTGTCCCCGATCCAGCTTTACCGCTACCTCGACGACTTGGCGCGGGCGATGCGGCTTAGGAGGGGGTGGCGGTGCAGGTGGGCGGGGAGAAGTCGGCCCTTTCACAAAACGGGCATAGGCGCTGGCCAGCTTCTCGTCGTAGCGGTTCATCTTGTAGGTCGGCCCGTTGTACAGACGGGCAAACTCTGCCCAGTTGTAAGCCCGCAAGGCAGCATGCAGCTTGGCGTCACTCATGACAAAGGTCTCGAAGGCGCTCAGGTGATGGATTTCGCTCTGCGCCATCAATTCGGCAAAATGCACCGCAGATTTGTAACCCAGCGCCCGCCAATGAAACCCCATCATTTGGAATTTCCCCCAGCTACAGGACTCCAGGGCGCAATCCGAATCGATGGCTTGCGCAAGGGCGAGCCGATCATGCTCACTTGCCCCGCCCAGGTAGCCGCCGCGCAACGGGTTCACGACATGCGGGCACTGCAACACATAGGCGTCGGCATCTTTGCCCGCCTGCTTGAGGCGGCGATACATCACATGGCGTTCATACAAAATCACCGGGCGGCCATCGCGCAGAAAGCCCGGCCCGTTGGTTTCGACGGCATTAACGGCTTGAATCGCGGCCAGTGTCACGCCGAGGCGGGTTGCGGCGTGTTGAAGCTCGACAATGGTCAAATCCCGCTTGGGCTTGGTGACGGTTTCAGACATGATCGTTTTTCCTCAGAAATCGGGTAATCGGGTGTTCACGCCGCAACTTGGGCGCACGGAACAGGTCGGCAACATTGCCGCGTGCGGCGCACAGGGCGAAGGCCAGCACAAAGACCGCCCCAAAGCTGCTGATATCGAGCGGGACAGGTTGGCCCAGCAGCAGGCGCAAGGGCACCGAACCGGCCGTCACGACCAGCCCATAGGCCAGCCATGCGACGCGAGGGCGGTGCTGCCCTTCTGCACGGCGAAAGGCCAGCAGGCGCAGCGCGATAAAACCGCACAGCAGCGCATAGCACCACAACAGCAAGGCCGTCATTCCGCGCCCCCCTTGGGGTTGCGCAGCCGGCCCAGCAGTGCCAACGGATTGCTGGCTTGGCCGATCAGCCAGAGCAACAGCTTCACCGAGACCGCCGCCGTGATAACGGCACCCACACTGGGCGTCACGGCGATGTGTGAGGGCAGCAGCCAGACCAACAAGCTCGTGCCGGTTGCCGCCCCGGCCATGCCGGCAATAAAGGCGACAACGAAGTAGCCCGCCTTGCCTAGATTGCTGATGTCCTTGGCGCTGAGAATGAACACCACCGCACCGGCAAATGCGCCCATGACAATGCCGGCGTCGATGCCGGGAAACAGGCTCACCACGACGGCGGCAAGCAGGCTGGTATTGGCAAGGGTGCCGGTTGTTACAGATACAGGTTCAGCCATCGTTATTAGTCCCATAGTTGGATAAGGGGGGCGGTCGGAGGGGGCGGCAGGTCGGGCAGTTCGACGCTCGTACCATGCGGCAACACTGCGCCCAGGGCAGCCAGCCCACGGTTAGCCAGCAGCACCGCCTCGACCATCCCCGCCGTGCGGCCGTAGTGGCGATAACAAAGGGCATCGACGGTATCGCCCTGATGCGCAATCACACGCATTACAACAACTCGATAGTGCAGCGGGCCTTGCCCTGGATATCGCTGATGGCGGCACGGGCATCGCGAATCAAATCGTTCACGGTCAAATCGAGTTTGTCCGCCACCTCATGCCCGTCCTTGGTGCTATCGAAGCTGCGAAAGCGCTCCACCAAACTGGCATTGGCGAAGCAATACACGGCTCGACGGTAGCGCTGGACATGGACGCTTTCACCGTCGAGCTGGTCGGCGGGTACATCGGCCAAGGTACGAAACCCCCGGCTTTTCTGTTGGTCAGCCCACACGGCCAACTCGCTATTGGTGCTTGCCATCGCCTCCACCACCGCCACCCGTAAGCGCGGCACCGTCACGGTGCTATCCAGGCGCTGCGCTTCGCGCACTTGGCTCAGCCGGATGTTGGGGAAAAACGGGATATTGGTGACGACATCACCGATATCGAGGGCGGCAGGTTTGCTATCGCCCAGGGCGATAAAGGTTTTACTCATGGCATGGCATCCAGTGGGGGGGCACGGAGGCGGTGGAGGGGGTTTTGTGTCGTGCCGCTGGCACACACGCCACCCCCTGCCGCCTGCGCGGGGGAACGCTCGGTATCAACCACCAGCAGCGGGGCTATCCGCTACCGGGGCCAAGTTCTTTAGCTCACGTTCGAGCCGTTCAAGGTCTTTTTTAACGCCCACCTTGTCGTGCAATTTGACGGCACGCTGGAAGTGCTCAAGCGCCTGCTGTTTCAAGCCTGCCGACGCATCGGGCGGTAATGTGTCAGCGCACCGAATCAAGGCGTAGCCTATGGCCTTGGCCAGCTTGGCGCGGACTTGGTCGGGCATGTCCTTATCAGCCAGCAGGGCGTCGGTCGCGGTCAGCATCGCCACCGGCACCGGCTCACCGCGTTCCGCTTGGTCGGCAAACTCTTCGGCAATCAGGCAAGGTAGGTTGCGGTCAAACTGATCGGGCAATGACAGATTGAAGCGCAGCGCATAGGCGGCAATGTCGAGCGCGCCTTGCCAATCGCCGGCATCAATGCGCCAGACCAAAATCGTCATCAGCACGTCGTCTTGCGCGCCGCTGCCTTGAAGGGCGCCCTCTACCCAAGGGATGTAATCGGGCAGCAGTTCACGCTTGACGGCGATCTTTTTGGTGGTGCTTTCTATCTGCTTGAGGCGGCGTAGGTCAGCATGCAGCTTGGCTAGCATGAGTTCGTACCCGGTTGCATTCGTCCTATCCGTGTCGCTCCGGTCGGCTTGCAGCAGGGCAGCGATGCGCATCGCGTGGGCTTGAGCGGGGCTGGTCATCAGGCCACCACCAGTTCGATGTTCTCGGCGAAAGCACCCGCGCCGAAGTCTTCCACCACATAGGCGTCGTTGCTCGACTCGTAGTTTTCGATTTGGTCGCGCTTGGCGTTGTCCACCACGGTACGGCGGCGGCTGCCCTCCTGCCAGTAGATAGACAGGTTGTCGTAAGTGGTCACCAGTAGGGCATTGGGCGGGAAGTACGGCACCCGCGCCGCTGGCAGGTTGCCAATGCGGTTCTGGCTAATGATGAGGTCGGCGGCAGCGGTCTCGCTGGGCAGGTGGTTTTTATTGACCAGCGGGAAATACTTGTCGTGCAGCAAAGCGCGGCCGCAAATCACCACCAAGTCGTTGCTCTCTTGGTGCCACGGGTCAATCAGGCTAGCCACGATGTCAAACACCAGGGCATCCAGATTCACGTAGCCATCGGCTTTGCCGATGCCTTCTCCGACCTTGATCTTACCCGAGCCGGCTTTGACTTCCTTCAACACCCGCGCACCTTCTTTGTGCTCGCGGTAGTGCTGCAACCAGCCCTTATTGACATCTTGCAGCAAGGGATTAGCCACCCGGTCGCTATTGGCGGCCACCCGCACCCCGTTAAAACCGACGGTGATGCGGTCCAGTGCCTGCCGGCGCACGATGGCGTCGCGTATCTTGGCTTGGAAGTCAGCAAACTTGGCCCACATATCCAGCTTGCCATAGCGAATATGGGTATCCGAGTTGGTTTTCTCGCAGCGGTACTTTTGGGCATCCAAGGTGCTCAGGTCCACCGTTTGGCGGTCCTTGGCATTGGTATCGGTACGGCTGGCCAGCGGGCCGCCGATACCGAGCCCGAGCTTTTCTTCTTCGAGGTCGCGTACACCGCTGATATTGATGCGGCTGAGGAAATCACTCGATTCCTGCATCTTGGTTTCCAGCTTCTGTTGAATGCTGGGGTCAACGGCAAACTTTTGCGTGGCATCGCTCACGCCGTTCAGGGTGGCAACTTGGCTTAAAAAGGCGTTGAACTGCGTGCGGGTTTCATTACGCATATTGGTTTTCTCTCTTCTTAGATAAGGGCGGCTCAGCAATCGGTCAGGACGAGGCCGCTATTGCCACCCGACGCCGTTGGGCGCGGGGTACCGGTCGGCGTGGCGTTCAGCGTCTGTTTCAATGCGCTGAAGTTGTCGCGGTCCTGCTTTAGCTCGGTTTCCAGGCGGTTCACGGTATCGCGCAGCTCGGTAATCTCGTCGACCTGGGTTTTCATGCTTTCGGCAACGGCATCAAGCACCTGTCGGACATCACCGTATTGCTGGTCGGTCTTGGATTTGCTGGACTTCAGCGGGCTGGTGAACCGGTTGAACTTATCGAGTAAGGATTCCGTGCCCTCGGTGGACTCGGTCTCTAGGTTGAGTTCTAGCGGCTCGGCAACCGGGCTGTTCTCTCCCATGCCAGCGGCAAACTTCAGCATCTCGGTACCCAGGCTGGCCGGCCTGTCTGTGACGGCGAGACCAACGAGATACCCTTCTCCCGTTCTCGCAAAATTCGGGTCCAGCTCGATGGAGCTAAACAGCTTCTGCCGGGCCTTGTTCAAGGCAACCAGTTCGGGTGTGGGGTTGATTTGCGCAAACAGCGTGCGCTTGCCGTCCACGTCCTCAGCCTTTAGCGCAACGACTTCGCCGTAAGACTTGAACGGACTATCCGGCACGATCCCGCGATAGTGTTCAAGATTGACGAGAGCGGTGTACTTGTCGCGGTTGTAGTTTTTGGCGGCTTGGTCGATTAATTCGGCGGAAATCTCGCGGCCATCAGTCGTTGCCCCGGCTTGGGCGATGCGGAAGAATTTCATTGGCAGGTTCCGTTAAGTAATGCCGCCATATTCCGCGCACCCCTTCCCCACCTCAACGCCGCGCCATTGTGTGGAATGAACCCACAAACGCCATCGCGTGGCAGGCGCGCAGCAGGTCGCCAACATGGCGGCATGACCAAATCACCGACCTTAGACACAACCCAACTAGATCCCCGGCGTTATGCCCGTGCGCTCTATTGGCAGGGTTGGCGCGTCGGCAGGATTGCCGAACATCTCGGGGAAAAGGCCACCACGGTACATAGCTGGAAACGCCGCGACGAATGGGACATGAGCGACGCGATAGACCGCGTTGAGGCATCGCTTGAATGCCGCATGCAGCAACTGATTAGCAAAGAGACAAAGGACGGTGCGGACTACAAGGAAATCGACTTACTTGGCCGACAGTTGGAACGCGCCGCCCGCGTGCGCAAGTACAGCAATGGCGGCAATGAAGCCGACCTGAACCCCAACGTAGCCAACCGCAACAAAGGCCCGCGCAAGCCGCCCGAAAGAAACGCCATCACCGAAGCGCAACAGGCGCAGCTGGTCGCGTGCTTCATGGATTCGATGTTTGCCTATCAGCGCGAATGGCACGAGGCAGGCAAAAAGCAGCGTTTTAGAAACCTGCTCAAGAGCCGACAGATTGGCGCAACGTATTACTTTGCTCGCGAGGCGCTGATTGATGCGCTGCAAACCGGGCGGAATCAGGTTTTCCTATCTGCCAGCAAGGCCCAGGCGCACCAGTTCAAAAGCTATATCGTGGACTTCGCCAAAGAGGTCGGCATTGAGCTGCGCGGCGATCCGATCAAGCTGCCCAATGGTGCGGAATTGATCTTTCTCGGCACCAACAGCCGCACCGCGCAGAGCTATCACGGCAATCTGTATGTGGATGAATACTTTTGGATTCCGCGCTTCCAGGAACTACGCAAGGTCGCTGGCGCAATGGCGAGTCACGCGAAATGGCGCACGACGTTTTTTTCCACGCCGTCGGCCCTTAGCCATGAGGCTTACCCGTTTTGGTCTGGCAAGCTCTTCAACAAAGGCCGGCCCAAGTCTGAACATATCACGCTGGATGTCAGCCACGCCGCGCTCGCGGGTGGGCGACGCTGCGAGGATGGGCAATGGCGGCAAATCGTCACCATTCAGGACGCCACCGCCCGCGGCTGCAACCTGTTCGACATTGAACAGTTGAAACTGGAAAACAGCGCGGACGAATTCGCCCAGCTCTTTATGTGTGAGTTCATCGACGATGGGCAAAGCGTCTTCCCGTTCGCCATGCTGCAACGTTGCATGGTTGATAGCTGGACGGAATGGCACGACTTCAAACCATTCGCCGCCCGCCCGTTTGGCTATCGCCCGGTCTGGGTCGGCTATGACCCTGCCCACACCGGCGACAGTGCTGGCCTCGTTGTCATCGCCCCGCCCTTGGTCGCGGGGGGCAAGTTTCGCGTCCTGGCCAAGTACCAATTCAACGGGCTGGATTTTGCGGAACAAGCGGCCAAGATCAAGCAGATCACCGAAACCTACAACGTGACCCATATCGGTATTGATACAACAGGTATCGGTCAGGGTGTGTTCCAGCTTGTGAAGCAGTTTTTTCCGATGGTGAAACCGTTCAACTACTCGGTGGATGTCAAAACCCGCCTTGTATTGAAAGCGCTGGATGTCATCAGCCACGGCCGCTTCGAATTCGATGCGGGTTGGACCGACCTCGCCGCTGCCTTTATGGCGATTCGCAAGACCATCACCCCCAGCGGACGCCAAGCCACCTTTGAGGCCAGTCGCTCCGAAGAAGTCAGCCACGCCGACTTAGCGTGGGCATGCATGCACGCTTTAGCCAATGAGCCCCTAGAGGGTATGAGTCCCGCCAATAGCGGCTTTATGGAGATATTTTAATGCGCAAACACAAACAACCACGCCCGACTGCGCCAGCAGCCCCAAGCCCACCACCGCCAGCCGGTAAATTCGAGGCGTTCACCTTTGGCGAGCCGGTCCCCGTTCTTGACCGCCGCGAACTGTTGGACCTGCTCGAATGCCCCACGATGGGCAACAAATGGTACGAACCGCCGATTAGCCTAGATGGCTTGGCGCGCACTTATCGCGCCGCCGTTTATCACAGCAGCGCCATGCAGGTGAAGCGCAATATCTTGGTGAGTTGCTACCAGCCGCACCCGCTGCTAACGCGGTCGGATTTCACGCGCTTTGTTCTCGACTATCTGGCGTTTGGGAATGCCTACCTTGAATGCAAGCGGGCCGTTACCGGCAAGCTGCTGGCATTGGAGCCCACGCTCGCCAAATACACCCGGCGCGGGGTGGACCTCGACACGTATTGGTTTGTTGGCGGCGCAAAGGAAGCGCATAAGTTCGAAACGGGTGAGGTGTTCCACCTGTACGAACCCGACATCAATCAGGAGATTTACGGCCTGCCCGACTACCTCAGCGCCAATCACAGCACATGGCTAAACGAAAGCGCCACGCTGTTTCGACGCAAGTACTACCTCAACGGCAGCCATGCCGGCTTGATTCTGTACCTCACCGACCCGGCCCACAGCCAGCAAGACGTGGAAGCACTACGCGAGGCCATGAAGAACAGCAAAGGCCCCGGCAATTTCCGCAACCTGTTTATGTACGCTCCAGGCGGCAAGAAAGACGGCATGCAGGTCATCCCGCTATCTGAGGTTGCCGCCAAGGATGAATTTCTCGGCATCAAGAATGTAACCCGCGACGACATGCTGGCCGCCCACCGCGTACCCCCGCAAATGATGGGCATCATCCCCAGCAACACAGGCGGGTTCGGTGATGCGAGCAAAGCAGCCGAAGTATTCGTGCGCAACGAACTGATACCGCTACAAAACCGAATGAAGGAACTGAACGAGTGGCTAGGGCAGGAGGTAATCAGGTTTGACCCCTACGTGCTAACAAAAGAGAAGCAAGACCGCTAACTAACGATTAAGCCGCCTGATTGGGTGGCTTAGTCGTTATCGCTGCTTTTTTTGAAATGTTCGCTCTCCGTAACCCACCCAGTGCCAGAAGTGCAAATGACATGCGTGTACGCATCAACCTTGCCGAAACTGGTTTCCCCCGCTTGGCACGTCTCACCAGATTTGATGATGAATGCCGGCGTTCGTAGATCATCATTTACTGCTTTGTAGGCAGGAATATCTTTTCCGGCTATCCAAGTCTCCCTAGGTTTTTCGCCACATGCCGCAAGCGAGAGGCTCAAAGCCGCGAGCATCATCATTTTCATTGTTTTGGGTAGGTTTCTTTACGGCGCTTCAATATCAGGCTCAAACTCGCTGAGCCGTTCGATGATAAAAGCCTTGCCTTTGTATTTCTTCAACAGCGTATTTAGCTGGCGGTCTGTCCCTGCACAGAGCTTTTTGATATTCGACTGAATGTCTTTCTGCCGCTTCTTATCATTGGTGTCGGCAACCTCGCCACGAAAGTGGTCACACCCTTCCCGCTTTTTAATGAAACGCTCTACATCTTTGGGGATGGAGACTTCACCAGAAGCAAATGCCATATTGGCAATGGCCAAGATAACCAAGAAGGGAATGCGTGTTGACATGGTTAACGCCCGTCCGTTGACCAATGCGGCTTATCTTCACCAGAACCATTGTATTTAATCACGCCGTAGCTTGCGCCAACCGCATGTAGTTTTTCATTCATGCCGGTTTTCGGGGCGGTCTTTATGTGGATTTGTACCAAATGAATAGCACGACCGGTATCAGCGTCCACACAACAAAGAAAATTCTCAGGAGCACTATTTTTAGTTTAGATAGCTCGGGCTCCGGGTCATCTTCTCCCGCGGCTTCTAGCGTCCAGCTTTTCATTGCTCGCATATGAACATAAATATAGGGAGCAAACCAAATAGCGCCGGCAGCAAAGACAATTAGAAAGGTCAATTATTTCTCTGGCCAAAAGTAATCGAAGGTTTCGTTTGCACCAATGCCAGCTAATGCAGCGCCTACGATAACACCCAGCCCAACAGCTAACCAACCAACTGGGCCGCTTGCGATAGCAACAATAGCTGCGCCACCAGCAGCCCCACCAGCAATGCCCGCACCAAGTCCGGTAGCCTGCTTAGCCGCTTCACGCGGCTTATCGTCAGCAGTGGCTACTGAGTAAACAGCGATTGCCAATGAGGCAATCAACAGAGCACGCCCAGCATTGCCTGCAACTCGGCTGACGCGATTTACTGCACCGTTACTTGCTCCAGCCCGATCAATAATCTCCCGCCATACAGCTTCCCTTTCTGATGGGGTCACCGTGGCAAAATCTTTACTGAAAAGCTTCAGCGCATACTTTTGCTCTAATTCGGCAATAGTCTTGCCGGTTTCCTTAAGACTTTTTGAGTAGGCGAGGCCGAAACTCGTTAGGTTGCTTCTGGATAATTCCATAATCTGATTTCGCAAGGCATTCGCCGCTTGTGCTCCCTCATGGGGAGTCAGCTTACGCTGCTTAACAGCATCGATAATTTCATTAACTGCTGCTTGTGTCTTTTTCCTATAGTCAGCCCTGACAGCATCATCATTAATCGCATGCGCTGTAAATGAAGCTAACTCAGATTCAAGGGCTCGGATTGCATCGCCGAACTCATTACTCGAAATCTGCTTAGGCGTCTTATCGCTGACTGGCGTGGACTGGGCAACCTCTCGCTGTACCACCTTAGGATTAAGGGTTTGTGAGGTCATTTGACGTTCTCCGGCCAACCTTCTCCAATAATTTCGACCTGAATTTGGTTAGCGCTTTGCCCTGTATTGATTGCTTTGGTGAAACCTTCCTCATCCGTTACCCCTTCGACAGAGCCGGAAGGGCCATGCAGCCGGTAGCTCTGCTTCGCTAATGGAACGCCTGTTAGATTGTCCAAAAGCTGAAATCTACGGTCAAAGCCAACTGCGGCAGATTCTGCCAAGGTAGCAGAAGTGGCTGCCGCTGATGCCCTAGACGTTGCCCTATCTTGTGTCGGATCCGGTCCACTCCGATATGCATTGTCCGCCTCTACATGGACAAGGAACAGGGTTTGTGAACCGATTAATGTCGCCCCACAGGCGGTCTTATGACCGTGGACCGCTACGGGCATGGTACTAAACATCGTATCCATAACGCCCTCAACAATGGGGTAGGTGCCGTTGCACTTTGGACAGGACACCATGTCGCCGACGCGAGCAATAGGCTTGCCTTCAATGGTAGCTGTCATATCTCCGCCAATGACTTGGCCGCCGTGGTCTGTAGCGTCACCTAAGACGATGATTGGCCTACCCGACATACGCATTACCTGTGAAGTCATCGCATGGGCATATTACCGCTTGCGCGTACTTGACCCGCAAAGGGGCTTTAAAGGCATTGAGGCTCGCTTGCACTGGTGTTGCCTTCCATTCGTTGCTCTACGTCCGCAGAGGCTGCATCTTGCGCGATCTATTGGGCCACATCAAGGGAAGGAAGCCTGTTACTGAATTTTTGGGAGCGTGGGCAGTCTGCTTAAAAAATAGGCATGTTTTAGCCCGTTTCACCCCGGCGCGCGCGCTCGTATCCCCGCCACGCCCGCGCACTTAATAGAGCGGTTTTCATGCACCAGCAAAACTAGGCTAAATCCGCGTCAGTACTGGCGGGGGAAGCGGTCGGAAGGGTGCAAAAAATCATGCGTTTTCATGCACTCTATGCATGCACTTTCACAGCTGAATGGAAACGAGCATGTAATGAGGGGCTGAGTTCAACCCAAAGGAGACAGTCATCACTTGGGTAATTTTGTCTCTATTAAACTTGAGGTATTTTTTTGCTGGGCCACCCATTTAATTGGCACAGGCTCTGTTATTGGCATCGCCCCTGAGGACACATGCCCAGAAGGTGGCTGACGTGCCATAAAGCCTTGTGCCAATGTCTGTCGAATCGCTGCCAGTTGGCTTTGCTTACCATCGCGGTACAGCAAGTTGTAACTCTCGAATGGAATCAGTTTTCCATCCGCCTGTGCAAAGTGGATACAGGACTTTTTCAACGCGCGAACATCGAGAGAATAGGCATCCATGAACTGCACAATCAGAACCCGAAATACATTGTCATAGCGCAACTGCTGTGGTGCAGCAATCATCGGCAAACAGCACATCAATTCTGATAAACAATTGGCCTGTGATTCTGGCGAATGGTTGGTTGAAAACAGCTTGAATATTTGGTTTTTCATGCCTTGCTTGAAGGCCTCATCACGCTCGAATACGATGGTGTTGCTACTGCCTTCTACCAAGGTTTGCGGGTCGAGATAACGTGTCAGTGGCACAACTTTGCCATCCTGCTTCAGGGCATAACCCATCGCCAGTGTGTCTGGATTGCACGGTACAGGCACGATGTCGGATAAGGTAAATAGGCTACTCTGCTCAGTGATCTTGCGACGGATTTCCGATACCGTAAGGCGATGAAGGCGCGGATCATAGTCTTTCACCCTTCCGGCATCTTGAATCGGCTGTAAGGTCACCCCGCGTACACAGGGTTGAGTTAAGGCATAGTCTATAATGGTGCCGATCTCATCATCATTTAGGCCCTTTTTCAGGGTGACTACCAGGGTCGTGGATAAACCAACCTCATTCAGATTTTCCAGTGCTTGACGGCGAATACGGGTTAGGTCTGCGCCCCGCAGTTCTTTATGTGCCTCGGCACGGAAAGAATCGAATTGCAAATACACTTCCAGCCCTGGGGCATAGGTGGCTAGTTTTTTGACAAATGCTTTGTCCTGCGCCAAAACAACGCCGTTAGTATTTATCATTAAATGACGAATAGGCCGGGCACGAGCAGCGTCCAGAATTTCCCAAAATTGTGGGTGCAATGTTGGCTCACCACCCGAAATCTGCACCACATCTGGCGCGCCCTCATTGGCGACAACGGCATCAAGCATTCGCAGCACATCGTCGTACGATTTGTGCGTTAAACGTTGCGTACCACTTTCGGCATAGCAAACTGGGCAATTAAGATTGCAATGGTCAGTAATTTCAATAATAGAAAGGCAGGAATGCTGCATATGGTCAGGGCATAAACCACAATCGTAAGGGCAGCCATACTCCATATGCGTGTTGAAAATTTGCGGCATTTCCGGGTGCTTAACGAATACTTCACGACATAGTCGGTAGTAAGCCACATCATCACTCACCAACACACGCTCGGTGCCATGAGCCGGGCACCACTTGTCCATAAACACTGCCTCATCCTTGAAGAGAATTTTGGCTTCAACGGGATAAAGACAAGTTGAGCAAAGTGAGGTGGTCGTGTCGTAAAACAGATAGGGGCGGATTTTAGCCATTATTTTTTATTCGCCAATGAATTGAAGCGCGAATGACAGCGTGAATAACAAACGGTAGATACAAGATCAAAGCGACAAGACACACCCACTGAATACCACTCCATTGCCAAAGATAGGCATAAGGTACAGGCTTAATGCTATCTACCAACAAACGCCAAACTAAATATCCGGAGAGATACCCTTTAAACAAGAGGCCTGACTGACTATTGAGTTTAGCGCGCTGATGCCACAACCAGCCTCCCCACAGCGCTACAAACAGCATATCGTAAACTTGGGTTGGATGACGCAACACACCATCGCCAAAATTGACCCCCCATGGCAAGGTGGTGGCACTACCATAAGTCGCGTCATGTAAACCGGCCAAAAAACAACCTATGCGGCCAATGATGGTGCCCGCCATGAGTGGCAATACAAAGTCATCCCCTGTGGAGTAGGAAATGCCCACAATACGCTTGGCCACCTCCACCCCGACGAGGCCGCCCAGTAAGCCACCCACAATCGATTGTCCAGAAAACCAGGCAGCGACATCATGGGCACGGGTTGCCCAGAGATGAGGGTACTCAAACCAAAAAACCAGTTTATTGCCGATGGCCGAGCCAAGAATGCAGGCCAGCATAACTACATACGTATTCGTTTCAAATATACCAGGTGCGCCTCGCCGATGACGTAATAGGCGATACATCTGTACCCCAACAGCCAGCCCAAGCCACTCGAAACTACTATGGATGAACTGTGCCACCTTGGCCGAGAGGACAATGCCGTTCATCTGTCATCCGACGGATCGATTATTTTTTCACTACTGGACTCAACCTTATTTGGTGGCGGGGCTATCGCCCGAATTATCGAACGACAAATAAAAAACAAGGTAATTGCAGTGCCAATACCGATTATAGAAAAACTTTGGTCTCCGAACACCAAGCCGATGACACCACACGTACCAAAGCCAACCATCAAATTAGCTGCTATCGCCAAAATAAATATCAATACGATTTTTCTAATCATAAATACATCCTCTCAAAAATCTCCGACTTTGCGCAAACAAAGTATGGAGCAAATTTTCATTTCCATTCTCCCTGAATGACAGGCGTTGACAGCCAGTTTATTTGCACCATCAAAGCTAGGTTTGTTTTAGGTGATGACTATCAAATTAACGGTTGTTAACCACCGGAAGGGGCTATCAACGTGTCCCACCTAGGACAACCGATGTTATTGCACCACCAAGATGTCACGAACGCGTGAGAATGAGAGTCCGAAGTAGAGATAAGGGTAGGACCCTCTGAATTGATATGCAGGTACAGGTTCCAAATTATCTGAATCAAGAATCAGAGATGGTTGTTTACACTTTGAGGCGTCGCTCATTGCATACATTTTAATGCATCGTTAAATGGCCGCTAATGGCTGTTGGCGGTCCTTACGTAAGATTCGGCAGCGAGCCAATCTGTTACCCCTCAACGCGCAAAAACTCCACATTTCGTGTTCTACAATTCGAGGCGCGCTCACCGTAGTTATTAGGCGAAAAAAGCCCAAAAATTTTGAAATTGTAGAAGGAAATTATACTAAGTGCTTGATAACAAAAAAATTAACCACTGATTGCAAATCCGTCCATCCCGGTTCGATTCCGGGACCCGCCTCCACTTTCCAGTCGTATGCCCGGGTGGTGAAACTGGTAGACACAAGAGACTTAAAATCTCTCGGCGAAAGCTGTGCCGGTTCGATTCCGGCCCCGGGCACCAAAAATTCTAGTAGTAGATTCAATAGCTTAGCGCTGCCACGCTAAGCTATTTTTCTTTCTAGATTAGGGCTTGTTTCCTCGGTATGGCTAAAATCTGCCATAAGGTTGTCGATATGCCAGGTGTGCTTGCGAAGGTGGTCGGGCGCTAAATGTGCGTAACGCATAACCATTGCCATGGTTTCCCAGCCTCCTAGCTTCTGAAGTTCGGCGAGCCCTACCCCTGCCTGTATCAGCCAGCTTGCCCAAGTATGGCGTAGGTCATGAAAACGAAAGTCTTGAATCCCTGCTAGCTGACATGCTTTTTTGAATGCACTGTCAGATACACCCTTAAGGGGCTTTCCTCGAAAAGTAAACACAAATTCATGGTGTTTTCCCAAACGAGAAAGAAGCGCTTCTATCGCCGTTTTGTTCAGAGGAACGCCAATGGCGCGGCGTGCCTTGGCTTCATCGGGATGTATCCAAGCAATATGTTTTTGCATATTGATTTGGTCCCACTTTAGGCCATATACATTTGATCGACGCAGCCCTGTAGCCAATGCAATCTGAACGACCGGTACAAGGTGCTTAGGCAAGAAAGAAATAAGCCTCTGTGCCTCTTCGGGAGTGATCCAACGAATGCGACAGGTTGCTTCGTGGAACAGGCTAATGTGAGGGGCTTTTTCTATCCAGTCCCACTCTTTCTCTGCTTTTCGAAGAAGCGCACGTAACAGGGCAAGATATCGATTATGGGTAGCCTTACCTGCTTCGGGAGCCGCTTCAAGAACAGCCTTCTTGCATTGGTCTGCTGTAATTTTATGCAACTGCGTATTGACAAAGAACGGTCTTAAACGTCGAATCTTGGATGCATCACCTTTGATGCTACTTTTATGGCTTTGATCTTTCAGCCATCTAAGTGCAGCTTCATCAAAGGTGTCAAACAGCGCCCAATAGTTACCAGGTAACAGCGTCCAATTCTTTCCATTTACTCAGTACGTCTTCGACCCTTTCTTGCGGTGTTTGAATCGGTAGGAATCATTACCCGTTTCCAGAATGTCGCAGTGATGCGTGATGCGATCCAGCAAGGCCGTGGTCATCTTGGCGTCGCCAAACACCGACACCCATTCGCCGAAGCTAAGATTGGTCGTGATGATCAGGGAAGTCTTCTCATAGAGCTGACTGATCAAGTGAAACAGCAACGCACCACCCGATGCCGGGAAGGGGAGATACCCCAGCTCATCAAGGATCACCGCATCGATCTGTATCAACTGCTTGGCCAGACTACCGGCTCTCCCTTGCTGCTTTTCCCGTTCCAGTTGGTTGACTAAATCAACTGCGTTGTAAAAGCGAACCCGCTTACCCTGATGGATCGCTGCCACACCCAGTGCCGTGGCCAGATGCGTTTTACCCGTGCCCGTTCCACCTACCAGAATCAGATTGTGCGCACTCTCCATAAACGCAGCGCTCGCCAGTTGCTCAATCTGGGCTGGCGGCAGCGAGGTCTCTGACCAGTCGATTCCGGTCAGGTCTCGGTGAATGGGGAAACGCGCCGCCTTGAGCTGATAACGCAAGCTGCGTGCTTGCCTATCCGCCAATTCAGCTTCAATCAGCCGATCAAGCCAAGCTTCTGGCTGCATGGGTTGGCGTGGACCTTCGG
>NZ_PDZH01000059.1 GCF_002735695.1 Chitinimonas sp. BJB300
TGAATGCCTGAGCATCAAGACGCAGAAGAACCCATTCGCACTTTGCCGCAAGTTACTGATCAACGCCTCCCGCGCGGCTTATGATCAGTTACAGCTGCTTCTCGCAGCTACTGCGTAACATCAGTTTATAAGCTGCCAACCATGATTCACGCTGATATCCTTACTCGTCTGGCCGATACGATTGATGCCCGTAAAGGCGCCGACCCGGCGACGTCCTATACCGCCAAGCTGATGCACAAAGGGCTTGATGCCATCCTGAAAAAGGTAGGGGAAGAGGCGGTGGAAACGGTAATGGCCGCCAAGGACGGCGATAAACTGCACCTGGTGCGTGAAGTTGCCGACCTGTGGTTTCATACGCTGATTTTGTTGGCGCAGCAGGACTTGGGGCCTAACGATGTGCTGGCGGAGCTGGCGCGCCGCGAGGGCATTTCCGGCATTGATGAAAAGAACTCCCGACCCGAGTAAACGTGATGAGTGACAACTGCATTTTCTGCAAGATTGCCGCAGGGCAAATCCCAGCCAAGAAGATTTACGAGGATGGGGAGGTGATAGCTTTTCATGATATTCACCCCATCGCGAACGTTCACTTTTTAATTGTGCCCAAGCAACATGTCGAGTCGCTGCTGAGCGTTACGCCAGCCAATCAAGCATTGCTGGGCAGGCTTTTGACCTTGGCCCCGCAGCTCGCGCGTGAGCACGGGCTGGGCGACGGCTTTCGCACCATGATCAATACAGGAGCCAAGGGGGGGCAGTCGGTGTTCCATCTGCATCTGCATGTATTTGGTGGTGGCGGCAAAGCCGAAGCCATGATGGCGCAGCTGATCCAATAAGCAGCTGTGCAAAGTAATTTTCCCGCAGCGGCCCCAACCAGCTGCGTTCTTCAGGAGTAATGGCAATGGGTTCATTCAGCATTTGGCACTGGCTGATCGTACTGGTTATCGTGGTGTTGGTATTTGGCACCAAAAAGTTGGGCAGCATGGGTAAAGACTTGGGGTCGGCAGTAAAAGGCTTCAAGGAAGGAATGAAGAGTGAAGAAGAGCCACCAAAGATTCCTGAAAAGCAGGTAGATGGCAGCCGTGTGTTTGAAAACGATGCAGCCAAAGACAAGCGTTAAGCCGTGTTCGACATCAGCTTTGGCGAACTGATGGTGGTCGGGGCGGTCGCGCTGGTCGTCATTGGCCCTGAGCGCCTGCCCAAAGTAGCGCGTACCGTGGGTGCCTTGCTTGGCAGGATGCAGCGGTATGTCGCGAGTGTGAAGGCCGATATCAAGCGCGAGGTGGAGTTGGATGGCCTGCGCGAGCTTGAAGCGGAGATGAGCGAGGCGGGTCGTAAGTTGAGCGACGAGATCCGTGGCGGTATTGCACCGATACAGTCTGGATTACAAGAGGTTGCCGGTGATACACGCACGGCTTTGAGCGACCCGCAGCCCGAAACGCCGGCCCCACGTGCCGACGATAAGCAGTTCGACCTTTTTGCCCCGGTTGCGCCAAGCGCCCGTCCCGAGCGCGATCAGCGCTAGTTAGGTTCTTTTGTCCATGAATGCCGACCTGCAACCGCTGATCGAGCACTTGATCGAACTGCGTATGCGTTTGGTGCGCGCAGCCGGTTTGTTGCTGATAGTCTTTCTTATCCTGTTTCACTGGTCTGGCGATATTTATCATCTGCTTGCGCTGCCGATGATGAAAGTGCTGCCGGAAGGCAGCCGGATGATCGCGACGGACGTCACTGCCACCTTTTTCGTACCGCTTAAGGTTACGGGCATGGTGGCTTTCCTGATTACGTTGCCGCATTCGCTCTATCAGGCCTGGGCCTTTGTGGCGCCAGGGCTTTATCAGCATGAAAAGCGGCTGGTAATGCCGTTGATCTTCTCTAGCGTGCTGCTCTTCGCCGTTGGGATGGCCTTCGCCTATTTCCTGGTCTTCCCGGTGGTATTTGGTTTTATGGCTGCCGCTACGCCAGAGGGTGTATCGATGATGACCGACATCGATAAATACCTGAGTTTCGTCCTGGGTATGTTCATCGCCTTTGGCGTTACCTTTGAAACTCCGGTGATTGTGATGGTGTTGGTGCGCATGGGCTTGGTCACTGTGGCAAAGCTGCGTGAGATTCGCCCCTACGTGATTGTTGGCGCGTTTGTGGTTGCTGCGGTTGTTACGCCCCCCGATGTGTTGTCACAGGTCATGTTGGCGGTGCCGTTATGGTTGCTATATGAGCTAGGCGTGGTGTTGTCTGCATGGTTGATTGCGCCTAAGCCGGTTGCGGTGGCCGATGATCAAGCAGAGGGGTAGAGACACGTAGCACCAATAAAAAACGCCATCGACGATGGCGTTTTTTATTGCCTGCTACGGCTTATTGTTCTTCCTCACTATTATCGTCGATGGGGATAGGCAGTCGGGGGCGTTTGC
This sequence comes from Chitinimonas sp. BJB300, assembly GCF_002735695.1. GTDB lineage: Bacteria > Pseudomonadota > Gammaproteobacteria > Burkholderiales > Chitinimonadaceae > Chitinimonas. The sequence goes on from NZ_PDZH01000059.1 coordinate 2,406, forward strand.
CTATGGTAATCGATACTTCGACGGGCTTGCCTTTGTGGACTAGGGTGACAAGCACCTTGGAGTCGGGTGCTTGGCCGGCGACTTGATTGAGCATATCGGCAAAATTGGTTATGGCTTTACCGTTCACGGTGACCAACACATCACCGGGTTTTACCCCTGCTTTGTCAGCCGGCCCGCCGCGTACTACGCCGTTGATGAGCACGCCATCGGTGCTATTGAGCTTAAAGCTCCTGGCCAGCTCAGGGGTCAGGTCCTGCGTTTCCACGCCAATCCAGCCACGGGTAACTGCGCCTGCCCTGATGATTTCTTCCATCACGCTTTTGACCGTGGTGGCCGGGATGGCGAAGCCGATACCCATGCTGCCGCCCGTGCGGGAGTAGATGGCCCCGTTGATGCCCACCAGGTTGCCCTGGCTGTCTACGAGTGCACCGCCCGAGTTGCCCGGGTTGATCGCGGCGTCGGTCTGGATGAAGTTTTCAAATGTATTGATGCCAAAACCTGTGCGCCCGAGTGCGGAGACGATCCCCATGGTGACTGTTTGTCCAACGCCAAACGGGTTGCCAATTGCCAATACGATATCGCCAACATTCAACGTATCGACACGACCAAAAGTAATGGCTGGAAGCTGATCCATTTCAATCTTGATGACAGCCAGATCGGTCTCAGGGTCGGTACCCACCACCTGGGCTTCTGCACTACGGCCATCGGACAGCGCAACTTGGATTTCGTCCGCCGATTCGACCACATGGTTATTGGTCACGATATAGCCCTGGGTACTAACGATCACCCCCGAACCAAGGCTTGATGTACGCTGGCTTTCATTACCCTCAAGGCGGTCGCCGAAAAAGCGCCTGAATAACGGGTCGTCAAGGAGAGGGTGGCGCTTGGTATGCACCGCTTTACTGGTATAGATATTCACTACGCTGGGCATGGCGTGCTTGACCGCATCGCGATAGCCCGGCATACCGCCTGCCTGCTTGGAGAGGGCAGAGGGTGCAGTTTGCGTCAGCGTGACAACTTCAGCCATGCGTTGCGGCAGCCAGCTGGGCTTGAGCAGCGTCATCAGGAACCAGAGCGCCAAACCCGCCGTAGTGGTTTGTGCGAAAATCAGCCAAAGTCTTTTCATTGGATAGGGCGCTTGTGAGAGAGCCTTGGAAATATGCGCTATGTTATTGCGAGAATTAGAAAATTATACCGGACAACTGCTCGCTGCCGATCGTTTCCGGGACTATGCCCCAAATGGTGTACAGGTTGAAGGACGTGCAGAAGTCCGGCGTTTGCTATGCGGCGTCACGGCTAGCGAGGCGCTGATTGATGCCGCGATTGCTTGGCAGGCTGATGCGATTTTGGTCCACCATGGTTATTTCTGGAAAAACGAAGACGCGCGCATCGTCGGCATGAAGAAGCGTCGTTTGACCAAGTTGTTGCGAAACGACATTAGTTTGCTGGCTTATCACCTACCGCTGGACGCGCATGCCGAATTGGGCAACAACGCTCAATTGGCAGTCCGCTTGGGCTTGGTGGGTGATGGGTATGCGGGGGAGCAGGGTCTGATCTGGCTGGGGGTGCCTGATATCCCGCTGACCCTGGGTGAATTGGCAGCGCGCGCAGAGCATGCTTTGCAGCGTAAGCCGGTATTGTTGGGCGACCCCAATCTGCGCGTGAACCGGCTTGGGTGGTGTACGGGAGGGGCTCAAGGCTATTTCGATGTTGCCATTGCGCACGGTTGCGATGCGTATTTGACTGGCGAAGTGTCGGAACAGAACTACCATGCAGCGCTGGAGCAGGGCGTGGGCTTCCTGGCTTTAGGCCATCATGCGAGCGAGCGTTATGGTGTGCAGGCTTTGGCGTCGCATCTTGCGGGCAAGTTTGATCTGGATTGGTGCTATGTAGATCTGGATAACCCAGTCTAGATCAGCCTGTGGGGCAATAACCCCAGTGCTGCAAAGGCTTATGTAAGCGGGGCGAATCAGTTAAAATCGTACAGTTTTGGTTAGACCATTATTTTAAAAGTCAGAAAGTCAGGGACTGGGTATGACGAATCAAGTGGACAACAGCAAGCGGCGCTTCCTGACGCTCGCGACCGGCGCCGTGGGTGGTGTCGCCGTCGTCGCGGTCGCTACACCGTTCATTGCCAGCTTCTTCCCCTCAGAGCGCGCCAAGGCTGCCGGTGCACCGGTAGAGGTGGATATCAGCAAGCTAGAGCCGGGCCAGAAGATCGACGTGGAGTGGCGCGGCAAACCTGTGTGGGTTGTGAATCGCACCAAGGAAATGATGGACAACATGGCCAAGATCGAGGCCAAGTTGGTTGATCCGAGCTCAGAGGGCAGTGAACAGCCCGAATATGCCAAGAATAAAGGGCGTTCGCGTGAGGATAGGGCTAATGTACTCGTGGCGTTGGGGGTTTGCACCCATCTGGGTTGCTCACCGACGTTCCGGCCCGACCTGGCTCCGGCAGATCTGGGAGCGGAGTGGGTGGGCGGTTTCTACTGCCCCTGCCATGGTTCCAAGTTCGACCTCGCCGGCCGGGTTTACTCCGGCGTACCGGCCCCGAAGAACCTCGATATCCCGCCCTATAAGTACGTCAGTGAAGGCGTACTGTTGGTCGGTGAAGACAAATAAAAGAGGGAAGGCCTGAGATGAGCAAGCTGCAAGCCCTGGCGGGCAATGTGATGAATTGGGTGGACGATCGCTTCCCGGCGACCAAAATGTACAAGGAGCACCTCTCCGAGTACTACGCCCCGAAAAACTTCAATTTCTGGTACTACTTTGGTTCTTTGGCACTGTTGGTGCTGGTGATTCAGATCGTTACCGGTATTTTCCTGACCATGAACTACAAACCGGACGGCTCGCTCATTCCGGGCACCAATGTTTCGGTGGCGTTCATGTCGGTTGAATACATCATGCGTGATGTGGCCGGTGGTTGGCTTATCCGCTATATGCACTCAACCGGGGCTTCGATGTTCTTCGTCGTTGTTTATCTGCATATGTTTCGGGGGCTGGTGTATGGCTCCTACAAGCAACCACGGGAGCTGATCTGGATCTTCGGGATGATGATCTTCCTGTGCCTGATGGCTGAAGCCTTCCTTGGCTATCTGCTGCCTTGGGGCCAGATGTCGTTCTGGGGTGCGCAGGTGATTGTGAACCTGTTTGCTTCGATCCCGGTGATTGGTCCAGATTTGTCAGTCTGGATTCGTGGCGACTTTGTGGTTTCTGACGCGACGTTGAACCGTTTCTTCGCCTTGCATGTGATTGCCGTGCCGTTGGTGTTGCTGGCGTTGGTGGTTGCCCACTTGGTGGCGCTGCATGAAGTTGGCTCCAATAACCCTGATGGCGTGGAAATCAAGAAGAACAAGGACCCAAAGACCGGTATTCCGCTTGATGGCATTCCTTTCCACCCTTACTACACCGTCAAGGATATCTTTGGCGTGGCAGTTTTCCTGGCCATTTTCAGTTATGTGCTGTTCTTTGTGCCGGAAATGGGCGGCTTTTTCCTGGAGCATCCAAACTTCGACCCGGCCGACCCCTTGAAGACACCGCCGCATATTGCGCCGGTCTGGTACTTCACGCCCTACTACGCGATTTTGCGTGCCATTCCTTCTTTCCTGGGTACCCAGGTATGGGGTGTGATCGGCATGGGCGCCGCAGTGATGATCATTGCCTTGCTGCCTTGGCTGGACCGTAGCCCGGTCAAGTCGATCCGCTACCGTGGTCCTAAGTTCAAGGTCGCGTTGGTATTGTTCCTGATCGCGTTCATCTGCCTGGGTATTCTGGGTGCTAAGCCTTCCACCAATCTGCGCACTATTCTGGCCCAGGGGTTTAGCTTCATTTACTTCGGCTTCTTTATTCTCATGCCTTTCTACACGAAGAACGATGTAGGCAGCACACCGGTGCCGGCTCGCACGACCGAGAGCAACACCCAACGACAGCTTGCTTTCCTGGCTTATACGGCTCTGGCAATTGTCGGTTCGTTTGTGTTCGGTAAGCTGGTCTGATCGAGAGAGACAAGAACATGAAAATCAAGATTGCCCAAATCCTGGCGGCGTTCAGTCTAATCCTGCCAGTGGCTTTGCCGGTTCAGGCTTCGACTGAAGTGGCGCTGGATCGCTCGCCCAATGATGTCCGTGATGTTGAATCGCTTCAGCGTGGTGCTCAGCTGTTTGCCAACTATTGCTTGTCATGTCACGGGGCCACTGCAATGCGCTACAACCGTTTGCAGGACTTAGGTTTGAGCGAGGAACAGATCCGCAACAACTTGATGTTCGCTTCGGAGAAGATTGGTGAACCGATGCGTGCGGCGATGCAGGCCAAGGAAGCCAAGGTGTGGTTTGGCGCTACCCCGCCTGACCTATCCCTGATCGCCCGCTCGCGCGGGGCTGACTGGCTATATACCTACTTTCGCAGCTTCTACCTCGATAGCAGCCGTCCTACTGGTTGGAACAACACCGTGTTCGACAAAGTTGGCATGCCGCATGTGCTTTGGCAGCTGCAAGGTAATCTGGAGCTGAAGACGGTGGAAGGTCGTGCCGAAGCCAAGGGCGCTGTAGTGCGTTCCTGGGAAGCGGTGGAGCACGTCGATGGCAAGGAAAAAATATCGACCCACCAGTTGGTGTTGACCAAGGCGGGTGAATTGACCCGTTTGGAAGACGGCAAGGCGAACACCTTTGATTACGACAAAAAGGTGGCTGACCTCACCAACTACCTCGTCTGGATGGGCGAGCCGGCTCAGGTGACGCGTGAACGTATAGGTTATGGCGTCTTGCTGTTTTTGATCTTTCTGCTGATTCCCATGACCTACATGTTGAAGAAGGAATACTGGCGCGACGTTCATTAGGCGCTAGCGTCAGGTAAAGAAAAACGGAGGGCAATTCCTCCGTTTTTCTTTTATTAATCATCGGCTTATGTTTGTTTTCTGGCTTTTGCCATAAGCAAAATGCTAAAATCGAGCCTTATTTAATCAAGTTGCTGACGGAGAACCGATTTTTATGATGACTTTGTACTCAGGCACGTCCTGCCCCTTCAGCCACCGCTGCCGTATTGTCCTGTATGAAAAAGGGATGGATTTTCAGATTGTTGATGTGGATATCCATAACAAACCTGAAGATCTGGCGGTGATGAACCCGTACAACGAAGTGCCGGTACTGGTTGAGCGTGATCTGGTGTTGTATGAGTCGAACATCATCAATGAATACATCGATGAGCGTTTTCCCCATCCACAGCTGATGCCGGCTGATCCCATCATGCGGGGCCGTGCCCGTTTGATGTTGTTCAACTTCGAGCGTGAGTTGTTTGTGCACGTAAAGACCCTGGAAACCAGTGGTTCCACTAAAAAGGACCTGGAAAAGGCGCGTAACACGATTCGCGACAATCTGGGCCAGATCGCGCCGTTGTTTGCCAAGCAGAAATTCATGCTGGGCGAAGAGTTCTCGATGCTGGACGTGGCGATTGCGCCGTTGTTGTGGCGTTTGGAGCACTATGGTGTAGAAGTCAGCAAGCCGATGGCGCCTATCTTGAAGTACGCCGAACGCTTGTTTGCCCGCGCGGCCTTTATCGATTCGATGACGCCAAACGAAAAAGCCATGCGTAAATAATGTGAGGTTGGTTGCCGGTATTGTTGGGTATTGATAGCCATGCCGGCACCTGTGTTGTTTGTTTCACGTTTCTTCTTTTCTCACTTGTAGAGCGTATGAACTCTGTTCCAATCAAGCCTTATCTGATGCGTGCCATTCACGAATGGTGTTCCGACCATGGTCATACGCCTTACCTTGTTGCAGCGGTTAAAGGCAAGATGCAGGTGCCGATGGAGTTCGTGAAGAACGGTGAAATCGTGCTTAACGTCAGCTACAACGCTACCCGTAATTTGCAGCTTGGCGACGACTATGTGCGTTTCTCGGCGCGCTTTGGCGGTGTATCGCGTGACATCATTGTCCCTATTGGGTCCGTGGTTTCGTTGTTCTCGCGCGAGACGGGCGAAGGCATGGCTTGGGAGCCAGAACTTACCGAAGTCGTTGAGATGGATAGCGGCGAGCGGCCAGCATCGTCGTCATTGCGTTCAGTGGTGCAGGAGCTGACGGAACAAGTGGCAGCAGAGCACGCGGACCAAGACAAGCCTGCTGTAGGGCCTGACGATGAGCCGACCCCGCCAGCGCCATCACCTGGGCGTGGTCACCTACGCATCGTGAAATAAACAACACGTAAAAAACGGCACTGAACAAGTACCGTTTTTTTTTATTGTTTATGCTGCTACGTCAGGTGCATGCTCACTATCGCTTGGGGGGGCAACTGCTGTGCGTGGTTTACGGGTAAGTACTGCAGCAAAGAAGCCGTCGCAGCCCTGTGCTTTGGGAGTGAGTTGTAGATAATCCCCCGTGTTCAGTTCTACGCGTTGCTCGGCCAAGACAGTGCTGGCGGGCAATAAATTAAAGTCAGGGTGTGCCGCCAGGAAGGCTTCTACGATGCCTTGATTCTCACGAGGCAAGATGCTGCAGGTGGCGTAAACCAGTCGTCCACCAGGCTTCACCAAGCGGGCTGCCGATGCAAGGATGGCTGCTTGCTTGACGTTGAGTTCATCCACCGATTGGGCAGTCTGGCGGAATTTCAGGTCTGGGTTGCGCCGCAGGGTGCCGAGTCCCGAACAAGGCGCATCGACCAGAACACGGTCCAGCTTGCCGGCCAATCGTTTGATCCGTGTATCGTTTTCGTGCTCAATCCGTTGTGGCTGCACATTGGACAACCCAGAACGGGCCAAGCGTGGCTTCAGATTGGCCAAGCGTTTTTCTGATACATCGAAGGCGTATAGCCGGCCGCTGGAGGCCATCAGCATGCCCAGCAGCAGCGTCTTGCCACCCGCGCCGGCACAGAAGTCCGCTACCATCTCACCTCGCTTGGGGCTGACTAGAAGGCCAAGCAATTGGCTGCCTTCATCCTGGACCTCGATGGCACCCTCGTTGAATAAGGTGTGCTTGTTGACGGCGGGGCGGCCTTCGAGGCGTAACCCAAATGGTGAGTAGGGTGTTTCGGTGGCTTCAAGCCCCAGCGCCGCCAACTCGGCCTTCACCGATTCACGCTTCATTTTCTGTGTATTCACGCGCAGATCAAGCGCAGCGGGTTGGGCCAGCGATTGGCCGAGTGCGAGAATGGCTTCGTCACTCATGCCGCTGGCCTGCAATTCGCCGGCTACCCATTCAGGCAGCTCTGCCCGCTCGCCCAACGTCAGCGTTTCCACCTTGAATGCCTTGACGCCTGCCAGGAAGGCGCGCTCATCTTCACGTGAGACGATAGGGTCGAACTCGCGTAGATTGCGCCCACCACGAATCAGCCAGGCCAACAACATGCGGCGCGGGGAAGTGTCGGGCGCACAGATGCGATCCAGCACGAATTTCTGGCGCAGCACGCCGAAAACGGCTTCGGCGATAAAGGCGCGGTTTTGGCTGCCGAGTTTTGGGTTCTCGCGAAAGAAGCGCGACAGTACCGCATCGGCGGGCGCACCAAACGATAAGGCGGCGCGCAGTGCGTCGAGGGCGGCATGGAAGGCGTCTTGATTGAGGGGCGGCATTGATTAGTTAGTCCAATTGATATTCGATGGTTTTGGCGACAAGTTGCAGTTCGCCCTTGTCGTCGTGGCGGATGATTTTCACTGGCAGATTTCCCAGTGTTGGAGCAAGCCAGATTTCGGTTGCTTCGGTACCGTCTGGTGAGATCCAGACACGGGTGGTGTGCGATTTGCCCATGAGGGTGAGTTTGTTGGGAGCCGCTTCTTTGAAGTGATCTTCCCGGAGTTTGCGACCCGTCATGACCTGCATGACGGGTGCGGGTTTGCTGCCCAGCCAACTGAGTTGGAAGGGGAGCGCATTCAAGTCCTGTGCACCAATGCTGAGTTTGCCGGTTTGCAGTGACTCGGTCTTGCCGTACGTCACCTCTTGCTTGTCCCAGTCAAATTTTGCTTGAGTGCGCGGTTGTTTGTTGCGACTGCGAAACTCGGCATAGTCGCTGGGTTTGAGGCCTTTTTCCGTGACATCGCCGGTGCTTTGATACCGAATATCCGGCCCCAGAATGGGCCGCAGCTCGGTGTTGAGCTCATAACGGCCATTGTTGAGAGTCCAGCGCTGGGTGGCCTCACCCACGGGAAAGCCCCCAAGGTTGGCTTTGTAGACGATCACGGCTTGGCTGGGTAGCGGATTTGCCATGCTGAAACCGTGGATTAGCAAGGCCAGCGAGCTGCTAAGCCAGAGTTTGCGATGATTTTGCATGGTTGCACTTCCTCTTCAATTTGTTAGCTTGCACCTTAATCGACACTGACTGAGCGTAAGCTGAATCAGGCGGGGGCAGGGCAGCCGTGCTGTCAACGATCCCGTGTAGGTCGTTCCGGCTTGTTAAGCACAAGTTGGCCATCAATACGGACTTGGTTGGCTTTCAGGTCGATCACCTTGTCGCCATCCGCCATCTTGATTCGTACCGGTAGATTGTTCCATGCGGGCGCAAGGTAGAACTCAAACCGCCGCTGCTGATGGGTGCCCGTCAATAGCAAGGTCGTTATCCGTTGGTTGGACAACTGCAGTTCGATTTCGCCCTTGAGCGTAAATGGTACTTGATAGCTATGTCTGCCACTCAGGATCTGCATATTGAAGCTGGGCAGCTTGTCTCCAAGCAAAGCGAATTGGTAGGCTGCTGAAAACATATCTTGAGCACCCTCTTCCAACGGTAGTTCTTGCTGCTTGTCAGGCTCCCCCAAGCGTACGGTTTTGTTGGGCCAGTTGAATTCTGCCTGTGAAGTAGGTTGGCTGTTGCCATCCTTACCGTCGCGGAATAGCAAGGGGCGAAGACCATAGCGCCCGATTTCCCCTTGGCTACGTAATTCTCTACCTTCCAGTTTTATGCGGGTCGTGATCTCGTAACGCTTACCCTCGGCGCGCCAGCGATGTTCCGCCTCGATAACCCCAAACGCGACATAGTTGATATCCACACTACGGGGAAAAGTCGTATCCACTAGCGGCCGTTGGGTCGGAGAGGCGGGGGGCTCGGCTGGTGGCGTTGGCGCACTCTGTTCCGCACCGGTTTCGTCGGGGGTGCTTGTGGAGGGTAATTCGGGCGCTTGTGTGACGGTAACTAGCTCGGCAGGGATAGCTGGCGCGATCGGAACAGGCTTGGGCGAGGCTTTTTTTGGCGCACGTTGGGGTGGTCTACCAATTTGTATGCTGAATATGCCATTCGGCAGCGATTCCGACTGTGCATGGGTGTCTGCTTCTAGTGACTGGCTTTTCAGGCGTCGATCGGTGGGCTTGAGCTCAAATGCGTCATCTTCCGACGCTGCTTGCCACCAGCGCCAGGCGCTGTCACCAGTGGCCAGCAATACATGCAAAAGGAGGGACACCATTAAGGCAAACAGAAGACGAAGCAGGCGTGACGACAACATCGGAAAGAGCTTAGTCCTGCACGTGGACGCGTAGTCCGTCGATTTGCAGCCGACCTTCTACAAACGCGCGGACGATGGTGGGATAGAGGAGATGCTCTTCAACGATGACGCGGGCAGCCAAAGAGTCGGGGGTGTCGTCGTCCAGCACCGGTACTGCGGCTTGGGCTGCAATGGGGCCGTGGTCGAGTTCGGCGGTGACGAAGTGGACTGTGCAGCCAGCCAGCTTGCAGCCTGCCTCCAGAGCCCGCTGGTGGGTCTGCAAACCGGGAAAGGCCGGTAGAAGGGAGGGATGGATATTCAGCATCCGCCCTTCATATTGGCGGGTGAAGGCAGGCGTAAGAATGCGCATGAAGCCAGCCAGTACAACCAGGTCGGGTGAAAAACCATCAATGGCGGCTTGCAGGGCGACATCAAAATCCTCGCGGCTGGCATATTGCTTGTGGTCCAGCGCAATGGTAGGAATGCCCTGTGCAGCTGCCCAGGCCAAGCCGGCGGCATTAGGCCGGTTGGAGATGACAGCGGCAACCTGGGCACCACTTATCTTTGCTTCAACGATGGCCTGCATATTCGAGCCGCGGCCCGAGATCAGGATGACTATCTGCTTCAAAACCGATTACTCCCAAGGCACTGTCGCCGTCATGGTTTGTGTTGGAGACAAAGACGAAGTGTCCGATGTTAAAACCTGTTTACGATCTTACTGCGCAGCCGTGATCAGGGTTCATGTGCCGCTCGAAAGCCCCCGCAAGGGGGACGCCGAACTGCTACGGTGCTTCGCAGCCTCATGTACAAAAGTACATTCCGGTTTCTGCGCTGCGCTTCACTCTGCTGACATCTGCTCGTGACAGATCGTAAACAAGTTCTTAGAACTGCAAAGGACACGAAGGTTGCCCTCCGTGTCCTTTGCAGGGCGATACGGTGATTCTTAAGCGACTTGGGTTTGGTGCTCATAATCCTCGCGTGGGCGGATACTGCCAATGCGGTAAACCGTTTCACCTTCCGCGGTCAATAAGGCCGTGGCGGCGTCGGCTTGTTCCGCAGCCAATACTACGACCATGCCAATGCCGCAATTGAAGGTGCGATACATCTCTTGGGCATCCACATTGCCCTCGGCTTGCAGCCATTGGAACAATTGGGGCAATTGCCACGATTTGGCGTCGATCTGGGCGACAACGTTTGCAGGCAATACGCGCGGCACGTTCTCGGTGATGCCGCCGCCGGTAATGTGGGCCATACCTTTGACGGTCATCGTCTCCATCAGCTTGAGCATGGGCTTCACGTAAAGGCGCGTAGGGGCCATCACCACGTCAGCTAACGAGCGGCCGTCTTCAAATGGTGCGTTGTAGTCAGCGCCAGTCAAGTGCAGGATCTTGCGGATCAACGAGTAGCCATTGGAGTGCGCACCGTTGGAAGCAAGGCCGAGTACAACATCGCCTACGCTAATGGTGTCGCCGGTGATGATCTTGCTCTTTTCCACCACACCGACGGCAAAGCCCGCCAAATCGTACTCGCCAGCTGGATACATGCCGGGCATTTCCGCCGTCTCGCCACCAATCAGCGCACAGCCGGATTGTTCGCAGCCAGCGGCAATGCCTTTGATGACTTCTGTGGCGCTGGTGACATCAAGCTTGCCGCAGGCAAAGTAATCGAGGAAAAACAAAGGCTCTGCGCCCTGGACCAGAATGTCGTTGACACTCATGGCGACAAGGTCGATACCTACGGTGTCGTGCCGGTTCAGCTCGAAAGCCAGCTTCAGTTTGGTACCGACGCCATCGGTGCCTGATACCAAGACCGGCTCTTTGAATTTCTTGCTGATTTCGACGAGGCCGCCAAAGCCGCCGATACCGGACAGTACTTCGGGGCGCATGGTGCGCTTTGCAAACGGTTTGATGTTTTCGACCAGTTGGTCGCCAGCGTCGATATCTACACCGGCATCGCGGTAGGAAAGGCTTTGGCGCGGGGTTTGGGTCATGGTGCCAACTCTTGGAAAGGAAACCGACGCGAGTGCGCCGAGGATGCGGTTACAATGCGGCGCTAGAGCCTTAATCTGATTTGGCATTTGCCAGACAGAAAACCATAAGCACCGGAATTCGCGCGCATTTTACCCGAAATGAAACGCCACCGCCCGCACAAAGCCCACTGGATTCAGTATTGGCCACTTGGCCTATTTATACTTGGCCTCGCCTTGCTGTATCTGCTGGCGCCAGTACTGACTCCTTTTATCACGGCCGCTGTATTGGCCTATATCCTCGAACCGGTGGTCAACCAACTGACGAGGCGTCGATGCCCGCCCGACTTGGCCGTTTGTCTGGTACTGCTGGCGGTCATGCTGATCCTGGTGGCATTGGTGCTGGTGATCGTGCCGATCTTTGTCCAGCAACTGAGTGCGCTGGTGGGTTATATCCCAACCTTGCTCACGTGGCTGCGCGATTCAGCCAGCCCGTGGTTGAACCAGCACCTGGGCATGGAATTGAGCCTGGACCCGGAATATGCAAAGGCTTGGCTGACCGAGCATAGCGAGCAGGCAGGCAAGCTATTGCAAGCGTTATTGCCTTCGTTGACCTCGGGCGGTATGGCGGTCATTGCTATTGTCGGTAATCTGGCATTGATTCCGTTGGTATTGTTTTATTTCCTGCGGGATTGGCAAGCATTGTTGTCGCAAGTCGATACCTTGTTGCCACGTCGTTGGCGCAGCAAGGTTCACGAATTGGTGGGTGAGGCTGATGTTGTGCTGGGCCAGTTCCTCAGAGGCCAGCTGTCCGTCATTTTGATCATGGCGCTGTTTTATAGTGTTGGCTTATGGCTGACCGGGTTGAAGTCGGCCTTGCCAATCGGGATTGTGGCTGGCTTGCTGGTGTTTATTCCCTACCTTGGCGTTGTCGTGGGCGTATTGCTGGCCAGTTTGACGGCTGTGTTGCAGTTTCATTCCTTGGGCGGAATGCTGCCGGTTTGGGGAGTATTTCTGTTTGGGCAGTTGATAGAGGGGTTTTATGTCACCCCCCGTTTAGTGGGCGAGCGTATCGGCCTTCACCCGGTTGCCGTGGTGTTTGCGTTGATGGCGTTTGGTCAGCTGTTCGGGTTTGTTGGTGTGTTACTCGCGTTGCCGATGGCAGCCATGCTGCTTGTTGGGTTGAGGCATGTGAGGCAGCAATATCTCGATAGTGTCTTGTATCGTCGTCAGCCATGAAGCAGTTAGCACTAGATCTGCAGTTGCCCGAACCCTTTGATTTTGACGATTTTCTGATTGGTCCAAATCTCGAGGCGTTTCTTGCCCTGAAAGCGTTGTCTGATCGTGAGTCCTCCGAAGGCTGTATCTACCTTTGGGGTAAAGCTACGGTGGGAAAGTCTCACCTACTGCGCGCAACGGTGACGCGTGCATTGGCGGGGGGATTGTTCGCTCGGTATTGGGATGCTGCGCAAAGTCCGTTGGAGGAGGCCGCGCATGGCTATGAATTGCTGGCGGTGGATCATGTCGATGCACTAACGGCCGAAGAACAAATCGTCCTTTTCGGTTTGATCAACGCGCAGCGGGAAGCTGGGCGGGCTATCGTGACGGCAGGCCCATTACCACCCGCCAAGATGCCGCTACGACATGATCTAACCACGCGTCTTGGCTGGGGTCTGGTGTTTGAGATTGGCGAACCTGCAGATGAGGACAAGGCCATTTTGCTGCGTCACCGCGCCCGGGCGCGTGGGTGCGACATCGACGAGACGGTTTGTCGTTGGCTGGTCACCCATCGGAGCCGCGATTTAGGTTCGCTGACAGCGCTTTTGGACAAGCTGGACTTGGCAGCGTTGGCGGCCGGTAGGCCGCTTACACTGCCGTTTGTACGGGAAACTTTGCAGAATATTGAGCTTGGCCAGCCCTGAATATCCTTTGGTCCAGCCCTCGTTAGCTAAGATCGCCCTGGAAAGTCACTCGCTCAAAGTCCTGGCCACGCTCGATCATCTGTTCAAGCTTGATCTTCCTTATTTGCCCATCCACATAGATTTCAATGATTTTTCCCGCTTTGTGCCAGCTGTTTGGTACCAGGAGGCTGGTTTCGGTGTGCAAAGCAGGCATGGCGGGCAGTAATAAGGCCTGGGTGAATTGGCTGCCGAAGTTGTTAACGCCGGTAAGGCGTACCGATACGGCGCGCGGAATGCCGGGCAGTAGACGTACGCCAATGTTGAGTTCGCCGTTACCGCCTTCTTCCAACCAGCGCACGCTACCGACAACAATGGGTTGGTCGGGGCGCGGTTTTACCGCTATCAGTTGGCTGTGGTTGAGTCGGCCGCCTGGGCCTTGCCGATTCAGTTTGAAGCCTAACGCGCTTTCATTTTCCATCAGCCATGATTCCAACTCTGGCAATGCTGCTACCTCCTTGGCAGCGTTACTGCTGCTTAGATGATGCGCTTGGCCTCCGAAAAGTTGAAAGTCAGCAATGGCGCGACCACGTACCTCATGCAGTTCATCTGGCTGGGTAAATAACTTGCCGGATATGGCTTGATGAGCTGTATTCAAGCCCAGCGCCAATTGCGCGGGTGTAGCGTCGTCAAGACTCTGGTGGCGGGGCATGCCTCTTTCCAGCGGGAGGTCGCACCACTCATGAAATAGACCGACCAGATTGCTTTCAGCTGTGCTGGCGGCAAAATCCTCTCCCAGCCCAAGCTGTGCAGGCAATTCGCCGGCGCGCAGTGACTTGATGCGCTTCTTTATTCGTTTGCCGACGGGGTCGATATCGACATAACGCCAGCTGGGGCCCACAGGGATCGGGTCATAGCGTTTTAGTTCGCTGGCCTCTTCCAGGTCGAGCGCCAGTGCGCCTCGATCCGAACGTTCAGGAGGTTCGGTCAGCAACGTGGTCTGATTTGACCAGCGATCCAGCAGCCGGTCTGTCCAAATGAGTTGCCGTACTGGCATGGCACTAGGGTTGGCTGCGGCAAGCAGTGCAGCCTGCAGGAAGCTTGCGGTACAAGAGGACAGCTCGGTCTGTGTATTCAGGCTGTCCTTAACCGTCTTGTTCGCGATGTCGGCCTTTGTGGCGATTTGATACAAGTCGTAGATATCTGCCCACCGTGCTTGTGGAATGCTGCGGTAGGCCAGATGGTATTCACGGATGGCTAGAGCTGCATAGCGTATGGCGCGCTGACCACATAGTGCACAATGGTCAGCAACGGTCACATCATGCTTCAGCCCGGCAAGCCAGCAATGACGATAGCCTTGGCTCATGGCCAGCCACAGGCGCAAATTGTCTTGCCAGGCGCTGTCTTCAGCGGCGGCCAAGGGGAAGGGCCTGCCAAAATATCGCTTGGCGTTCTCTTCCTGCAGCATCGCGACCGATTCACGCAGGAGTTCCAGCATTTTCAGTCGCTCAATTGGTAGTACTGGTGAAATATTTAGCCGACTTAACGTATTGAGCACATCATCATGCGCTTGGCGTACATTGATCATTGGCACCAGCTTCAGCCACTCCTTAAATCCTCGGGCATCAGCAAATTCAAGTGATTGGCTTGGGTCTAGTGGAGGGAGTTCCAGGGCATGCATGCATTACTCCTTGGAAAAGGATTCCAGCATCAGGAGTTTGGATGCCAGCGCGGCCTTTAGCCAGTTTAAGTCAATGGTACGTGATGTACTTTCGCGTAACGGTGTGGCCCAGATCGGAGCAGGGAAGTGTGGGTCGTCTTGCCATCGCGGAATAACATGCCAATGTAGATGCGGCACGACATTACCGAGACTAGCCAGATTCACCTTCTGAGGTTTCATTTCTACCCTTAGCACTTCTTCAACAGCCCAGACGGCATTCATCAGATTGTTGCGTTCATCCATTCCCAGTTCCGTCATTTCAGCCACATGGTGGTTGAGGATGACGCGGCAAAAACCGGGATAGCCAAGCTCTTCAACCATTACGACACGATAGAGTGCTGATTGCCAGATCAGTTCACCACCGATTTCATTGCATAGCGGGCAACTATTGCTTGTCATGAGTAGAGATTAAGGTAAAAAGTATTACATTGTCATTGTGTCAACGGGGTTTGGCCCACTGCAAGCTGTGCCGACCGAGGGTCGTTTGGCTCAATGGCAAATGACAACGCCCCGTTGTTATCGGGGCGTCACGCACTGCCTGCATAGGTGTAGGTTATATCGCGTACCACCAAACCCTAACTTCACTCGAAGGAAACCGTTCGTCAGAAAGTAGGTGTAACGGTGGATCATAGCGGAGAGATAGCGCTTTGCGATGTGATGTTGCAATTGGCCTTTGCAAAGCGCACATCTTTTACAACAATACCCGTTCGATACCTCCATCCCGAGCAGTTTCTACATAGTCGGATAACCAGTTTTCGCCGAGGGTATGCTTGGCGATCTCTACTACGATGTAATCGGCGGTAGTGCCCGAGTCATCGTCGTATCGGCTCAGGCCTTGCAGGCAGCTTGGGCAGGAAGTCAGTATTTTCACTTTGTCTTCGGTACCGGCCCGGGCTTTGTCAGCGCCCTTGCGCATTTCTTCTTCCTTGCGAAACCGTACCTGAGTCGACACATCGGGCCGGCTGGCGGAAAAGGTGCCTGATTCGCCACAGCAACGCTCATTCAGGTCAACCTGTTGGCCCATCAATTCCTTGGCTAGCTTGATCGGGCTCATGGTCTTGATCGGTGTGTGGCAGGGGTCGTGATACATATAGCGTGTACCTGCTACGCCGTTCAGCTTCACCCCTTTTTCCAACAAATACTCATGGATATCCAACAGGCGGCAGCCAGGGAATATCTGCTCGAATTGGTATTTCTGCAGCTGATCCATACACGTGCCGCAGCTGACGATGACAGTTTTGATATCGAGATAATTCAGCGTGTTGGCAAGTCGGTGAAAGAGCACCCGATTCTCCGTGGTGATTTGCTCTCCTTTGTCAGCAAAGCCGCTCGACGTTTGCGGATAGCCACAGCATAGGTAGCCTGGCGGTAGCACCGTGGTGGTGCCCACATGCCATAGCATCGCCTGGGTGGCGAGGCCCACTTGGGAGAACAGTCGCTCCGATCCACAGCCAGGGAAATAGAAGACCGACTCAACATCTTCTGCAGCCAACTTGGGATTGCGAATCACCGGAATGATTGCCGAGTCCTCGACATCCAACAGGGCCCGCGCCGTTTTCTTGGGCAGATTGCCAGGCATCTTCTTATTGATGAAATGGATTACCTGGGTCCTTATGGTCGGCTTGCCAACCGTGGCGGGTGGCGCTGCTGTCTGTGCTTTGGCCGCGACTTTGAGCACTTCATGGCCCAGGCGTTGCAGTTTGTAGCCCACGCCCATCATGCCGGTACGCAGTGCTTTGATGGAGGTGGGGTCCTTGGCGGTCAGGAAGGCCATTGCCGCCGCAGTACCGGGGTTGAATTTACGCTGGCCGGCTTTACGCAGGAAGTTGCGCATAGCGACGGATACATCGCCAAAGTCGATTTTCACCGGGCATGGGTTGACGCACTTGTGGCAGACCGTGCAATGGTCTGCCACGTCGCCTAACTCCTCAAAGTGCTTGAAGCTGACGCCACGCCGGGTTTGTTCTTCGTATAGAAAGGCTTCGGTCAGCAAGCCAACACCAAGAATCTTGTTACGTGGGGAGTAAAGCAGGTTGGCGCGGGGTACGTGGGTGGCACAAACCGGTTTGCACTTACCGCAGCGCAAACAGTCCTTGATGCTGTCCGAAATAGCACCCAGGTCGGATTGTTCGAGAATGAGCGACTCGGCGCCAAGCAGACCGAACGACGGCGTGTAGGCATTACGCAGATCGGCACCGTACAACAGCTTGCCCTTGTTGAAGTGGCCCTGGGGGTCGATGCGTTGCTTATAGGCGCGAAATGGGCCTATTTCGTCATCCGTCAGGAATTCCAGCTTGGTAATGCCGATGCCGTGTTCGCCCGAGATAACGCCATTTAAGCCACGCGCCAGTTCCATGATGCGCGCCACTGCCTTGTGAGCCGTTTGCAGCATTGTATAGTCGTCAGAGTTCACCGGTAGATTGGTATGCACATTGCCGTCGCCGGCATGCATATGCAGTGCGACAAATACCCGGCCCTTGAGGGTCTTCTGGTGAATGGCGCGCACTGCTGCGCGAATAGGCGCGTCGGCTTCGCCGGAAAACAGCGCATCCAAATCGGCCAACAGTTCGCGTTTCCAGGAAATACGTAAGGCGAAGTCACGCATTGCATGGAAGACAGACTGTGGTGGGTCGATGTCGCCGGCAGGCTCCAGACGGACATTCGGATAATTGCTGGTGTATTGCTCGAACGCATCATCGAGATGGTGCAATACCCAGGCCCAGCGCTGTTGAACACTCGCGATAGCGGTCAGAGCCGCTTCACGCCGATCGCCGATCAGCTCATCATGGCTGATGCCGGTATCTTCACTGTCCCATAGCAGGCGACCTTCTTTGAAGAAGGCTTCCAGTCTTTCCAGAAGCTGCAGCTTGTTCTGGGTGGAGAGCTCGATATTGATGCGTTCGATACCATCCGAATAGTCTCCCAGGCGGGGCAGCGGAATCACCACATCCTCGTTGATCTTGAAGGCGTTGGTATGTCGGGCGATAGCCGCTGTCTTGCTGCGGTCCAGCCAGAACTTCTTGCGCGCCTCGGCGGTGACGGCAATGAACCCTTCACCATGGCGGGCATTGGCCAACCTGACTACCTGTGACGAAGCCTCGCCAACGGCGTTTTCATTATCCGAAACGATATCAGCCAATAGCACCATCTTCGGCCGCCCCTTGGATTTGGCCTTGGTGGCATAGCCCACTGCCCGCACATAGCGCCAATCCAGGTGCTCCAGCCCGGCCAGAATGGCGTGAGGATGGCTATCGAGATAGTTCTTGATTTCGACGATGGCTGGCGTGGCTTGCGCCACGGTGCCAAAAAACTCAAGGCAAACTGTGCGACTGTACGCAGGGAGGCGATGCAGAATAAAGCGGGCTGATGTGATGATGCCGTCTGTGCCTTCCTTCTGCACCCCGGGCAGACCGGCCAGAAACTTGTCGGTTACATCTTTGCCCAGGCCGACCTTTCGGAACTGTGGGCCGGGGATAACCAGCGTTTCTTCGCTGATCGGGGTCTTGCCATCAGGCTGTAGTTTGCGCACCTTGAAGCTAGCCAGTTCCGCGTCGTGAATCTTGCCGCGATTATGGTTGAGTCGCTCGATAAACAGCCAATTGCCATCAGGGTCAACCATCTTCCACGACGCGAGGTTGTCGAGTGCTGTACCCCAGAGCACTGCCTTCTTGCCGCCCGCATTCATGGCCACATTACCGCCAATGCAGCTGGCTTCGGCGGAGGTTGGGTCGACGGCGAATACCAAGCCATCGGCTTCGGCGGCTTCCATGACCCGCTTGGTGACAACTCCGGCGCCACAATTGATGGTGGCGACCTTGCCCTCGACACCCGGTAGGTCGAGGTATTCCACACCGTTATGGCGATCCAGCTTTTCAGTGTTGATCACCGCCGACATGGGGGTCAGCGGTATGGCACCACCGGTATAGCCCGTACCACCCCCGCGAGGGATGATGGTCAAGCCCAGCTCAATGCAGGCTTTTACGAGCCCAGCCATTTCGTCTTCATTGTCGGGATTCAACACCACGAAGGGGTATTCAACCCGCCAATCAGTGGCGTCGGTAACGTGGGAAACACGCGCCAGACCATCGAAACAGATATTGTCTTTACGTGTCAGCCCGCCCATCCGTTTCATTACCTTGCGGCGTAGTTCGGCTGTCTCGGGAAAGAAGCGCTCGAAACGGTCTACCGCATTGCGGGCACGGTCAAGCAGATCACCGACCTGGGTATTGTCGCCACGGCGGGACTCTACCTCGCGTAGGCGATGGCGCATGGCACCGGTCAGGGCTTCAAGGCGGTTAGCGTTGTCGAGCAAGTCATCTTGCAGGTAGGGGTTACGTTGAACAACCCAGATATCACCCAATACTTCGAACAGCATGCGGGCTGATCGCCCGGTCTTGCGTTCAGTGCGCAAAGTGTCCAGCACTTGCCAGCTGTCTTCGCCCAAGAGGCGCATGACAATTTCGCGATCGGAAAACGAGGTGTAGTTGTAGGGTATTTCGCGCAGGCGAGGCGTATCTGCCATGGTGGCGGGCGTCCAGAAACGGCTGAGATCGGGGGAATTGATTCTAGCTGAAATGTTGCGCTGCATCGAACGATGGGGCGACATTTTCTGTACGACTATGCCAATTAAACCTTATAAAAACAGCGTTTTATCGGTCTGGTTTAGCGTGGGCATTAATCGCAATTCTGTTTTGGGATGGCCATGCAGATCGGGTTGGGGTCACCCGGTGGGCAGATGCTGGTAACTCGATGGTTCTTGAGGAGGCGTTGCAAATGCTTGAAGTTTCGGCCCTGAACATAAAGGCCGAAACCATCGTTAAGTGACCACCGTACACCCCCTCCAGTAGCGTTACCGGCCTCACGATTCAAACAGAGGTAGTTCTCGTTGTCGTCGGGTGCGACGGGGCTGCGGGCCACCAACAGAAGTTTTCTTTCGGTGGCGCCGACAGGTTCGATAAGGTTGGGCGGAGATTCGAGGTAGGTGCGAAAAATGGGTGATACAAAAGTGGCTGGTACCTGCTTGCCATGAACTGGCACATCTTGCACTTTCAGATTCAGCGCTGGAGGCCGGCGGGCTTTACGCTTGCGATTGTCCTTTTTGCCTGTGTCTGCGCATAAAGTGCAATTGACACAGAATGCCAAGAGGACTGCTATCTGAAGGAGGGTGGGTCGGTGTTGCATGGTGCGGGCTCATTTAGCGATACGACAATGTGTAATTTTCGTGCGCTGGCTGGGGTTGGTAGGTAATGCTTACCCCACTTTCCAGCAAGTACCGTGCCCAATAACCTGTTGAAAGTCTTTTAGAACCTATCTAAAGTCTGCTGCGCGTCGGCAATATGACGTTGAAAACACCCTCGGAATGCTCACTTACCACTTGTATACTCCGCTTTCTCGGCTGTTTCCGCCTTATCTTGCCTTAGCTCGCGAGACTTTAGACAGGTTCTAAGTAAGGGTAAAACAAGGCAAAAAGACCAAGAAAATGGCATTTACAATGGGTAAATGAGTATTTCATGGCCATTTTTACGCTGTATCGCTCCGCTTATCGAGGCTTTAGAAGGCCGTAGCTGCATGTCCCTTATCAGGGCTCATGTGCTGCTTGAAGGCCCCAATACGTATGTCTATCTACGCTTCACCCGGTCAAGGGCGCGTACGGTCCTGAATAAATTCAAGAGCCTGTGCAGGATTTGCTATATGTCTGGTTAGAGCGAGTGTCGCCCATCAAGTTCATGCAAGGAACAACCGGTAGGCGGGATTATCGCGTTCATCGGTGTAGTCGTAGCCGAGTTCTGTCAGGAAGGATTGCAAGGCGGCTTCGTCGGCGGGGGGTACCTGCATACCTACCAGTACGCGGCCGAAATCAGCGCCATGGTTGCGGTAGTGGAACAGGCTGATGTTCCAACCCTTACCCATATGGGTGAGGAAGTTGAGCAACGCACCCGGGCGTTCAGGGAATTCAAAGCGGTATACCAGTTCGTGCTCGACCCTTAGCGCCCGGCCGCCGACCAAATGACGGATGTGCAGTTTTGCCATTTCGTTATCGGTAAGGTCGATGGCTTTCAGCCCTGCGGCGTTGAGTTGGGCGACTAATGCGGAAGCCTCTTGGTGTGCGCTGATCTTCACGCCAACAAAGATATGCGCTTCGGTCGGGTCGGATGCTCGGTAGTTGAACTCAGTGACGGCACGATTGCCGAGCTTTTCACAAAATGCGCGGAAGCTGCCCGGTTGTTCGGGAATGGTGACGGCAAGTATGGCTTCACGTGCTTCACCAATCTCTGCCCTCTCCGCTACATGGCGAAGACGGTCGAAGTTCATATTTGCGCCGCTGGCGACAGCGATCAGTGTTTCTTGCTGGCATCCTTCCCTTGCTGCCCAGGCCTTCAGGCCAGCCAGTGAGAGTGCACCGCTGGGCTCCAGGATGGAACGGGTGTCTTCGAACACATCCTTGATAGCTGCGCACATAGCATCGGTATCAACAAGGATGATCTCGTCGAGGTATTCGCGGCAAAGACGAAAGGTTTCTTCGCCCACTTGCTTGACGGCTACGCCGTCGGCAAACAAGCCTACATGTTCGAGGATGACGCGTTCGCCTGCATCAATGGATCGTTTCATGGCATCGCTATCGACCGGTTCAACACCGATGATGCGGATCTCGGGCCGCAACCTTTTGACATAGGCGCTTAGGCCCGCAGCCAGACCACCGCCGCCGATTGGAACAAAAATCGCATGGATGGGGTCGGGATGCTGGCGGAGGATCTCCATCCCTACGGTTCCCTGGCCTGCAATGACTGCGGGGTCATCGAACGGTGAAACATACGTACCGCCGCTTTCGGCCACCAATTGCATCGCATGTGCGTAGGCGTCGCTGTAGGAATCGCCATGCAGCACCACTTCTGCACCACGACGCTTTACGCCGTCGATCTTGATGCTGGGGGTGGTTATCGGCATCACGATGGTGGCTTTGCAGCCCAGCTTCTGTGCGGACATAGCGACGCCTTGAGCGTGGTTACCCGCTGATGCGGTGATCACGCCTTTATCGCGCTCTGCCTGGGTAAGGCTGGACAGCTTGTTGTAAGCACCCCGCAGCTTATAAGTGAAGACGGGCTGCATATCCTCGCGCTTGATCAGTACCCGGTTGCCGATTCGATTGGCTAGGTTGGGCATCTCGTCCAGATCGGTTTCGATGGCGACATCGTAGACACGGGCGGTAAGGATACGTTCGAGGTAATCAGGCGTGGTCATGGCGAGGTGCTTGAAGGCGGAAAGGTTGGAAAACTAGCAGGATTTGGCGGTAGGGGCGAGTTGCCATATATACCAGCCGAAGGGAAGGTTGGCGTAGCTAAGCTTTGGTGCGAGTAGCCAGGCCAATCAAGGCTACTCCGAGCAGGATAATGCCCATGCCCGCCATAAGCGGCCAGCTAATGGCTTCGCCAGCAAGCAGCCAGCCAAGAAACAGCGCCACCATTGGGTTTACATAGCTGCCGCTACTTGCCAATGCCGGCCTTGCATGGCGCAGCAACCAGACAAAGGCGGAGTAAGCCACGATGGAGCCGAAGACGATCAGATAGGCCAGAGCAGCAATGGCTTCAGGTTTGGGGGCGCTGGGGAAGCGCTCTCCGCCAAGCAACGCCAGCAGCAGTGAAACCAAGCCACCTGCCAGCATCTGGATAGCGGGTGACATGCTGCCCTCAGGTAGGTTGAGGCGCGGTATGAGTACCGATGCAATAGCCCACGCAATGCAGGCGATGGCCATCAGGCCTACATCGAGTGGTTCTCTCGCCAGGCCGGTGTCGAGATTCATCAGCAATACTCCCAGCAGGCCAAGGCCGATACCGCACCATTCCAGAGGTTTGGCCTGACTGCCTATTAATTGGCTCATCACGACGGTTAGCAATGGTGTGGTGGCAACAAGGAGCGCAGTTGCGCCCGAGTCCAACGTCTTTTCGGCAACGCAGGTAAGACCGTTACCGATTGTGAGCATGAGCAGACCGACAAGGCTGGCATTACCTACTTGTCCCCAACTGGGCCAGGCAACGCCACGCCATTTAAGCCAAGCCAGCAAGAGCCCGCCGGCGCATAGATAACGGCTGCCGGACAGCACGTAGGGACTGAAGCTGAGCAGTGCAAATTTGATAGCGAGGTAAGTCGAGCCCCAGATCAGCCAGGTGGCTGCGAGGCAAAATGGAATAAGAAGGGTAGGGCGTTGGGGCGACATAGCGGAGTAGGTTAGCATGCGGTTCTTCTGCCTATCCCCGCTTGAGCGGTTATAAATTGGCTATGCCAGCCCGCAAATTCACCGCTCCAGATGCTTTTTGGCGTTCTGCCAAAATCTTCAACTTGTTTCGCGCGGCGATGGTGGCGTCGCTGATCGTAGCGAATTGGTCGTTATCGCCCAATCTTCTTTTCGATAAAGGAGACCGCATCAGTGTGAATTGGGCATCTATGGCCTATTTATGTCTGATTTCAGGCTACACGCTTTGTCTGCGTTACCGCTGGCCGACCTTCAGGCTACTGCTTGGTATTCAGGTGGGTAGCGACATTCTGTTTATTGTGGGCGTGATGCACATAGGGGGCGGTTTCCAGTCAGGCATCGCTTTGATGCTGCTGCCCTATCTGGCAGGTGCAGGATTGATCAGCCGCGGGAGCACCACCTTATTTCATGCCGCTATGGCCAGTATTGCCTTGTTGGGGCAGCAGGGTTATCAGTATTTCTTTGATGGCGGTAGGGCGTCGGACTGGTTTCAGGTAGCCATGGTCTCCTCTGCCTGTTTTGCCACCGCATGGCTGGCGCATCGGTTGGCGAGTTATGCGACCGAATCAGAGCAACTAGCCGCGCGGCGTGGCAATGAGCTGGCGAATATGGCACAGATCAACCGATTGGTGATTCAGGATGTGTCGGATGGGGTGCTGGTGCTGGATGAGCTTGGCGTTGTGCGCCAATTCAATCAGCAGGCGGAGCGGCTGCTTGGCCGAGGCATGGTAGTAGGACGCACTGTGTTACGGGAGTTCTCGCCGGCATTGGCGCGAGCGCTGTCTGGCTGGCGTGAGGGTGATTCGACCTTGGCGCCCAATCCGGCCAGTAACCAGCGGGTCCGGCCGCGTTTCATGCCGGTGCAGGTGGGTAGTTCGGCGACAGGTACGGTTGTTTTTCTTGAGGATATCGAGCGATTGCAACGCGAGGCGCAGCAAATCAAGCTTGCTGCTTTGGGGCGACTTACTGCGAACATCGCGCACGAAATCCGAAACCCGCTTTCTGCGATTAGCCATGCAGCACAGCTCTTGGCGGAAGATGCCGATGATCCTGCCAGTAAACGGCTTACCCAGATCATTGGCGACAATACCAAGCGATTGAATCAGATGGTGCAGGAAGTGCTGGATTTGAATCGACGCGATCGAGCAGATCCGGTCGATATTCGGCTTCATGAGTGGTTGACGCTTTTTGTTGCCGAGTTCAAGGAGGTGGAGGGTATTCAAGCAGACATTGTGCTGGAATGCCCTCAAGGCGCGACAGCCCGCTTCGATGAAGGGCAGCTGCACCAGGTAATGTGGAATCTTTGTCGCAATGGTTGGCGTTATTGCTCGCAGAAAGATGGTGGGCTCAGCGTAAAAGTTGGGCCAACAGAGGATGCTTGGGCTATACAGGTGCGGGATGATGGCGCTGGCGTGTCGTCTGAAGATATGGGTAAGTTATTCGAACCCTTCTTCACCACTGATGCAAAAGGTACCGGTCTCGGGCTATATATTGCACGCGAGATTTGCGCTGGAAATGACAGCGTGCTGGAATATGTGCCTGTTTCACTCGGTGCTTGCTTTCGCATCACCTTTCCGAGCCGCCCTGCATGAGCAAAAAATCTTCTAAGCCACTTCGTGTTCTCGTCGTTGATGACGAACCCCATCTGCGCGAACTTGTAGAGCTGACCCTGTTGAAAATGGGGTTGGATGTCGAGTTGGCAGAAGGCGTGGTTGCTGCCATTGAACGGATTGATCAGGGAGGGATTGATCTTTGTCTGACGGATATGCGTATGCCTGATGGCAGTGGCCTGGATGTCGTCAGGCATATTGATCGCCAAGGTTACGATATTCCTGTGGCGGTGATTACCGCCTATGGCAGCCTGGATAACGCGGTCGAAGCACTTAAGGCTGGTGCATTCGATTATCTGGCCAAGCCTGTTTCTTTAGACCAGCTGCGTACCTTGGTGCGTTCGGCGCTCGAATTGGACAAGCCGGCTTCCCGGACTGTACCCGGTACCGATAAAGCGTTTATTGGTGACTCGCTGGCTATTCGAGAAGCGCTGACCTTGATCGATAAGCTGGCGCGCAGCCAAGCACCTGTCTACATCACGGGTGAGTCGGGCAGCGGTAAGGAGCGGGCGGCCAGGTTGATCCATGGGCAGTCGATCCGCGCCGACAAACCCTTTGTGCCCGTCAACTGTGGCGCTATTCCCGAGAACCTGATGGAAAGTGAGTTCTTCGGCTACAAGAAAGGGGCGTTTACGGGGGCGGATGGTGAGCGTGACGGTTTTTTCCAGGCGGCCGATGGCGGTACATTATTTTTGGACGAAGTAGCCGATTTGCCGCTGGCCATGCAGGTCAAGCTACTACGGGTCATACAGGAAAAGAAAGTACGCAAGATTGGTGATACGCGTGAGATATCGGTGGACGTACGCATTATTTGCGCCACGCATCAGGATTTGGCAAATTGTGTGGAAGAGGGCCGTTTCCGCCAGGACTTGTACTATCGCTTGAATGTGATTGAACTGCGTATGCCCTCATTGCGTGACATGCGTGAAGATATCCCCAATATTGCCCACGGCGTGCTTGCACGGCTGTCGGCGCAGAATGGGATGGATGAACCCCGCCTTGCGCCAGAAGCCCTGGCAGCACTGATTGCTTACGACTTCGCCGGCAATGTGCGTGAGCTTGAGAACATCCTTGAACGTGCGTTGGCATTGTGTGATGGCCGGACCATTAACACGGATGATCTTCAGTTAAAGCGTGTCGATGCCGAGGATCTTCCTGTGGATCGGGGTGAAATTGGGCTTTTGCAGGATTATCTCGATCGTGTGGAGAAGGATGCGATCCTATCCGCCCTTGACAGGACCCGTTTCAATCGCACCCAGGCAGCCAAATTACTGGGGGTGACGTTCCGCTCGTTACGTTATCGAATGGAGCGGTTAGGGATTAATTAGTGGTAAGAGTGTTAGATAACAAAAAAGCCCCGTGATGGGGCTTTTTTGTTACGCATCATGCGGCGATCAGAAGAAAGCCCATGTAAAGAAGAGGCCGGCGTGGGAACCGTCGTAATCCTTGTTTAGGTTACCGATATTGCGGTTGGTAAAGGTTACGTTATCCAACTTATAGGCTGATGTTACGCAGTGCATACGCTAACCTGTCGCAATGAAGAACAAAGAACTCGATTTGTACACCGACTATTTGCTGAGCACGTTTGGTGCGGCGACAGCAACGGGCTTGTCGGCGATGGTAGGTGG